>DASUAV010000178.1:0-7778 GCA_035763605.1 Candidatus Acidiferrales bacterium
AGACCGGCACCTCTGTTCCGACGGATGCCCGGTTCCGGTCTCTTCAGCCCGAAGCCACGAAGGTCCGCATGCCCTCAGGATCTGTAGTCCGGTACCTCATCTCCCTCTTTGCGTTTGCCGCCGCTTCGCTTCTACTCAGCCCCACACACGCCTCCGCCAGTCCGGCTCAACTCAACCTGAACATATCCAACGATACGTGTGGCTGCACGGATCTCCTCGCTTTGCCGGACGGAAATTTCGTCGTCAGCAACTCCTCGGAGTCCATCTCCGTCACTTTTTCATTCGGGCCGCTCCGGTTCTTCGCATGTGACGCTCTGGGCAACTGTGAGTATGAATTTAGCTCCGGCGGCTTTATCGAACTCACCGTCAATGAAGGCGCCGCCGCACCCGTCACGTTTACAGGACAATTTGTAAGTGCCGGTGAGATCATCAACCCACGCGGGAATGATCCTTTCAACCCGGCGTTTTCGGACATCGGCGTGGATGGCACCTTCACGCTCAACGGATTTAACGGCCTAGGCACCATCGCAGCGTTCGATTCCAGCTTTCATCCCGCCGAGATGGACCAAGCCGGCCTAACCTTCACCGGAACACCGACTCCTGAGCCCTCCAGCTTGCTCCTGCTCGCCACCGGCCTCCTCGGCCTTGGTGTATTCATCCGCAGCCGCTTCACGCATTCCTGAAGCCATTGACTCTCGTGTTAAAATGCATTTCTATGATTCTGCAAGAGATGTCTCTCGTGGACGCAAAACGAGCGCGGAGCCTTACCGATTCGGTCGCTATAGGGCCGATCCATGACCATTCTAATCGCAACACGGCAGAATTAAGAACCGCTCTAAGTTATTGAAAACAAAGGATAGGCCGATTTCTAATCGCCACATTTTGAGACCTGTCTGCTCATGAGAAGACTAGCGAGGCCCCAAAGCAAGCCATGAAGCACATAGCCAACTCAGCCATCGAGAAAGCCCTCGCCCATCGCGCCACCTACGCTGACGTGCGCGTAATGGACATTCGCCACCGCGACATCTCCACCAAGAACGGCCAGGTAGGCCGCTGCTCCGAGGGCGAATCCGTAGGCATGGGCATCCGCGTCATCGCCGATGGCGCTTGGGGCTTCGCCTCCACTGACCGCCTCTCCCCCCACGGCATCGAATCCTGCGTCTCCGAAGCTATCGCCATCGCCAAGGCCTCCGCCCTCGCCAAACGCCACGACGTAGTGATGGCCCCCGAGCAGCCTTTCGTGGACACGTGGCAAAATCCATTTGTTAAAGATCCGTTTCGCATTCCTGTTGAATCGCAAATCGTCGTGCTCCTCGCCGCGGATGCGGAAATGCGCAAGGTGAAGGGAGTGACGCTCGCCGAAGGCTCGATGAGTTTTCGCCGCATCGAGCAACTTTTTGTTTCGAGCATCGGATCGGCGATTCATCAGGTGAAAATGCAATCGGGCGCGGGAATTGTCGCTACGAGTTTCGCCAGCGAGGAAATTCAGAAGCGCTCTTATCCGAATAGCTTCGGCGGGCAGCACATGCTGCGCGGGTACGAACTCATCGAAGAACTGGATCTCGTTCGCCACGCGCCGCGCATTGCCGAGCAGTGCGTCGCCTTGCACAGCGCGGAAAAATGCCCGGAAGGGAAGCGCACCGTAATTTTGGACAGCTCGCAACTCGGCTTGCAGATTCACGAATCCATCGGCCATCCCATCGAACTCGATCGCGTGCTCGGCATGGAAGCGAATTTTGCGGGCATGAGCTTTCTGACGCTCGAGAAATTGAATTCGCTGCGCTATGGCTCAGATGTCGTGAACGTCGTTGCTGACGCGCGTTTGGACCACGGCCCGGGCCTCGGCACATTCGGCTACGATGACGAAGGCGTTCCCGCGCAGCGCACTCCGATTATTACCAGCGGACTTTTCACTGGATATTTGACGAATCGCGAAACCGCCGCGGCTATCGGCCAATCGCGCTCGAACGGCACGATGCGCACTGAGAGCTGGAACCGCCTGCCGATCATTCGCATGACCAACATCAGCATCATGCCCGGCGACCGCCGCTTTGAAGATCTCATCGCCGATACCGATGACGGAATTTACATGGAGACGAATCGCTCGTGGTCCATTGATGACCGCCGCTATCATTTTCAGTTCTCCACGGAAATCGGCTGGGAAATCAAGAACGGCCGCCGCGCGCGAATGATTAAAACGCCGAGTTATAGCGGCATCACCACGGAATTCTGGAATAGTTGCGACGCGATCTGTTCGCGCGAATACTGGACGCTCTGGGGCACGCCGAATTGCGGCAAAGGCCAGCCGATGCAAACCATGGGCACGGGCCACGGGGCTTCACCTGCGCGTTTCCGCAACGTGAAAGTGGGCATCGCCTCCTCGGACTAATGCCGGCAAAAACAAAAAAACGAGCCGTGCATCGCAAGCGCGTCAGCAGCGGAAGCAAAGGTCTTGCTGCCGTTGATCATCGTTTGGGCGCTGCCGAGTTACGCCGCATTGCGGAGCGAATTTTCAAGCTGAGCGAAGCGGATGAAACCGAAGTAGACGTTAGCGCCGTGACCAGCGCGCTCACGCGCTTCGCGAACAACACGATTCATCAAAACGTCGCCGAGCAGGGAATTAGCATTTCCGTTCGCGCGGTTGTGGACGGCCGCACCGCGCGAGCTTCTACGAATAAAACCGATGAAGAATCCCTACGCCGCGTTACTGCCGCTGCGCTCGAATTGGCGCAGGTGCAGCCGCGCAATCCGGATCTGCTGCCGATGCTTGGTGCGCAAAAATTGCAGAAAGTCGCGCGCTTCAATGCAAAGACCGCCGCTGCCACTCCTGCCGATCGCGCGAAAGCTGTAACTCGCGTTTGCAAAATGGCGGACGAGAAAAAACAGACAACTGCGGGAATCTTTTCCACCGGCCTTTCGGAATTCGCGCTGGCGAATTCGCGCGGACTCTTCGAATATTACGAAGATACACGCGCGGAATTCTCGGTCACGATGCTCGAAAAAGATTCGTCCGGCTGGGCCAAAGCTAGTTCAGGAAATATCGGAGAAATTGATCCAGATGCTCTCGCCGCGAGCGCCAGCCAAAAAGCTGCTGATTCGCGAGAGCCGAAGGAAATTTCCGCCGGGCATTACACGGCGATTCTTGAACCGCCTGCGGTTCTCGATTTAGTCGGGTTTTTATTCTACGACTTTGCCGGAACCAGCGTTCTCGATCAGCGTTCGTGTTTCACCGGGCGCATGGGCAAGCAATTATTCGGCGAGAATATTTCCATTTTTGATGACGTGTACCATCCGCTGCAACTCGGCCCGCCATTCGATGGGGAAGGCCTTCCGCGCGAACGGGTGAAGTTAGTGGATCGCGGAATTCCCGTGAATCTGGTCTACTCGCGCGCTACAGCTGCGAAAATGAAAACGAAGCCGACCGGCCACGGATTTTCGTTGCCCACGGAAGACGGCGAAGCGCCGTTCAACCTCGTTTTTTCGGGCGGCAAAGCGTCCGCGGAAGAAATGATTCGCTCGACCGAGCGCGGCCTGCTCATCACGCGCCTGTGGTACATCCGCGAAGTGGATCCGTACAAAAAAATTCTCACCGGCATGACGCGCGATGGCACATTTCTCGTGGAAAACGGCAAAGTGACCGGCGCGGTGCGCAATTTCCGTTTCAATCAAAGCATCATCGAAATGCTCGCCAACGTGGAGATGATGGGCCCGGCGGTGCGCGCGTCGGGCGAAGAGTCCTTCGACATGGTTGTCCCCGCGATGAAGGTCCGCGATTTTCACTTCACCGAAGTCACCAAATTTTAGCGAGGTCTTCAGGTGGCGCGCTTTCTTGCTGGCAAATGCGAGTAGAAAAGAAACAACCGATTATCCTGTTCCTCGTTGCACTTTTCGCGGCGAGTGCGTTCGCAGGGCCAAGTAGAGCATCAGGGAAAAATCTCTGTGGTGCCAACAGAATCCCTGCCGGGGCCCGTGAATTGTTGAGAAGGCGAGCAAGCGGCTGGACTCTGCAAAACGTGGATAGACTGAGTGCATATGCGCGGGAGAGATGGGCCGCCAAGAAACCGTCATCGTGTCCAGGATTCGCCATTGGACGATTTGAATCTACGATGACGGTGTCCTACGGCCTATTATTGGTTCCTCGAAAGACTTCAGGTAGAGGCTATCGGCTCTTGGTTCTTACCCGCTTAGACGGACGCTACAGGCTAAGAGAGGCCGAGGCCTCGAACAGTGCGGACTCTGCTAATTTTTTCGTCCGCAGTGTTCCCCTTAGCCGTTTTTTCGATCTGAGCGCGAAACGGAAATTCAATATCGCCTCTCCCGGCGGCATTCTGCTAGTTGATTCTGGTCGCGACGAATACGAGTCCGACATATTCTTTTGGTCGGACGGCGCTTATCACAGCCAACCAGTTGACTACTGAATTTGACTAAAAATATTGGCCTATTTCGATTGTAGTGCGACGAATTGCAGGCTGGCGATGGCGCGTGAAATTACGTTCTGCTGAATCTGCACCAGATCTGAAGTTGCGGCAGTCACTCCGAAAATTGTGAAAGTCTCCTGTCCATGACGAATGAGCGCCACGGTTCCTGACCAGAGCTGATTCTCGGCCATTCCCTGAAACTGATATTCGACGGCGGGAAATCCACCGATAAGAGTTTGCCGCAGAGCTGTTGGCCGGAAATTGTCAAACGAATCGGCGAGACGGTCATTGGTCACGGTGACGTGAGCGAGTAGCGTGTCGTCCGCAGGCTCGAGGCCAATAATCAAATACGTTGTCTGATCGGACGTGCCCAGCGCAGCTATCGCTCCGGGAAGAGCCGCGCGTGCGCCTTGAATGAGTTGCCAGTCCGGCGGCTTATAGAGTTGGAAAGCATAAGTTTCGTTCACGTAAAGATTGTCGAGCACTTTCTCCTGCACGGGTGGAGGCCCGATGGGGACTGCGTTTGTCGGCGCGTTCGCGGATGTGCCGGAAGTTTGTGCCACGGGAGCGGAAGGCCGTTGTAATGACGCAGTCTGCGGTACACGGTTCGCGGCGGAATTATTGATGCTGACGCTTGCTCCTGCGGTGGATGGCGCAGCCAGTTTTCGGGACACCGTTTCATCCGCTGCGCGTTTTGCCGGCGGATCTCTTGGATCTTGATTGCTTGCCTCAGTTTTGGCCCGCTTTTCTTCTGTTCCGGACTTTTTCTCCGACGAGGCGCTGTGCGCCGTCACGGTAATCGAAGCAACGGAACTGCGCTCGACGAGCGCATATCCATAGCTGGTCTTCACGCGGAACGCGCTACCCTGATAGCCGACAATTGTCCCGATGACGGTACTGCCGTCCTTGAGATGAAATTCGTCCGCGCGAACGGCGAGGCATCCGAAGGCCAGCGAAATTGCGAAGACCAGGCGCGCAGTTCTCATACAGAAAAGTATGGCAAGAGCAGAACAGCGCGGCAAGCGGAGAAACGAAATGGTGCTGATTGCGGCAGTTGAACTAAAGGACAGGAGGCCTTTGGTCGTCCTATGGAATCGGGAGATTGGTTCAGGCGTAGAGAGCGATGCCGAGGACGACTCCAAAAATCAGCACTCCGGCAAGCAGGAGCAGGGAACGGGCGCTTTTTTTGCGGACGGCGGCGACAATCACGCCCAGTCCGCAGAGGAGAAAAGCTGCCTCAGGCCAAAAAGCGGGCGAGCCGAAACCGTTTTGCAGTTCGCCGACTGTGTGGGCGTAAAGTACAGAGCTCAACGAGCCGAAGCTGGTGACGCAAGCGGCCACGATTCCGGCAAGCGCGAGGCTGCCAACCCACTGCGGGAAGCCGGATTTGCGCTGAACGTCGCGCCAGTCCCACCAGGTGAGTCCGACGACGAGCGCTACGACGAAAATTGTGAAAAGAGCCATGAGAACTTCGCAAGGATGTCCCGCTGTTTCTGGGGCAATTCATGCGCCAGGAGGCGCAGTACCATTTGTGGCGCTAAATCGCTTTCCATCAGCAACCTAGCAGGATTGCGGGAATGTATCGGCACGCGCGGGCGGAAAAGTTTTGCACATTTTGAAGCCTCTGCAGTCGCGCGAATTGCACAGGAGCCAATTGCAGACCGGCGAATCGAATCTGGTAGGATACGGCTGACCATGCCGAAGCCGTGGATTATCGGGCACCGAGGCGCGCCGGGGCACGCTCCGGAAAATACGCTGGCGTCGTTTCGCAAAGCCGTGGAACTTGGCGCGACGTTCATCGAGACGGACTTGCGGCTGTCGCATGACGCGCGTTTTGTGGCCATGCATGACCCGACTCTCGATCGCACGACAAATGGACGCGGGCTGGTGCGCGATTTTACGCTGGTGCAGTTGCGCGAACTGGACGCGGGTGAGTGGTACGGAGAAAAATTCGCGGGCGAGCGAATTCCGACGCTCGATGAGATTCTGGAATTCGCGCGCGAGGCGGACGTGGTGTTTTATTTGGAGATCAAGCATGAGTTCGGCTGGGGCGTGCATCACGGAATTGTCAGTGCGCTGCGCGCGGCGAAGGAGCCAGCGCGGACGATGGTGATTTCCTTCGATCCTGGACTGCTCGAAAAATTGCGGCGGCTGGATGCGGCGCTGCTCACGGGATTTTTGTTCGAGAGTCCGGAGCCGAACGTGATTGAACGCGCGATGAAAATCGGGGCGCGTCAGATTTTGCCGCGCGCGGATCTGGTCACGCCGGAATTGCTGGGCAAAGCGCGGGATGCGGGATTGCAAGTGGCCACGTGGACGGTGAACCGTCCGGAAGAGATGCTCATGCTGATAGAAATGGGCGTGAATGGGATTATGAGCGATTATCCGGACCGGCTGAGAAAAGTTATCGAACAGGTGGGCACGGCGAAGTAGAGAGGCGAAAAGGCAGGGAAGCAGGGAAAGATACAGCAACAAGGAAAGTTGCCGTGGCTAACCCTGCGGTGAGAGCGTGTGAAAAAGTTCGGCGAACTGCGGGAGAGACAGTTCTTCGGCGCGCGAATTTGCTGTGAGTTTGCAGGCGGCGAGGGAGGCGGCGATTTTTCCGTCGCTGAAAATGAATTTCAGGTTATTCCGCAGAGTTTTTCTTTTGTGAGCGAACGAGTGCTGCAGAAATTCCAGGAAAGCGGAATCATTTGCGATGCCGATCCGCGCGCGTTCGCCGGGAAGGCGCATGGCGACGAGAGCGGAATGCACTTTGGGCGGCGGACGAAACGCGCCGGGTGGAATGCGCAACACAATTTCGGGACGCGAGAAGTATTGGCAGAGCGCGGAGAGGTAGGCGTATTCGCGATGGCCGGGAGTCGCGGCGATGCGCTGCGCGACTTCGAGTTGAATCACGATGTGAATGGATTCGATTTGCGCGGCGAAGCGGAAAAGATGCGCAAGAATCGGCGAAGTGATGTAGTAGGGCAGATTGCCGTAGATGCGAAAATGCTTGGCGTTTACATCATGCTCAGGAGCGGCAACGCCAAGACGTTCCTCAGCGCCTGAAGGCGCACTCGTTGGGTCGGTTTTCGGCGCGGCTGAAGCCGCGCCCTTACGAAAATCGGCTGCGCGAGCGTTTTCGATTACTGCTGCGAGATCGACGGCGAGGATGTCGGATTCGATAATTTCGATATTCGGTTGCGCGGCGAAACGCGTGCGGAGCGCAGACGCGAGCGCATGGTCGGTTTCGACGGCGATGACGCGGCGGGCGCGCGCGGCGAGGGTTTCGGTCATTTCGCCGTGGCCCGCGCCGATTTCGAGCCATGTGGAATTGGGCTCGGCGGGAAGCGTTTGCGCGATGCGCTGCCTCCACGC
>DASUAV010000179.1:0-5427 GCA_035763605.1 Candidatus Acidiferrales bacterium
GCGCGGAAGCGAGAGTTGCACGCAGGGATTAGATCACGTTCCATCGTTCAGATAAATCTCTGTTTCGGTTTTGATAATAAAAATAATTTGAGCGGAGCTCTCGGAACTACTGGTGAATTTTGCCCAGGCGTCTTCGAGGGAGTCGGCGGGGGCGGAGTAGATGACTTCGCGGCGCGAGGAGCCGATGAAATAGTAGCGGCGTTCGCGGCGGACGAGTTTGACGTTGGGCGCGGGTGACATTTTCGTTGCGATTGGTCTGGTGTTTGACCGGCCATTTGGCCGGTCAATTGATCGATCCACAGGATCGTTGAGGCGATCAATAGAAAAGTGAATGCAATCGAGAGAAATTTGCGCGTGTACCAAATCGGAACAGAGGCGAGTCAAGGAAAGGCTGACGGATTCGAGAGACATTTCGCAGCCGATGATGCGGCGGTGGGCGCGCAAGGCGGCGAGGGCGGAGGTGCCGGAGCCGAGGAAGGGGTCGAGGAGGAGGTCGCCTTCGTCGGAAGAGGCGAGGAGGATGCGTTTGAGGAGGGCGAGAGGCTTTTGGGCGGGGTGTTTGCCGAAATTTTTCTCCCAGGGCTCGGGAGGAGGGATGGTCCAGACGGACTTCATCTGTTTGCCGCCGGCGACTTGGCGCATGAGCTGGTAATTGAATTTGTGGCGGGACTTTTTGTCGCGCGCGGCCCAGATGATGGTTTCGGTGGCATGGGTGAAATAGCGGCAGGAGAGATTGGGAGGAGGATTGGGCTTGACCCAGGAAATGTCGTTCAAGAGCTTGAAGCCGAGCTGCTGGAGGGCGAATCCGACGGAGTGGATGACGTGGGAGGTGCCGGAAATCCAAATGGAGGCGTCGGGTTTGAGGACGCGCTGGCAGGCGGCGAGCCAGGCGGTGTTGAATTCATGAACTTTGTCATATCTGGCCCTTACCGGGCCACGGTCGGGACCGGGGAGACGGTCCCATTCGCCTTTGTTGACGGAGACCATGCGCCCGGCGTGGCAGGTGATGCCGCCGTTGGAGAGGAAGTAGGGCGGGTCGGCGAAGATGAGGTCGATGGATTCGGCGGGGAGAGCGGCCAGGATTTGGAGGCAGTCACCGTGGAAGATTTTGATGTGATGTTTTGGGTCATGAAAAGCGGGAGATGGAGGTGAGACAGACCCACCCTTCGCAGAGGGCGCGAAGGATGGGGCACCCGGAAAATCGGATTCGGGCGCGGATGGAGATGGAGTGACGGGGCGAGACATTTTGACTGGGATGCTCAAGGGATCGGATCGTTGATCAAAAGGGGAGTGTTGATCAAGTGCTAAAGACAGTGGTCAGTGGTCGGGGGACAGTGACCAGCAAAGGTCAGCAAAGGCAAAAGGTTCGCGGTCATGGTAAGCTACACTTACAATGACCCTGTACAGCTATCCAATCACTGTGGAGCGCGAAGGGAAGCGCTACTACGCTTACAGCGAGGATTTTCCGGGCGTGTATGGGCTCGGGAAATCGATAGAAGAAGCGAAGAAGAGCATCCTGGAGGCGATGCGGCTTTATATCCAACATTGCCGCAAGAAGCGCAAGCGTGTGCCAACGCCTCGCACGATTTACGCTGAGACGGTTACGTTGGCGCTGGACTGAATGGTTTCTGCGCGCGAGCTGATCCGGTTTTTGGTCCGGCAGGGGTATCGTAAAGTACGGCAGACCGGGTCGCATCTCATCCTCGAACATCCCACCCCGCAAGGCGCTCGTCATTCCTGTGCACGCAAAGGATCTGCCCAAGGGGCTGTTTCTTCGCATCCTGAAGGATGCGGGATTTACGCTGGAAGAATTCCGCCGGAATTGAATTCGCCGCGGATCCGACAAAGATTCACCTACACAATCGCCCGCAGGGGAGGGGCGAGAAGGCCGCATTGACTTTGGCGGGGAAGCGCCTACCGTGAAGAGTAACCAACCCGTGTGGGGGTAAAGAGGGAGAACCCATGAGAGGATAAAAATGAAAACGAAAAAGAACGCTTTTCTTACGGCGTTGCTGGGTGTGTTTCTCGCATTCGGACTCTCCCCGTTCGCTTCGGCGCGCACCATGCGGCACGCAGGTTCTCAGCCGGCGGTTCAGGCGCAGCAACAGCAGCCGGCGGCAACTTCGCAAGAGTTCACCGGAAAAATCATGCAGCTCAAGAGCGGGCAGATGGCGCTGATTACCGGCAAGACGGACAAGGGCTACTCCGGGCACTTTCTCGATGACCAGAACGACGCCAAGAAGTTTGTGGGCAAGGATGTAAAGGTCACGGGGACGCTGGACACGGGGACCAATACGATTCACGTCACCAACATCAAAGGCGCGTAAAAGCAGTGACGAGTGGGAAGTGACGAGTGACGAGCAAGCAGAAAGAGCCGCGCGGTTGAGGTCACAAACCTGTGACCTCAAGTCTGTGCGGTGACTAATGAACGACTCGCAGTGGTAGCGCAGACTCTCGCTTATTGAGAGTCTGCGGCTTTTACGTTTTCGCGCACGCCAGCGCGAACAGGCATCGGCGCGAACATGCGAAAGGCCAACAGCCGCAGATTCGTGTCGGCGCGAACATGCGAAATCCGGAACAGCCGGAAGACCAAAAGCCGCAGATTCGCTGAGACGCGCGATTCTGCGCTACACAAGCCGACTCGCTACACAAACCGGCTACTGGTTGCCGAAGGGCCAGAGGCCGAAGAGCTTGAGCATCACGTCATCGTGGTGCTCGATGAGCATCTGCGCGGTGCGGTCGGGCGGCCACGGAGAAGCGAGGCGCTCAGGGCGGTCGGCGATCCAGAAGGCGACGAGGCCTTGCACGGTGGCGTCGCGCGCGAGGATGGCTTCGTCGACTTTATCGAAGGTGTCCACGTTGGAGTGGTGCGTGTAGCGGTACTCGGGCGAATCCTGGTCAAGATTGATGCCGGGGAGCCCTTCGAGGATGAAGGGGCCGACGTCGGTGCCGAATTCGGTGTTGTCGTTGGCGGTGATCTTGCCGAAGGCGGAGAGATTGGCGGCGAGCTCGGAGGCGGCGGAGACGGTGTCGTCGCGTCCGCCCATGTTGAGCGCGGTGACGGGGCCCTGGCCATTGTCGAGAATCACCGCAGCGACGTGATTTTTCATTTCGGACTTGTGTGTCTTGGTGTAGGCGAGCGAGCCGAGCAGGCCTTCTTCTTCTCCGGTGAAAAGAACGAAGCGAATGGTGCGGCGCGGCTTGAATCCGGAGCGAATGATGGCTTCCGCGGCGCCCAGAGTAGTGACTACGCCGACGCCGTCGTCGGTGGCGCCTTCGGAGAGGTCCCACGAATCGAGATGGCCGCCGACGACGATGATTTGTTCGGGATGCTCGGTGCCGGGAATTTCGCCGACGACGTTGGCAGTATCGGCAGGGCCGTCAGTGACGCGATTTTGCACGTCAATGTGCACGCGAACTTGTTTGCCGCGGTCGAGGAAACGTTCGAGGAGATCCTGATCTTCGGCGGAGATGCTGACGACGGGAATGTCGTAGAAGGTGGCGAAGCCGAGCGCGCCGGTATGGGTGAGGTGCATGCCCTGGGATTTTGCGCCGGCCTGCCCGCCGATGACGGCGACAGCGCCGACTTCGTGAGCTTTTTTGAGCACGTCGCCGAACTTCGCGAACTCGACCATGCCGTCGCCTTCGGGGCGCGGGCCTTTTTGGATGGCGATGAGAATTTTGCCGCGCCAGTTCGAGGAATTGTGCGCGAGCTCGTTGTCGAGATCGAAAACGTTGAATGGAATGAGGTCGGCGGTGACGCCTCCGCGAGGAGTGGAACCGACCCAGCCCATGGAATCCACCATGAGCGGATGCTGCGAAGGAGAAACAACTTCGGCGGAGGCGGAGACGCGCTGCCATCCGCGGAAAATTTGCCAGGGTTCGGCGCGGACGTTTTGCAGGCCGATTTTTTTCATGGTAGCGACTCCCCATTGAACGGCCTGGTTGCAGCGCTCGGAACCCGTGAGGCGCGGGCCGACGTCGTCGCTGAGCTGTTCGAGATATTCGTAAGCGTGGGAGTCCATCATGCCGTGGCCGGCGATGGCGGCGAGGGCGGGGCCGGTGCCGTCGTTCATTTGGGGATGAACGGCGACGTCCTGCGGCGCGGCGGGGACGGGTGGATTTTTTGCGGCGGTCTTTGCAGCGATGGCGAGCGGCAGAACGGCGACGCAGAGCGCGAGAGCGGCGAGAGAAAAAATAGCGAGAGGCTGGCGTTTCATTTTCAGCGATTCCTTTTTTTGCGCGCCGAAGTTCAAGACAACGCAAACGCGCCGAAGAAGTTGCCTCCGATGCGCAGGATCAAGATTCAATAGAGCGACGAAGCGCGGGACATTGTTGCAAAAGTGGTGAGCCTTCGCAAGGCTGGACGAATCTACTGAGCAGCTGAATGCGTGGCGCGGAGAATTCGAGCTGAACGAGCGGACTGCGAGAGGATGATGAGACGGGTGTAAAGCGGCGTCGAGACGCCCTTCGGCTGCGCTCAGGACGAGCCACACTCCAAAAAAAAGCGAGGCGCGCGGCGTCTCAGGATGCTTTTACTTTGGACGGCGCGCGTTTTTTTCTATCGGCTCGCCTCGTGAGCAGCCGAATAAGTTCCATCGGGTCGTGACGTCGTTATCGTTGTAGGGCGCGGAGGAATGGGGGGTAGGGCGCAGAAATGACGGAGAGCACAGGCTCATGCACGACGAAAAGGAGTAAAATAGGTGCGAGGACGTGAAGCGGCTGAAATGCATCTAAACAGGTGTTGCCCCAGGGTCGCGGAAAAAATGTGAGGAAGGCGACGGCGGGAAACCGCGCGAGGAAGTGTACGCTGTTCTGCTAGAGATTGAGTTCCCGCCTGTTCGAAAAGATAGTGGTCAGTAGACAGTGGTCAGAAAAACGGATATTGCATACCGTACTGCGCGCGAGGTTGAGCGAACGCGGCGCTCGCGAAAAGAAAACTTTTTTGAGTTTGGCACGTCCATAGATTCATACGAAGGAAATATGCTTACAGGGAATCGGAGGAGGGACTGAAATGAGCAGAGAAGTGCTTCACATGCGGCGAGGAGTCGCAATTGCGATTTTAATGCTGGCGCTGGTAGCGGGCGCGGTGTTCGGCACGTGGGCGGTGTATTGGGCCGGACATAAAGTGTTTGGCGCGCCGGCTGTGCCGGTGAAAGTGGCCGACAATGTGGATCCGGTGCGGCTGGGCGGATTCGCGAACGGATTCGCTTCGGTGGTGAAGCCGGCGCTTCCGGCAATTGTGAACATCTCGACGACGCACGTGGTGAAAGTGCAAGGCAACACGCCGGGATTTTTCGACGATCCATTTTTCCGACAATTTTTCGGGAACCAGTTCGGGAACCAGGGACCGATCACGCAGAAAGAGACCAGCCTGGGCTCCGGCGTGATCGTCAATGCGGATGGATACATTTTGACGAACAATCA
>DASUAV010000180.1:0-3349 GCA_035763605.1 Candidatus Acidiferrales bacterium
GCGCGCATTCTGTTGCGGTTCAAGCGCGAACGAGGCAGCGCGGTCGGTGAGCATGGTTGGCGCGATGCTGGTGTAATCGTGATAGCCCCACAGCCTCTCTGCCATCTTCGGCGGAGCGACGACCCATCCGGTGCGCAATCCGGGCAAGCCGTAGGCTTTGGAAAGGCCGGCGGTGCACAGCACGCGCTCATAACGTCCCCAAAAACTCGCCGTGGTGGTTCCGTTGAATTCCGCGCCGCGATAGACCTCATCCGCCAAAATCCATGCGCCGACTTTATTGGCGGCTTTGCAGACGGCATCCATGATTTCTTCGCTGAGGACAGCACCCGTGGGATTGCTGGGGTTGCACACCGCAATCATTTTTGTCCGTTTGCTCACTACTTTCGCCAGTTCATTTACATCCGGCGCCCAGCTTAACTTTTCGCGCAAGCGCCACGGTTTTACGCGAGCGCCAAGACTTTTTGCGATTCCCGCAATTTGCATATAATTCGGCTGCATGAAGACAATTTCGTCGCCGCGCTGGAGAAGCGACCACGTTGCAAGGTAGTTCGCCTCTGCGCCGCCGCAAGTAACGAGCACGTTTCCAGCTTTTGCACCGTCGTACAGGCTTCCGATTCGCCCGCGCAATTCCTCGCTGCCGTTGGTCTGCGGATAGCCGAGCCGCGCGTCAAGAATGCGCGCCATATCGGTATTGCTATCTGCCAGCAATTCGCGCAAAGTCAGCGGCTCAACACCGCTTTCCGCGATATTCAATTCAACCTGGTTCTCCCAAATTGACTGCCATCGTTCCAGTTCAAACGCCTCGATTTTCATCGCTCACCTCATTTCGGAGTCGCGCTAGCGTATTCTGCGGCAAGACGCCGGTCAATCATTCCCGCATACTCGCAGCGCATTCATTCCTGTTGCCCGATTCGGTCGCTTGAAGCAAAATGACGCGGCTTGCCGCCCCTGCTCACCGCACAAGCGGCGCTGAAAGGTCCAACAGATGAAGAAAATCCTAGCTCGCGTGCTGACATGCGCATTCTTCTTGGCTCTGTCTTTTGCGTCGCAGTTGCGCGCGCAATCTTCGTCCTCTCTCGCGCGCGGCGTGCGCGAATTTGTAAAGGTGGATGCGCCGGTAATTGCGCTCACGCATGTGCGCGTGATTGACGGCACGGGAACGCCTGCGCGCGAAAATCAGACGATCGTCATTTCCAACGGCAAAATCGAAACCATCGGCGACGCGGCGTCAGCGACCGTTCCGCAGGGCGCGCAAGTCCTCGATCTCAGCGGCAAAACTGTTATTCCCGGCCTGGTCGGCATGCACGAACACATGTTTTATCCATCTGGTGGTTCTTCGACTGGACGTCTGCCTGTGGCGCTCTATAACGAAATGGGTTTCAGCTTCCCACGGCTTTATCTGGCGAGCGGCGTCACGTCGCTGCGCACCACCGGCAGCATCGAGCCGTATACCGATCTGGAATTGAAGAAATTGATTGATGCCGGCAAGCTCGCCGGTCCGAAGATTCACGTTACCGGACCGTATCTGGAGGGCGCGGGCTCATTCACGCCGCAGATGCATGAATTGACCGGCGCAGACGACGCGCGCAAGACGGTGAATTTCTGGGCTGACGAAGGCGTTACTTCGTTCAAGGCGTACATGCACATCACCCGCGCGGAACTGGGCGCAGCGGTTCAGGAAGCTCACAAACGCGGAATCAAAGTTACCGGCCATCTTTGCTCAGTGGGATTCAAAGAAGCTGCCGCGCTCGGCATTGACGATCTCGAGCACGGCCTGATGGTTGACACGGAATTCGATCCTGGGAAAACGCCGGACGTCTGTCCTTCTCAGCAGCTTACCGCGCAGACGCTTGCCAAAATTGATGTGGAAAGTGCGCCGGTACAGGAAACGATTCGCGACCTGGTGGCGCATCATGTCGCGATTACTTCGACAATCGTTATCTTCGAGACTTTCGCGCCGAATGAACCGCCGCTCGAACAGCGGGTTATCGACGCCCTTCTTCCTGAGGCAGCGATTGCGTATTTAGGCCAGCGTTCACTGATTGGGCAATCGGCGAATTCTCCCTGGCCGGATCTGCTCAAAAAGGAAATGCAGTTCGAACGTGACTTCGTGAAAGCAGGCGGTCTGCTGCTCGCGGGCGAAGATCCCACTGGCTATGGCGGCGATCTGGCCGGATTCGGCGATCAGCGAGAACTCGAGCTTCTGGTAGGGGCAGGATTTACGCCGGGGCAGGCGGTGCAAATTTACACGGAAAACGGCGCGCGATTCCTCGGCGAAGAAAATCAAATCGGCACGCTCGCTGCCGGCAAACAGGCCGACATTGTGGTAATCGCCGGCGATCCCTCGAAAAACATAAATGACATTGAAAAAACCGAGCTCGTTTTCAAAGACGGCGTCGGCTATGATTCGGCCAAATTGATCGAATCGGTGCGCGGCAGCGTTGGCTTGCACTGATCGCGGCCAACCACTACCGTTTAGGTTTTGCTCAGATTTTGCTCACCTCATCGCAAAGGGGAATAGGATGCAGAGCGCATACCCACTTCGCACCATAGTGCGTAAATTCTGCCGGAGCATGGTTGTCCTGTTCGCGTTCAGCGGTATTGCCGGAATCGTCGCAGCGCAGGCGCCGGCGCAAATGAGCACGCAGATGGCGTCCGCACCGCACCGAGTTTCGTCGCGCGAACCGGGTAGGAATTCTCAGGAGACCTCTTCGTCGAAGGACGCCTATCCCGGGCCGCTGCTCTTCGGCAAAGGGTTCCTGCGCGGCTATGCTGATTTCGAGCTGGCGCCGCCGCATAACGAACCGGACCTCGGCCGCTGCAATCTTCCGCAGGCGCCTTGCACGTCGTTCGCCCGCTACATGGCCAGCGGCTACATTGAATTCCAGCCGTTTGCAAGGACGCCGCTGCGCCATGCTTACTTCTTTTTCGAGCCGCGATTTTTTTTCGGCGATAATATTCCGCAGGTCCAGTACACCTATTCCATGCAGCCGCTGGCCTGGGAGCGCACTCTGGGCCTGGCCATCACGCTGCCGAAACATTTCGAGTTGCGCATCACCAATCATGGAGTCACGTCGTTCAGTCCATTCGATAAAGTGCTGGGCGCGTTTGATTACGGACCGAACAAGGAACCCCTGGGCATTTACAATACGGTGGGGATGCGCTGGTATTTCGGCGGGTATGGCCATAGCAATTCATCGTGGTGAAACAAATCTTCGGTTTGCGGCAATCTTGAGCAGGTGATTTGCTATAATGCTGTTGTTGGGCTGCACCCGATTTCCGGGGCGGCACCGGAGGTCAAAATGAGCGCAGTTCCTCCTGCAGGAAAAAGTGCAGGCAACGGAAAAAT
>DASUAV010000181.1:0-7697 GCA_035763605.1 Candidatus Acidiferrales bacterium
GGAGGCGTTTGAAACGATGAGTGGTTCGCGGCGCGGCGGCGAGCGCGTTTTGGAAAGCCGTCATTTGATTGGATTGTTTTTGGGCGTGGTGCTGCTCTGCTGCGTCTTTTTCACGCTCGGCTACGTCATGGGCAAAACGCAATACGGCAACACGCCCGTCGAAGCTGCATCTCTGGATTCTGTGAAGTCTTTGCCGTCGGCCGCTAAACCCGCGCCAGTGCAGACGCCAGCGTCCACTGAATGGGATTTTTACACCGAAAAGAAAACCACCGATGTTCCGCTGAAGCCGCCATCCGCGAAATCCGCCGCGCCGGAATCGAGAGCGCCCACAGTCGTCACTACGCCGCGCATTTCGCCAAACGCGCCTGCGTCGCGCAATATCTCCCCCAGTTCCGCGCGATCTTCGCACGTCTCTGCGCCGCTTCCGCCAACGCGCTATCGCGCTCCGCGCATGTCTCGCAACGCTATCGTGCTCCAAGTCGGCGCGCTGCGCAGTGAAAGCGACGCCTTGGCGATGACCGACGCGCTCCAGCGCAAAGGCTTTCCCGCATTCGTGGTCATTCCTGCTTCCGATTCGTTCTACCGCGTGCAGGTCGGGCCGTTTCCCACGCAGGCCGTCGGCGAAAAGGCCAAGCAGTCGCTCGAGCGCGAGGGATTCAAAGCCATTTACCGGCGCTGAATGAAGCTGTCGTTTCCTGTTCGCCTTCGCCTCGCCATCGCTTCCGGACTGGCTCTCGCCTTCGCGTTTCCCAATTACAATCTACCCCTGCTTGCATGGATTGCCGTTGCGCTTCTGATGCTCGCCTCCATCGGCGCGCGTACCCGCCAAGCAGTTCTGTTCGGCTTTATTAACGGCGCTCTTTTTTATCCGTTGAGCCTTCCGTGGATCGCCACAGTAATGCGCCAGTACGGCAATAACATCAGTTGGCCCGCCGCAGCAGGCATTCTCGCGTTAATGACTCTCGCCGGATGCGTTTTCCCGATTGTGTTCTGCGTGCTCCTTTGCCGCGCCGCGCGCAAAAACGTCGCCCTGGCCTGCGCGCTCGCGCCGTTTCTGTGGGTCACGCTCGAATTCGCGCGCGAGCATCTGCCGATCATTGGTTTTCCGTGGAATCTCATCGGCTACGCCGCATCAGGCAATCTCGCTTTCGTGCAACTCACTGCCGTTACCGGAATTCTCGGCCTCTCGCTCGTCATCTGCGCATTCAACGCGTCGCTCGCCTGGGCCTTCGTCGCGCCATCGCGCAAAAGCCGTCGCATTACGCTCGGCTTCGCAATTCTCCTCATCGTCATTGCGATTTTCGGCCCGCACTTCGTGCCGCATGCGCACTCTGACCATGTCGCGCATCTCGTGCAAACCAATTTGCCGCAAGAAGAAACCTATCCGCCCAACTGGATGCAACTCCACGCTGCCGACATGCGGCAGCTCGAATCCATCAGTGTTGACTCGGCGCGAAAATCCCCTGGGATCATCGTCTGGCCCGAAGTTCCCGCGCCTTTCACGCTGCAAGATCCGCAATTCACCGCCATCGCCCAAAGAATCGCGCATCTCGAAAACGAAGATTTCGGGCAATACTTCCTGGTCGGCATTGTGGATTGGAAGCTCGGCCCTGATCGCAAATGGCTCGCCTCGAACAGCGCTGTCCTGCTCGATCCTTCCGGCCAGCGCGTCTTCACCTACGACAAAATTCATCTCGTTCCTTTCGGCGAATACGTTCCGCTGCGCCGTTATCTTTTTTTCGCGCACAGCCTCATTGACAGCATCGGCGACTTCACTCCCGGACGCGATTACAGCGTCGGTTACCTTCCCGGCGGCCGCTTCAGCGTTTTCATATGCTACGAAGCGATTTTTTCGAACGAGATTCGCCGCTTCGCCAAAAATGGCGCGCAGTTGCTCATCAACATTTCCAACGACGGCTGGTTCGGCCGCTCGTCGGCGCCCGCGCAGCATTTAATGATGGCGCGCGTGCGCGCCGTCGAGAATCGCCGCTGGCTGCTGCGCTGCACCAACACCGGCTACACGGTTGACGTTGACCCGTACGGCAGAATCGTCGCGCGTCTCGCGCGCTTCGAGCGCAGCCAGCTCGACGCGCCCTACGCCTTCCGCTCCGACGTGACGCCGTTCACTCGTTTCGGCGAATGGCTCGCCTGGCTCTGCGTTATTGCGACAATAGTTTTGTCGCTGTCCATGTTTCTGCGAAATTCAGAGCATCCTAAGCTGTAGGGACGGCTTTATGCCGCCCTTTTTCCCCTGTTCGTCAGCGTTTCGATTTTGTGTTTTGCGCTGATTCTGCAACAATACGGTCATGCCAACAATCGAACACATCGAAGATCTGCAATCGCGCTTCGACGAGCTGAAGAAACGCATCGAGCTCGTCCGGAGCTATCTTTGACGTTCCCGCCAACCGCGAACTCCTGAAATCCCTCGAACAAAAAATCAGCGCCCCGGACTTCTGGCAGGATCAGCAGAAAGCGCAATCCGTTCTCCAGCAGCGCAAACATGCCGAATCGAATATCTCCGCCGAAGAAAAACTCGCCCGCGCGCTCTCCGACATTGACACCTATTTCCATCTCGCCCGCGAAGAATCCGATGCCGCGCAGCGCGAATCCGTGCTGAAAGACATTTCAGGCGAACTCAGCGCCGCCGACAAATTCGTCTCCGAACTCGAAACGCAAACGCTCCTCTCCGGCGAAAACGACGCGCTCAACGCCATCATGACTATCAAGCCCGGCGCCGGCGGCACCGAATCACAGGACTGGGCCGAAATGCTCATGCGCATGTACCTGCGCTGGGCCGAAAGCAAGAATTTCCGCGCCACGATTCTTGATTCCAGCCCCGGCGAAGAAGCCGGCATAAAATCCGCCACCATTCGCTTTGAAGGCGAAAACGCCTACGGCTTGCTCGTCAGCGAAAGCGGCGTCCATCGCCTCGTGCGCATTTCGCCATTCGATCAGGCCGCGCGCCGCCACACATCCTTCGCCTCGGTTTTCGTGATTCCCGAAATTGACGATCGCATCGAAATCGACGTGAAGCCGGACGAGTTGCGGATAGATACCTTCCGCGCCGGCGGCCACGGCGGACAGAACGTCAACAAAGTCGAATCCGCCGTACGCATAACGCACCTTCCCACGGGCATCGTCGTGCAATGCCAAAACGAGCGCAGCCAGCACAAAAACCGCGAACTCGCCATGAAAGTGTTGAAAGCCCAGCTCTATGAGCACGAAATCGAAAAGCGCCGCGAAGAAACGCGCAAGCGCGACGAAGCCAAACTCGATATCAGCTTCGGCAGCCAGATTCGCTCCTACGTCCTCCAGCCATATCAGCTCATCAAGGACCACCGCACGAAAATCGAAGAGGGCAACGTCAATCGCATTCTCGATGGTGATCTCGACGAATTTATCCGCGGCTACCTGCTCTGGCGTCGCACCGGCGCTCCTCCTCCACCTCCAGACGCCTCCGAGCCGTAGGAACCGGCCCAAGTCCTGCAAAACTTTTCACGCAGCAGGCGCTCCCGCGCGGCGTCCGGCCTGTTCTTTTTAGCCGTTCGCACCTTCAAATCCGCCGTTCAGCCCGCGGACAACCCATTTCGCTGCAATTCGTTGACACTCCCTTACCCGCATGTTACGGTCTCTGTTTAGTTTGTGTTGTCGGCCCGCTCGTGAGGCCGCTGATTTGCCTTCCATCCCATTGAAGGAGACCGTCTTGGCTCGCTCTGAAGAGAAGTTCCTGTTTACCTCGGAATCTGTCACCGAAGGCCATCCCGACAAAATCGCCGACCAGATTTCCGACGCAGTTCTCGATGCCGTGATGAAGGACGATTCCATGGGCCGCGTCGCCTGCGAAACGCTGGTGACCACCGGCCTGGTTGTCGTCGCCGGCGAAATTACAACTACGACCTACGTGGACTTCTCCGAAACGGCTCGCAACGTCATTCGCGACGTCGGCTACACCCGCGCCAAATATGGTTTCGACGCTGACACTTGCGCCGTAGTCTCCGCTGTAAAAAAACAGTCCGGCGACATCGCCATGGGCGTAGACACCGGCGGTGCGGGCGACCAGGGCCTGATGTTCGGTTTTGCCTGCGACGAGACGGAAGAACTGATGCCCATGCCGATTCAACTCGCTCATCTCCTCACGCAGCGCCTCTCCGCCATTCGCAAGCGAGGGGTCGTTGACTTCCTTCGTCCTGATGGTAAATCCCAAGTCACCGTCGAATACATCAATGGCCGCCCGGCGCGCGTGGATTGCGTCGTCATTTCCACGCAGCACAGCGACAAAGTCTCCAACCGTGACCTCGAACACGCCATCGTTAACGAAGTGATTCGCCCCGTGATTCCCGCGCACATGATTGACAAGCTCACGCGCTTCCACATCAATCCCACCGGCCGTTTTGTCACTGGCGGCCCAATGGGCGATGCGGGCGTCACTGGACGCAAAATTATCGTGGATACTTACGGCGGCTACAGCCGTCACGGCGGCGGCGCGCTTTCCGGCAAGGATCCGACCAAGGTTGACCGCTCCGCCTGCTACATGGCGCGCTACATCGCCAAGAATCTCGTCGCCGCAGGCGTCGCCCGCAAACTTGAAGTCCAGCTTGCCTACGCCATCGGCGTCGCCGAGCCTGTCTCTGTCATGGCCGAAACATTCGGCACCGGCACAATCGCCGACTCGCAAATCACTGAACTGATTCGCAGCACGTTCAAGCTGACGCCGCGCGGCATCATCGAAACGCTCGATCTCCGCCGGCCGATTTATCGCGCCACTTCGAATTACGGCCATTTCGGTCGCACTGGCCCCGGATTCACGTGGGAAAGGACCGACCGCGCCGACGCCATTCGCCGAGAAGCCGGCCTGCCCGCCGCCGTCGTGGCCAGCAACTAGTTTTTCTTGCTGTTTGCCTGTGTAGCGCAGACCTTTGCGTTTTTGAAGGTCTGCGGCTTTTGGAGCTTCTTAGCAGCACAGGCTCAGGATATGTCCTGAGGCTCAGGTTTTGTAAGGGCGCGGCTTCAGCCGTGCCGCAATGACGACTGGCCCATGTGGCTTCAGCCGCTGGGGTTTGTCGTTCGGTTCTTACCGGCTCTTCAGTCATGAGCTTGTCGTGCGCTTTTTGTTAGAACTGTCATTCTGAGGGGGATGCGACCAGCATCCGACCAGGAATCTGCATTTTGCTTTTCTGACGCTATTTTCTAGGGAGACCATCATCGTGGACACCGTAACCGCAACCAAGACCGCCAGTGACGTAAAGGACTTCACCCTCTCCGACCGCGGCAAGCGCAAAATCGAATGGGCCAATCAGCAGATGCCCGTTCTCCAGCTCATCCGCAAGCGCTTCATCAAAGAGAAGCCGCTCAAGGGCGTTCGCATGTCCGCCTGCCTGCATGTCACCAGCGAAACCGCCAATCTTGCCATCACTCTGCGCGACGGCGGCGCGGACCTTGTCCTTTGCGCCTCCAATCCTCTCTCTACGCAGGACGAAGTCGCCGCCTGCCTCGCCAAGGACTACAACATCCCCACATACGCCATCAAAGGCGAAGACAACGCCACCTACTACGCGCACATCAGCGCGGCCATCGAGCATCACCCGCAAATCACGCTGGACGATGGAGCCGACCTCGTCACCACTCTGCTCACCAAGCACAAAAATCTCATCCCTAACGTCATCGGCGGCACCGAAGAAACCACCACCGGCGTGATTCGCCTCCGCGCCATGGCCAAAGACGGGACGCTCGCTTATCCCATCATCGCCGTCAACGACGCGCTCACCAAGCACCTCTTCGACAATCGCTACGGCACCGGCCAATCAACTCTCGATGGAGTCATTCGCGCCACCAATCTGCTTCTCGCCGGCATGAACGTAGTCGTCGCCGGATACGGCTGGTGCGGACGCGGCGTCGCCATGCGCGCCAAAGGTCTCGGTGCCAACGTCATCGTCACCGAAATCGATCCCACCAAGGGCATCGAAGCCATCATGGACGGCTTCCGCGTGATGCCCATGCACGAAGCCGCGAAGATCGGCGAAGTCTTTATCACCGTCACCGGAAACAAATCCGTTCTCGCCGCCGATCACTTCAACCAAATGCGCGACGGCGCCGTCATGTGCAATTCCGGCCACTTCAACGTGGAAATTGACATTCCCGCGCTCGAAAAAATGGCCATTTCGCACCGCGAACTTCGCCCGTTCGTCGAGGAATACGTCATGCGCGACGGCCGCAAGCTCCATCTCCTCGGCGAAGGCCGCCTCATCAACCTCGCTGCCGCCGAAGGCCATCCCGCCGTGGTCATGGACATGAGCTTCGCCAATCAGGCGCTCTCCGTCGAGCACCTTATCAAGCACGCCGCGAAACTCGAAAAGCGCGTCTACGCCGTGCCCGAGGAGCTCGATTCCCAAATTGCGCGCCTCAAGCTCGAATCCCTCGGCACCCAAATCGACAAACTCACCCCCGAACAGGAGCAGTACCTGGCCTCCTGGAATGAAGGGACGTAGTTTTCACCTTGCGAACGAAGGAACGTAAGCCCTCCTCTCAGGCTTAGCATGGGAGGACATATGCACCGCCTTGCATTTTCACTCTGCAAGCCATTGCAGAACATGCCCCAGATCATCGAGAGATTCCGGTTTAATCTGTTGCCAGCAAACGGGAAGCGGAGGAAGGCATGCCAGAGACCTTTGGCACGAAGCATGCTCGCGGTACCGTGTCAAAGTTCTTCTCGAAAAGGAAACTTATGCCCAAGACTCGCGCCATTCCGCTTCGCAATTGCACTGCCGACGTTAGTTCTTGGCTTAATGTTTGTCCCACAGCACGCCAGTGCATCTCCAACCGGCCTTACGCTCACATTGGACAGTAACGGACCATTTTTCACCGTAACTGGAGGTAAGAGCCTCACTTTGAATTTCACTCTTACGAACAATTCTGGAGAGGAGTTGGAATTCAGCGAAGTGGATATATCGGAGGACCAAATTTTCTTTGGCGACGACGACTTCATTGACATCACACATGTTTCTTCCACCTTCCTGAACTCTCTCTCGACACTCCCGTCAGGCTCTTCAACCAACTTTTCGATTACATTTCCCACTCCTACTCCAACGGAGCCCGACTTTTTTGAACCCGGTGCCACCGAATTCCTTACAGTGGGTTTCATTTACTGTCCCGAAAGCGATCCGCAGTGCACCACCGCGGACGAGTTCACGAGCGAGGTTGGTTTCTTCGCTACTGTGGTGGATGCTAGCGAAACGCCCGAACCATCGTCGCTGATTCTTCTTGGTACCGGTCTTCTCAGCTTCGGCCCGTTCATCCGTCGGGGTCTCGCCCGTTCCTAAGCTTGTCTGCGAGGCCCGCTAGCTTGGGTGCGTCACGGTTCTCGCGTAGTTAGAACCCGTAACGCTCGTAACCCTTCCCCTACATCCGCCAACGTACCGTGCTCAATTCCTGAACTTCCTTCTCGCCACGGTGCAATCTCTTGCAACACATCGAACTGCTCTTGCGCTAACTCCTTGCCAACCAAAGTGCCAGCTGCCTGCATTCTGGCCGCTGGCGTGCTCTTCTTGTCCAGTCCAGCTAGACCGGCACCTCTGTTCCGACGGATGCCCGGTTCCGGTCTCTTCAGCCCGAAGCCACGAAGGTCCGCATGCCCTCAGGATCTGTAGTCCGGTACCTCATCTCCCTCTTTGCGTTTGCCGCCGCTTCGCTTCTACTCAGCC
>DASUAV010000182.1:0-4346 GCA_035763605.1 Candidatus Acidiferrales bacterium
CGTCGGCTCCGGCGCCGTCCGCACCATCGTCGGCACCATGAAAATTCACATGGACCTCGAAGAGCAAATCGCCCGCTTCAAAGGCACCGAGGCCTGCGTGGTTTTCCAGTCCGGATTCACCGCCAATTCCGGAACCGTCTCTGCCATCCTCGGCAAGGAAGACCTCATAATCTCCGACGAATTGAATCACGCCTCCATCATTGACGGCTGCCGCCTCTCCAAAGCCACCATCAAAGTCTTCAAGCACAAAGACGTCGCCGATTGCCAGCGCATCCTCGAGGAAACCAAAGACTGGAACGGCCACAAGCTGCTCATCACCGACGGTGTTTTTTCCATGGAAGGCGACATCGCGCCGCTCCCGCAGCTCTGCGACCTCGCTGAAAAATACAACTGCATCATGATGGTGGACGACGCGCATTCCTCCGGTGTTCTGGGACGCAACGGCCGCGGCACCGTGGACCATCTCGGCTGCCATGGCCGCGTGGACATTCAGGTCGGCACGCTCAGCAAAGCCATCGGTTCGATCGGCGGATACGTCTGCGGCTCGCGCGACCTCATTGATTTTCTCTACCATCGAGGCCGTCCGTTTCTGTTTTCCACATCTCATCCGCCCTCCGTCACCGCGACCTGCCAGGCCGCCTTTGAACTGCTCGATTCCGAAGCAGGCGCAAAACTCATCAAGCGCCTCTGGAGCAATACGAAGTTCTTCAAGCGCCGCTTGAAAAAACTCGGCTTCAACACCGGCAAGAGCGAAACGCCGATTACGCCGATCATCGTCGGCGAAGCCGCCAAAGCGTTCGATTTTTCGCGTCAGCTTTTCGACGAAGGCGTCCTCGCGCTGGCCATCGGCTATCCCGTTGTGCCGGAGGGCCAAGCGCGCCTGCGCACCATCGTCACCGCCACCCACAAACGCACCGATCTCGAACGCGCCCTCGAAATTTTCGAGCGCGTCGGCAAAAACCTCGCCGTCATCTGACCGCGCCGCCGTTGCCCGTGTAGCGCAGAATCGCGCCTTTCGCGAATCTGCGGCTTTTATCTTTCGCTTGCACGCCGACCTGAAGGCCGGCGTCACTGGCGTCCTCGCCCCAAATCCGCCGAATCCGCCCTCATTCCGCGGCATCTAATCGCGAAAACAAGGAGGTGTGTCATGCCCGTCAGCCTCGGCCTCGCCGATCTCATGGACTACACGCATTGGGAGCGCGAGAAATTCCACGAATGGCTCATCCAGCGCGGCGACGCCGTTCTGAAAACCAGCGCCGGTGCGAACAGCGACCGCTTCGCCACCGTTGGCGACATCATCAAGCACATCTTCTCCGCCGAAAAGCGCTACGTCGACAGGCTCTCCGCCCGCCCGCTCTCCGACCCCGTCGGCGTCCCCAGCGACAGCATCGAAGCCCTCTTCGAATTCGGCCGTCAGAGCCGCAACGACCTACGGCACTTCGTCGAATCGTTCCCGCCCAGTGAATGGGATGTTCTCAAAGAATTCGATTTTTTCGGAGGCACGCTTCGCGCCACACCGAGGAAAATCATCTCGCATGTCCTGCTCCACGAGACCCGCCACTGGGCGCAGATCAGCACTCTGTTTCGCGTCAACGGCCTCACCGGCGAATTTCACGACTTCCTCTTCAGCCCCGTGCTCGGCGGCGAATTCCTCCGCTCCAAATCCGCTCCTTGACGCTGAGAAAGTATTCATCCTGCGTATGTGTTGATCAATTGCCCTTCGCAAGGCAAAAGGATGTGCTTCGCGCGCTGGTTTGGCATTGATTGGCTTCGGCGAATTCTTTGCAACAGGAGGGACTTATGCGCGGAAACGTCGTTCTCTAATTCTCAAACCGCGCCAGCAGGGCTTGCTGAATCGCGGAAATGAGCACGGCGCCACTGGATTTTTCAGCGACCACCTGAAAGCCCGCTCTTTTGGCTTCCTGTTCTAACGCGGGCGAAGACCAGATGGTGTTGAGCACCATGGGGGTGCTCGGAAGAAGTTCACGGATTTTGCGCCCGGCGCTGATTCCATCGTATGGCATCAGCAGGTCCAGAATGAGCAAGTCTGGCCGCAACTCCATGGCCTTTTCGACAGCTGCTCGGCCATCCACGGCCTCATAGCAAATCTCCCAGTTTTCTCCAGAGCTGCGAATCACGTGCGAGACTGCCGAGCGTGCAGTCGCGTTATCGTCAGCGATGAGTATGCGAATGGCCATTCAATCGGTCCGGACGGGCTTCTCCAGTTTTTCTGAACGTGAGCAAAAAACCAAGTTGAGGAAGGGATTGGGGCTGTAGGTTCTGCCCTTACCCCGATTGTCAACATTCCCCTCGAGGCCGTCAATGCGGAGAATACTGTACAGATGCCTGTTTGTGAATGTAGCGCACCCAGTTTTGCACACAAAGGCAAAATATAAGGTGTTCAGCGGACTTGCTTTTCCGCGTCGCATATCCGACATTATGCTCGCAGGGCTGCGCTCCGGCTTGCCTCGCACCACGGCTGCGCACGCGCAAATGCCGGTTCGAATATTACTCGCGGATGATCATGACCACCTGCGGGCGGCCGCCGCAGAACTGCTTCGCAAAGCCAGCGACGACTGGGAAGTTTGCGGCGAAGCCGCTGACGGCAAGTCCGCCGTTGAAAAAGCGGCCGAACTGAAGCCCGATTTGGTGATTCTCGATGTGCTGATGCCTCTGCGCGACGGCGTTAGCGCCGGACGCGAAATTCACTCGCTCCTTCCCGGCGTTCCTGTGATCCTTTATACGTCCATGGCTTCCTCTGCCCTCGAAGCGGAGGCGCAGCGGGCTGGCTTTCACGCCGTAATCGCAAAACACAACGCCGCCGCACTGATCGCCGCGATTCGCTCGGCGCTCGCCGTGCGCGGACTTGCCGACGGCCAGCCAACCTCCTCAACCAGCACCACCTCGCCATCCGGAAACAGTTCAGCTTGAACTTCCGTGTTCGTTACATGAGGCGTTTTCTCATCCGATTCTGCTCCATTCGCGCTCGAAATGTGGCGATTAGAATTTTTGCGAACCTTTGTTATGTGTGACTTAGCGGAAATTTTAATTCCGGGCTGTTGCGATTAGATTTGGAGGCGTGCCCGGGTGAGATAGCGCGCTGGGGCGCGCAAGCCCGAGGCTGAAACGCGTTAGTCTGCGGCGCGGTAACGGAGTTGTGCCGGGTCGATGGGGCCGGCGCGGAACAAGTTTCTGAGTCTCCCGCCGCTTGTGGAACGGAAGAATCGCAAAGCGGCTCCGAGACGTTTGCTGCGGATGATACGCGGGGCAAGCCGCTTTCCGAAGATGACCATTGGGCCGCCGACGTCGAGGAAGTTCGCTCTGACTCAACATTTCCTTCCGGCATTGCATTGGATTGATCACGCACGTCGTGGCGAAAGATATGGTTGATGATGTGGACGCGCTTTTCGGGTTCGGTCCAAGTATTGTTTTCCGTCAGGGCGGTGTAAGCGCGGACGACGGCGACGATGCCCTGGGCGCTGGGAGTGACGGCGGAAGCGTTTTCGAGGACGAGGTCGAAGACGGCCCGGAGGTTGCGGGAGCGTTTTGCGTAGAGTCCCGTGGCGCGCGCATGACGGTAAATGGAGGTCCAGTCGAGGCGGTCGAATTCGTCGGAGATGTCTCGCGGACTGTGCCAATTGACGAAGAGTCCTTCGATGGTTTCGCGATGAGGATGGCGGCAGACCTGGCATTTGCGGGAGTGATGGTCGAGGTCAGGGGTATCGCTGCTGGCGTTTGGAACGGAGTTTACAGGCAAAGAAACAGGTTCGGATGCGGAGCTGTCGTTTGAGGCTTTGGCGCGTAGTGCTGCTTTGGCTTGGGCAACGGGCGTTGATGACATTTGTTGTGTCTCCTTTGAGATTTGTGAGTTGGCGATTGGATCTGAGGCTGGTTGATTTTGTCTGGAAGTTTCGATGACCGGAGATGCGGCTTGCGGCGCGGTGCTCGTGTTTGCAGCGGCTTGGGCAGCTTTCGCGGTTGGTCCGGCGGCACGCTCGGCTTCAAGTTTCGCGCGAGAGGCGGCGAGCTTTTGTTCGTCGTTGAGGATGCGCTGGATGAGTTCCTGACGAGAAAGATCACGAAGTTTTTCGGGTTGAACGTAATGCTTCACTGGAATTTCTCCTGATTTGATTTTGAGAGGCAGACTACCAGGGAATCGAACTGCGGGGGCCAGAGGATGAGAGAAGTGGCCGGTCTGGCTACGGCCAAGAATCACAAGCCTGAAATTGTGTTTACCATAAGGGGAAGTCAGATGGCAAGAAAAACTATCTCAGACATGGAATCCGAACCAAAGACACGGGTAATGGGTCAGTTAGAATTTTGCGCCTTTTCCGCCAGGCTCGACG
>DASUAV010000183.1:0-9143 GCA_035763605.1 Candidatus Acidiferrales bacterium
AACTACTTCAAAGCGTATGAGCGGTAGAGCGTGTCGCGCTGCGCGGGAATGTACCCTGCGTCAGAAATGATGCGGCGGAGCTCGGCTTCGTTGGTGCGGTTGCGCACGCCGGCGGCGTACACCACATTTTCCTCGATCAAAATGCTGCCCACGTCATCCGCGCCAAATTGCAGGCCCACTTGGCAGACCTTGATTCCCGGCGTGAGCCAGCTCGACTGAATGTGATCAATGTTGTCCAGATACAAGCGGCTAATGGCCAGCGTCTTTAGATACTCGGCCGCAGTTGCTTGCGGAAATTTCTTGCCCAAGGGCGTATTGTCCGGCGCGAACATCCACGGAATGAACGCCGTGAATCCGCCGGTGTCTTCCTGAATGCGGCTCAGGCGCTCGAAATGATTTACGCGATGGCGGTATTCCTCGCCGCAACCGAACATCATGGTCGCGGTAGTTCGCAGTCCCAGCGAATGCGCTGTGCGATGCACGTTTTCCCATTCATCAGTGGTGCATTTCAGTCGGGAAATTCGATGCCGAACTTCATCGTCGAGAATCTCCGCGCCGCCGCCGGGAATCGAAGCAAGCCCCGCATCCATCAGGCGCGCGATGGTATCGCGAATGGAAAGTCCCGAAACCTCCGCGATGCAAATAATCTCGGGCGCGGAAAAGCAGTGCAGGTGCACCTGCGGATAGCGCTTCTTGAGCGAGCGCAGCAAATTTACGTAGTAATCCATCTTCAGATCGGGATTGAGGCCGCCCTGCAGCAGCACACCTGTGCCTCCCAGCTCGAGCATTTCGTCAATTTTTGCGCAGATTTGTTCGAACGAAAGAACGTATCCTTCTTTCGAGCCCATCGGCCGGTAGAACGCACAAAAGGAGCAGTACTCCGTGCAGAAATTCGTGTAATTGATGTTGCGGTCGATCTGATAAGTAGCGATGCGCGGATCATTCTTCTTGCGGCGCACTTCATTGGCCGCCATTCCCACCGCGAGCAAATCGTCAGAATTGAAAAAATCGAGCGCTTCCTGCTGTGTGATGCCCATTGCCTAAATTCCCTTTACTCTGGTTCCGGCGAAAGAAAAAACGGCATCGCCTTGCCGCACAATGCCTTCGCGTAACACTGAGCCGTAAACGCCGAAGCAATTTCCGTGATTTTTCGCGATCAGCTTTCCGATTTCCGGCGAAGCTTCGCCGGTTTTTGGATCCAAAGTGATGATAGCGCAGCGCATGTCATTCTGCACCAGAGTGAACGTGAACTTCTCCCCGATGCGCAAGCTCGTTCCGACGAGCTCGTCCTCGTAATAAGGCTTGCCGTTTTCCCATTCGATGTAAAAATTCGCGCGGAAACGCGTGTGCTCAACCGGCACGCCGGCTTCCTCACTGAGCGCTTTCACGGTATCAAGTCCCAGCAGCGAGACGGGACAGCCGTCCTGCATAGCGCGCTCGGAAAAGCGCAGCTCCAGAGGCCGGCCGAAACGTTTCTCGAAAAATGGCGTGAAGCCGGAATCCGCGGGATTGAACTTCTCGCCTTCCGGCGTAACAACTTCCAGAGCGAAAGAAGCTTGCGCGGGATGCTCGTTCGATGCGCTCGGCCCTTCGAGGTAACGCGGTCGGAACAGCAGCATTTCATGGCTCTGCCGCGCCGTCATCCATGGAAAGTTCGTGTGATTGTTGCGATCAACAAATGCGTAAGCGCGGTCTCCGGAAAGTCCGGCATAGCTGACAAAAGCCTCATGGATATCTTCGCCGGCCATGCTCTTGAATGGATAGCGACGCAAGATGCGCAGCGTGCCAAGCTTTTCTCCGGCAGGCATCTCTCCCAAATTACGCACCCTGCCGCGCTGTGCTTCCAGAAAGCGCTGAGACAAATTCAATGGGACGGGCACGCGGAATCAATCCGGCGTCGGCGCATTTCTGGAAATACAAATCTAGGCCCGCAAGATTCGCTGCATCGAGACCGAAATCAATGTTGTCGCGCAGATAGGCTTCGAGCACCGAAGCGGGCATATCAAGTTTCACGGACGCAGCTTCAGCAATGTCGCTGATGTGCGAAACACCAAATTCCTTCGAGGTCTGAAAGTCCGCGAGAACTTCCGGAGTCAGCTTCTCTTTTCGTCCAGCCCAAATAGCCAAAACGCACGGCTTTCCGGTTGTCTCCTGCCACTGAAACGCGATGTCGTAAACGAAAAGCGCCGGGTAGCCAGGGACCGGAAGTTCATCGGGATCGCCCTGGCAGCACGCGCCTTCGGGAGGTTTCTTGCCGAAAAGATAGTCCAGCTTCACCGAAATCCTCAGAGCCGGATCGCCGATAACGAGAGCGGCATCCGCTTGCGCCAGCATCGCCACTGGATCCGGCGGCGCATCAATGAACTCCGGCTGAATGCGCCAGCTCTCCGTTGCCAGCAAACGCACCAGCGCCGCGGAGCTTCGCGAACTCGTATCCAGAGCGATGCGTCTCACGCGGTCAATCGGCTTTTTTGAAACCACGAGGATGCTGCGCACTTCGCGCTTGGCGGCAATCGCCATGCCGGGAAGAACAGCCAGATTTTCGATTCGCTGATATTCGATGGCTGGAATAATGGCTACATCCACTTCGCCGGCGCGCAAAGCCTCGGCGCATTTCGAGGGCAGCGTGAACGAAAGATCGTATTTGCCGGCGAGAGGGCCTTCCGTGAAGCCCCACACCAGCGGCGCGGTGTTCAAGTACTCTACAATCGATATTCGAAGTTTGCCCATGGCACGTCGCAAAGAATCGCGAAAATTGAATATAGCACAGGCGTATTGATTGAAACGAGCGGCGGCGCGGCATAAGATGGATTGATTGGGCCCGGGGACAGTCAGGTTTCTGCAATCCCATTCAAGCCGTAAGTTCGAAGCTGAGGTGAACTTGTGAAACGCATCGCACTGCTCCTCTCGCTCGGAACCGCGATCCTTCTCGCAAGCCTGTTCACAGCGCGGCGCGCAAATTCAAATGCCGGTCTCCAGGAGTCCACCGCCGCTCCGTCCGAAATTGCGCTGGTTGGCGGGCGCGTTTACGTTTCACCATTTCAGCCGGCTATCAACAACGGAATGATCCTCATTCGCGGCGGAAAAATCTCCGCCGTTGGACACAAAATTCGCATCCCAGGCGGTGTTGGCAGGCTGGATTGCAGCGGGATGTACATCATGGCGGGATTCCAGAACAGCCATGTTCACTTCACAGAGCCCAAGTGGACCGATGCCGCGCAAATCCCCGCGTCGCAATTAACCAGCCAGTTGCAAGAGATGTTCACGCGCTACGGCTTCACAACGGTTGTGGATGCCGGCTCGCTGATTGACAACACCACCGCGATTCGCAAACGAATTGATTCCGGCGAAGTGCCCGGCCCGCGCATTCTCACAGCAGGCATCCCTCTGTATCCTGCGGGAGCCATTCCGTATTACCTGAAAAATTCGCTTCCGCCGGCACAGTTGAAGCTGCTGTATCAGCCGTCAACTCCGGCGGAAGCCGTCGCCGATGTGGACCGCAACATCGCTGCGGGAGCCGACCTCATCAAACTGTTCACGGGTTCTTGGGTCTCGAAGCAGCAAGTCGTAAATATGCCGCTGGCCATCGCCCAAGCAGCGGTGGAAGAAGCGCATCGCAAAGGCAAGCTGGTCTACGCCCATCCGTCCAACGTGGCTGGATTTCAGATTGCGTTGCAAGCGCATGTGGACGTGCTGGCGCATGCCGTCGAGGACACGCGCGGCTGGAATCAACGTTACATCAAACAGATGAAAGCGCAGCGAATGTGGCTGATTCCCACGCTCTCGCTTTTCAGCGGAGATTCGAACATCAAAGATATTTTGCAGGAGGTCGGCGATTATTCGCAGGACCATGAAGATATTCTGTTCGGCACCGACGAAGGATTCACGACCGAGTATGACCCGACACAGGAATATGTTCTAATGCAGCGCGCGGGCCTCGATTTCTGGCACATTCTCGATACCCTGACCACCGCTCCCGCGGTGCGCTTCGGCAGCAGCGCCGCGCGGGGACAGATCAGAGCCGGAATGGACGCCGATCTGGTCATCGTTTCCCGCAACCCCGAAGACGACATTCGCGGACTTGCGAGCGTGGTATACACATTTCGCGATGGCCGAATCATTTACTCCGCCCTTCAACAGTAAACGGGAGCGAATTGCTGGTCCGGACGCCTGCCGTGCCTCTGCCCCTTGCGGTCACGCCATCTTAGGCGCCATCGCCGGGCCTGTCGGTGACTGTGAAGCCTGCGACGCTGGCAACTCCCCGCGTTTTTTGTAGCAGATCACTGCAATCACCACCGCAACAATCGCCAGGTCCGCGCCAAATTCACCGATCACGTAATTCGTCACCGGCGCAGGACGCGTGAGCGGATCAAAAAATCCCTGAATAAAAATATTGTGGCTCGCGTGCAGGAGCATTCCCGTCCAAACGCTCGCAGATTTCAGCCGCATCCACGCAAACAAAAACGCGATACCGATGACCATCACGGTAAAGCAGATCAGCGAATACCACGCCGGCCCCGCTCCGTGATAATTCGCCAGCAGTATCAGCGGATAGTGCCAGAGTGACCAGATAATCCCACTCGCCAAGCCCACGCCGCCGAACGGCATGATCTTTGCGAGCTGCGGCACCAGAAATCCGCGCCAGCCCAATTCTTCTCCGAGCGCCGAAGTGCAGGACTGCGCCATTCCGACTGTGGCGAGCAGCAGGAAGTAACTCATCACGGAATTGTGAAGCCCGAATCTTTGCGTCATCCGCGAAATCATCGGCGCATGAAAATTCGCAAAACCTCCAATCCACAAGGGAACGTAAACGATGGCCGCATAGGCCAGCGGAATCAAGTAGCTCGCCGCCTGATATTTCGTTTTGCCCCAGCCAAATCCGTGTCCGCGGAGATTGCCTTGAAAAATCAGCCGCGTAAGCAAACCCGCCACTCCCGGCGACCACATCAGGCATAGCACGAACAAACCGCCATGCGCGCCAAGCGAGCCATTGTGAATAATCAGGCGGTAAAAGACGGAACTGAACGAGAACGTCAAAATCAAAAACACGAGAATGGAAAGCCCCGTGCGGTTCGCGCCCGTATTCGCCATCGCTGGAACTCCTTTCATCACAGAGTTGCGGAATCGTCCCAATGGCCTTATGAAGCCTGAACTATACCGGGAATCGCTGTGTTGCACGCAAAAAATGAGAAACCTGCCCTTCGAGCGCACGATTCTGTTATAAAACCCAACGGCAATCATTGCGAGGAGGCAGTCATGAAGCGTCTGTTGGGACTCGGGCTCGCTCTTTTATTTGCGCCGATGATGTTTGCATCCCTGTGTTGCTCGGCGAATACTGCGGAGAAGCCGTTGCCCTCCATCGCGGAGAAAACCGCCGGAATGCAGAAAATGCCGGGCTTCTTCACCTATTACTGGGACGAGCGCGAAGGAAAAGTCTGGCTCCAAGTGGACAAATGGAATACGGAATTTCTGTATGTCGAATCGCTCCCCTATGGCGTCGGCTCGAACGACATTGGGCTCGATCGCGGCCAGCCCGGCGAAGTGCAGGTCGTCCATTTCGAACGCAGCGGCCCGCGCGTTCTGCTCGTCGCCGAAAACGAGCGCTACCGCGCGGTCACGGACGATCCCTTGCAGCGTGAAGCCGTGAAGCAAGCCTTCGCGCAGTCCGTGCTCTGGGGATTCGATGCCGCCGCGCAGGACGGCGACAGTGTTCTGGTAGACGCGACAAATTTCTTTCTTCGCGATTCTCACAATATCGCCGCGAAACTGGCCGCCACGCATCAGGGCGCTTATCATCTCGATCCCACACGCTGCGCCATTTATCTGCCGCGCACCAAAAATTTCCCCGAAAACAGCGACGTGGAAGCGACGCTCACTTTCGCGGGACAAAACCCGGGCGCGTGGGTGCGCGAAGTGACCCCGCAGCCCGATTCCATCACCGTGCACACCCACCATTCATTTGTGCAGTCGCCTCCGCCGGGATTCCACATGCGCGAATTCGATCCGCGCTCCGGCTTTTTTGGCATCGAGTACATGGATTTCGCTACGCCCGTGGATCAGTCAATTTTCAAACGCTACATCGAGCACTTCCGGCTTGAGAAAAAAGATCCCTCAGCAGCAGTGAGCGAGCCTGTGAAACCCATCATCTACTATGTCGACCGCGCCGTCCCGGAGCCGTTGCGCTCCGCCCTCGTCGAAGGCGCAAGCTGGTGGAATCAGGCCTTCACTGCCGCGGGCTACAAGGATGCTTTTCAGGTGAAGCTCCTGCCGGAAGGCGTGGACCCGATGGATGTTCGTTACAACGTGATCGAGTGGGTACCGCGCGCCACGCGCGGCTGGTCGTATGGTTCGGCCATTGCCGACCCGCGAACCGGCGAAATCATCAACGGCCACGTGAACCTCGACGCCCTTCGCGTGCGCCAGGACTTCCTGATCGCTCAGGGGCTGCTCGATCCGTTTGGCAATGACCCTAACGCCTTGAAAGCCGCCAACGCCATGGCGCTCGCGCGGCTTCGGCAGCTTGCCGCGCACGAAACCGGCCACACGCTCGGTCTAATGCACAACTTCGCGGCCAGCATCGTGAATCGCAGTTCGGTCATGGACTATCCGCCACCGTTGGTCACGGTTGGAGCGAACGGAGCGCCGGACGTTTCCAACGCCTACGCCGTCGGAATCGGCGCGTGGGATAAGGTCGCCATCAACTACGGCTATCGGCAGTTTCCTGAAGGAACGAACCAGCGCCAGGCGCTGAATAAAATTCTGGATGACGCGTTTTCAAGCGGCCAGCTTTATCTTTCTGACGAAGATGCGCGTCCTCTCGGCTCCGCGAGTCCTGTCACGCACCTTTGGGACGTGGGATCTAACGATCTCGCGGGCCTAAAGCAGGTCATGGCCGTGCGCGCGGCTGCATTGAAACGTTTCTCTGAAGCTGCAATCCCCGAAAATGCGCCCATGGCCACGCTCGAAGACGTGCTCGTTCCAATCTACCTCTATCATCGCTACCAGGTCTCCGCAGTGACGAAAATGATCGGCGGCCTCGATTATGCTTACAACGTGCGCGGAGGCGCGCAGAAAGATCCCGAAATTGTGCCGGCCAGCGAGCAGCGCGCCGCGATCCACGCTGTGCTCGATACGCTTCAGCCAAGCATTCTGGCTCTGCCGGAATCGCTGCTGAAGCTTATTCCCCCGCGTCCGCCGCAGTTTTCTGCGTCGAATGAAAACTTCGCCCGCCAAACGTCGCCGGCTTTCGATGCGCTCTCTCCGGCGGAATCAGCCGCGGAAATCACCTTTAGCCTGCTCTTTGAGCCCAATCGCGACGAGCGCATGATCGAGTACCACGCGCGCGACGCCAGCTACCCTGGATTTTCTGAATTGGCGGACAACGTAATCAACGCCACCTGGAGAGCTCCCCGGCAAACCGGATACGCCGCACAAGTTCAGGAGACAGTTGACTTCGTGGCGCTCAATCATTTAATGGCGCTTGCCGCGGATCAGCACGCCGCCGCGCAGCCTCGCGCCATTGCTTCACTCAAGCTCGAAGATCTGAAAAAGTGGATGACCGCGCAAATACCCTCCGCTAAAGTCGAGAGCCGCCGCGCGGAATTGTTCTACGGCTCGCATTTGATTGACCAATTCCAAAAGAATCCGGAGATGTTCCGCATCGCGCCATTTGTTCCGCCGCCGGCAGGCGACCCGATCGGAGATGGCGGCTGGCAGTAATCGAAATTCCGTTGCAAAGCGCGGGCTGTTTCGGCATCTTAACCACTGTGGTATACTCTTACTTGACACTAGGCCGCCCGCCTGCGTAGGCTCACTGCCGGAAAAATTTTGATTATGGATTCCGACCAGCACTTGGGATGGTTGGCGCTCGCGCTCACGCCGGGCCTCGGCGCGCGTTTGATTGGCAAGCTGCTGCGCCAATTCGGCAGCCCGGAAGCGGTTTTCAACGCCTCGCTCACGGAGCTCGAATCCCAGCAAATTCCTTCGGCTGTAGCCCAAGCCATTCATTCGCGCCAGTCAAAAAGCGCCGCGGCAAAGGAATTGGCGCAGGCGGAAGCGGCGAAATGCCGGATACTCACATGGGACGAATCGGCATACCCGCAGCTTCTTCGCGAAATCTACGATCCTCCGCCGCTGCTCTATGTCAAAGGAAACGCGGAGCTTCTGAATCGCCATTCCATCGGCATTGTTGGTACGCGTCGTCCAACGCCCTATGGTAATCAAATGGCTGATAGGCTTGCTCGCGACCTTGCCGCGCGCGGCCTCGTGGTCGTCAGCGGATTGGCCCGCGGAATCGACGCTACGGCCCACAAGGGAGCCCTGAGCGCAAATGCAGGGGGGACTGTAGGTATTCTGGGCTGCGGAATAGACGTTATTTATCCGAAAGAGAACCGAAAGATTTTTGCTGAAATTGAGGAGCGAGGGGCCATCATATCGGAGTTCCCTATGGGGACGTATCCAGCGCCGCCGAATTTCCCGGTACGCAACCGGATTATCGCCGGGATGACGCGCGGCGTCGTGGTCGTCGAGGGCGCTCAGTATTCCGGCTCGCTGATTACGGCGCGGCTGGCGATGGAATGCGGCCGCGAAGTCTTTGGCGTGCCCGGCTATGCCACGCAGCCCGCGAGCTTCGGGCCGAATCAGCTGATTAAGCAGGGCGCGAAGTTGGTGACCAGCTGGGACGATGTGGTCGAGGAGCTGCCTACTCCCATTCGCGCCGAGCTTTTGCCCGTCGAGACAACAGACGGCGCAGGCCGGGCATCGCTTGCTACAGACGGGCTGGCCCCGTCGGAAAAGGCGCTCTATGCGATGCTTGAGGTTGAAAGGTCGAAACACGTGGATGAGCTCGTCGGGCAGTCCAAGATGAATTCGTCGGAAGTACTCTCGGCGCTCTTTGAACTGGAAATGAAGGGCCTGATCCGGCAGTTGCCGGGCAAGCAGTTTTTGAAAGTGATGCTGTAAAGGCCGCGCTAAGCGCGAGCGAAAAGGAAATACTCAGAATCATGGGACGTTCTCTGGTCATCGTCGAATCGCCCACCAAGGCGAAAACGATCAACAAATATCTCGGCCGCAACTACACCGTTCGGGCATCGTTCGGCCACGTCAAAGATCTGCCCAAAAAAGAACTGGGCATAGACCTGAAG
>DASUAV010000184.1:0-13844 GCA_035763605.1 Candidatus Acidiferrales bacterium
GACGAATACGCCGCGAATTTCAATCTCGCGCTCTGCTACGTTGCCATTCGGCAATTTGAAAACGCCCTTACCATCCTCGACTCCCTGAAAGCCGGGCGAAACACGGCCATCGTGAACAACCTATTAACGCAGGCTTACGTCGGACTTGGCCAGTTTTCACGCGCATCAGAATCTTTTCAGCAGGCTGTTGCGCAGTCGCCAAATGACGAGAAACTTTATCTCTTTATCGCCGACGCATGTTTGGACCAGGCAGCGTATGATTTTGGACTGCAGGTCCTAAACACCGGATTGCACCACCTTCCTCATTCGTCGCGTTTGCATTACCAGCGAGGCGTTTTTCTTTCCTTTGAAAACAATCCGGACGCAGCCGTTGCGGATTTTGACTCGGCGCGCAAGCTCGATCCGCAAAGCGACATCGCCTACATGGCCGCCGGCCAAACAGATCTTCTTGAAGGCGACGTTCCCGAGGCCGTTCGCGTCACGCGCGAAGGAATTAAGAAAGGGCACACGAATTACGTCCTCCTCGCGATTTTTGCCGACGCTGTTTTGCGTTCAGGAGTCCAAACCGGAACCCCTGAATTTTCCGAAGCAGAATCGGCGCTGAAACAATCCATCGCCGAAAAACCCGGCTATTCCGATTCGCACGTCTTTCTCGGTGAACTCGATTTGTCCGCCGGGAAAATTGAGGATGCTATCAGCGAACTGGAAACGGCGCGCAAGCTGGACCCAGAAAGCGCTGCTGTTTACTCCCACTTGGCTGTGGCGTACCGGCGCAAAGGCGATCCTGCCGCGGCCGAAAAAATGCTCAAAGAACTCGCCGCATTGAACCAGCGACAATCTGAAAAGTACAAAACAGCCGCGTCCGGCAGCAGGGCCGGATACATTTCTTCCGGACGGCTCCCGCACTAGCCCTGCACGGATTTATGACTTGGAATTCTTGCGAACTTGCGGAAACGGTCTGCTCACCAACCCTGTGCCTTCCTGAATCGCCACAATCTGGTCACTCTTTAGATTCCTGATCTCCGTTTTTTCTCCGCTGGGCCACAGAATCTCCACTAGGTCAACTTTCGTGCGGTCTTCCAGTCCGAAGTGCAGCCGAGGATCTTGCGCCGCCTGATAGCTCATTCCGCCTTTTCTCTGATCATAAAGCTTCAAATCAGCCGCGGAAATTTTTACGCGCGCCCCTACGCCGTCGCGATTCGATCTCGTTCCAATCAGAAAAATCTCGAGCCAGTGATTGGCATTCCCGCCGTCGTTTCGGAGTAGTTGCGGCCGCTCTCCGTTGTTGCTCACGAGAATGTCCAAATCGCCGTCATTATCAAAATCTCCCACGGCAGCCGCGCGGCTCACGCGCGGAATCATAAAATCCGGGCCAAGATCGGCGCTAACGTTTTTGAAGATTCCGTTTCCTAGATTCCGAAACATGAGTTTTGGTTCGGCATAACGCACTTTTGAGTTGTACTGTTGAATGTTGTCGAGGACGTGGCCATTGGCCATGAAAATGTCTCGGGCGCCGTCATTGTCGAAATCCACAAAACGCGTTCCAAAACCGCTCGTATGGAATGTGGCGTAACCGAGCCCGCAGCGAAGCGTTGCATCCTCGAAAACCTGATGGCCCATATTTTCGTATAAGCGAGCGAGCTGCTCATCCAGGTGGGTGACAATCAAATCCATCCTGCCGTTGCTCGTGACATCTGCGGCATCTACGCCCATTCCCGCTTCCGGCAGACCATCCGCGCTCACCGCGACTCCGGCCAAGTAGCCAATTTCCCGGAAAGTCCCGTCGCGATTGTTATGAAACAAAAAGTTGGGCATCGAGTCGTTCGCAATGAAAATGTCCTGCCATCCGTCGTCATCGTAATCAAACGTAACTACGCCGAGGCCATTCCCCGGCTTGGCACCGACTCCAGATTCCTTGCTGACATCGGTAAACGTGCCGTCGCCATTGTTCCGATACAGCGTCGGAGGCTGTCCATTGTAATCATCGGGATGGCAGTAACTACGCATGCCCGGGCCGTGCTCACCGCACCAGAAGTTGCGATCCGGCGACCAATCAATGTAGTTCGCTATGACGAGGTCAAGATGTCCATCATTGTTGTAGTCAAACCAAGCGGCGCTGGATGCCCATCGGCCTGCGTTCGCAACGCCAGCGCGCTCGGTAACATCGCTAAAGGTTCCATTCCCATTGTTGTGATACAAAATGCATTTTCCATATCCAAGCACCAGCAAATCCGGGAATCCATCATTGTCGTAATCGCCGACGGCCACTCCCATTCCGAACAGTCCTTCCGCCCCGACACCGGCCTGTTCGGTCACGTCTGCAAATGTCCCGTCGCCATTGTTTCGATAAAGTGCGCCTCGCAAGGGACTTTTTGGCTTGAAAATCCGCGTCGCAGCTCCATTCGCAAGGTATAAATCCAATAGACCATCCTGGTTATAATCAATCCATCCGCAACCCGAACCCATGGTCTCGATCAGGTACTTCTCTGGAGAGGCGGCATTCTCGTGTTTGAAATCAATTCCCGCGCGGCGAGTGATATCTGTGAACTTCACGCGTGGTGTTTTCGCGCTGAGCCTTAAGCCAAGCGGCAGGCCGGCTGCGCCGATGCCCATGGTGCGCAACAATTCACGCCGGCTAAAGTTTTTAGTCACAATAGACAAATTCCTCAAAAAGCATTGAAGGAAATTCAGAGTACTTGCGTCAGAGCAGCTTGCCTAGCAAATTTTTGACAGTCCGAATATCAAAGCGTCAGGTTTTTGCTATTCTCATCAGGCTCATCTCCGCAAAAGCGCTTGAGGAGAGCGTTGAGAGTTATGCGGAGAGAAATGCCCTGCGAAAAAGGAATATGACGTTCGATTCAATTTTTCTTTCGCGACGTGGTTTGCTCAGGACCCTTATAGGTTTAGGATTCGCGACCTCGCTTAGCAAAACATTCGGTTCGAGCCTCAGCGCTTTTTCCGAGACCCCTCCAGATTTCGTCGAAGTTCCTGCTTCAAAGAGCGGTATCTCCTGGGTTCACGTGGCGGGAATTTCTCCGCAAATGTACGAGCCGGAGACTTTGGGCGCAGGTTGCGCCTTCCTCGATTATGACAATGACGGATGGATGGACATTTATTTGGTGAACAGCGGCCCATGCGATTTTTACAAGCCTGCTAAGCCGCTGAGAAACGCGCTGTACCACAACAATCGCGATGGAACTTTTACGGATGTCACCGAAAAGGCGGGAGTGGCCGGAAACGCATACGGCATGGGCGTTGCCGTTGGCGATTATGATCGCGACGGCTTTCCTGACATTTACCTGACGCAATATCCGCGCAGCATTCTCTACCACAACAATGGAGACGGGACTTTTACCGATGTCACGAAGCAGGCCGGGGTCGCTGCGCCCGGATGGGCCACCAGCGCCGTATGGTTCGATTACGACAATGACGGGAGTCTTGACCTGTTCGTCTGCCGGTTCGCGGATTGGGACAAATCCAAAAACGTATTTTGCGGAAACAAACTGACCGGCGAGCGCTGGTATTGCAAGCCGAACGTCTACCAACCGATGCAGTCCTGGCTATACCACAACAATGGCGACGGCACGTTCACCGATGTGAGCCGGGAATCCGGCATCGCGAAATCTCCTGCCAAAGCGTGGGGCGTGGTGGCTTGCGATGTGAACAACAACGGAATGATGGACCTTTTCGTGTCCAACGATACCGTCGCAAATTCATTGTTCGTCAATCAGGGCAAAGGCAAATTCGAGGACATTGGCCTGCTTTCCGGAGTCGGCTACAACTCGTTTGGGCGCGCCCGTTCAGGAATGGGTGTGGACGGTGCTGATTACGACCAGGACGGTTGGATGGACCTGTTCGTTTCCAACGTGGATCATGAAATGTTCTCGCTGTATCACAACAATAAGGATGAAACATTCTCAGATCTGGCAGCCTCCGACGGTATCGGAACGAAAACGATGTTCCTGAGCGGCTGGGGAGTGAAATTCTTCGACTACGACAATGACGGCAACTTGGATCTTCTGCTCTGCAATGGTCATCCCGACATTGACGTGGAAAAACACATGCAGAACGTCGAGTATCGTGAACCGATGCTTTTATTCCAAAACACAGGACGCGGTTTCCAGGATGTCAGCAAAAAGAGCGGCGCGATTTTTTCGCGGCCAATCGCCGGTCGCGGCATGGCCCTCGGCGATTTTGACAACAATGGCGCGGTGGATGTTCTGGTCGCTGTGAACGATGCTGCTCCGATTCTGCTGAAAAATAATGCCGGTCGGCAAAATCACTGGCTGGGCCTGCGCCTGATCGGTAAGAGATCGAATATTGATGCTATCGGTGCGGTCGTCACATACCAAGCTGCGGATCTGAAGCGCCACCGATTCAAAGTGGGCGGCGGAAGCTATCTTTCGTCGCACGACCCGCGCATCGTGCTGGGCATAGGGCCACGCGCGAAAATTGATTGGCTCGAGATCAAATGGCCGCAGCCCAGCGGCAAGACGGAGCGCTTCTCGAATCTTCCGGTTGACCGTTACATTACGATTGTTGAGGGCGCAGGCAAGTGGAGTTAACCATGCTTCCGCTAAATGACATCCCCTTGCGTTAGTCCGGATTTTGCGGAGTTGATGGTGGCGCCTTTTTTTCCGTCTCACGCTGCAACGCGATTTCGCGGGCCGCATCTTGCTTGCGTCCGACACGGTTATAGGCAATCGCTAACTGGTAGTGACCCGCAGGATCGGATGGCTCCATCTTGACATATCTCTCCAAAGGAACCACAGCCTCGGCGCTCTTCCCATCGGCGTTGAATGAAATTCCCAGCCCGAGAAAAGCCTCCGAAAATCCAGCGTCGAGTTTGGTCGCGCGTCCGAAGTGAAGAATCGCCTGATCCCATTGTTCGGCTTGCCGCGCCAAATCTCCCAGCATGAATTCCGCTGAGGCCGCCGTGGGGTTAACCTTCAGCTCCTCTTCGAATTCTTTCTTGGCATCATCGGAGGAAGTCGCGTTCTGCGGCTCCGCCAATATAAGGCGGCCGATTCGGTAATGGATGCCCGGCTGCTGGGGAAATTGCTTCAAAATTTGGCGGTACACTTCGAGGGCTTGGTCGAATTTTCCATTTGATTCGAGAGATTCCGCATTTAGTTCTTGCGCTTCCGCGGAGTGCGGGTCGGTAGCAACAAGTCTGCGAGCCGCCCGCATGGCCAATTCCGAATAAAAATGGCTCGCTGTGTAAAGCACCTTCGCGTCGTTCGGAAATTCTCTGCGGAGCAACACCAGCGCGGTGACCGTATCCGTGTCATCATCCACGCTCATCCCGCACTGAGCCATGGCCATTGCCGCATCGTACTTCAACTGCTTGTCCGTAATCCGAGGCAGGCTTTTTCTCAACAATGGCAGCGACTCATTGCAATGACCTTCAGCCGTGAGCTGGATGCCTTCACGCGCCGAGGCTGAGGTGTCCAACACCTTTTTTTTGGAAACTTGTGCCGCGCAGAGCGATGAAATTAGACCCGTTGCTGTTACGAGCAGCCAGACTGAATGCAAAAAAAACCAGCGTCCATTGTTTCGAGGGAATCCTCTCATGATGGTTGCAATAGTACTCGCTTGGGGCTTCTCGCGCATGCAAATCAGAAATGAACTTCGATTGGATGCGCCTCGAAAACGATGCGCTTCTTCACCTGTTCGCATGTGATCTCGATATTTCTCCGCAAGGGCGGCAACATGCGCGAACCCAGTGCAAGGCGCAGCGTCAGAACTCGATGAGCATCATTCCAGGCCATCTCGATTCCCATCCACTGGCCTCGGCGATAATCAAACGATTTGCCGTCATCTTCATAGAGCAGAAAGCGTCCGTCCGCGCCAGGATAAATTGTCACCGATAACGGCTCGTCCACCTTTTCCTGAGTGTGCTGTTTCACGGAGCCGAGCGGAAGAATACCGCCTGCGCGGATGAAAAGCGGCATGGTCTCGAGATCCACTTGACGAGTAATCTCGCGGCCTCCCTGCATTCGTTCGCCGGTCCAGAAATCATACCAATCGCCTTTGGGCAAATAAACGCGGCGCGACGCCGCCCCTTTTTCGCAGACCGGAGCCACGAGAATGTCTCTTCCCCACAGATATTCATCGTCGCGCGCGACAGCAACCGGATCGTCAGGATAGTGAAGCCACAACGCCCGATTAATCGGCAGGCCTGTCGTCGAGCATTCATGCACGGCGCTGTACAAATAAGGAAGCATGCGGTAGCGAAGTTCGAGATACTTCCTGCAGATCGGTTCCACCTGCGTGTTATGTAACTCGCTGGGGTCCGGCAGCGAAGCGCCGGAATAATTATTTATCTCTTTCGGGCCGGTCTCGCCGGTATCCCATCCCCACGGCAAGCGGAGTTTCCAGGCGCGTCCATGACAGCGAAAAAGCGTGCAAAAAGCGCCAAACTGAAACCAGCGCAGGTACAACTCCGCAGTGAATTCTTCGGTCGGAACAAATCCGCCAATATCCGTGCCCCAATAAGGAATGCCCGAGAGAGCGGTATTGATTGCGTTGGGAATGTGAGTCTTTAGCGTTTCCCATGTTGAATAAACATCGCCCGACCACAAAAAAGATGCGTAGCGCTGCATGCCGGCGTAGCCATTGCGATGCAGTGCATAGGGCCGCTCGTTAGGCCGGTCAATTTGCGGCCCTTCCCAATACATTCGATTGCGCGTGAGGCGCGAAGCGATATCGAGAGAGTCGCCTTCGTCGGGCCACCAGCCGTCAATGCCGAGCGCGAAGTCTTTTCGATGCGCGTCCCAATAGCAGCCGGCCTGCTGCTCATCGAATCGGCCGACAACGCAGCCATCGCGTGCGCTTCCCGTGAGTGTGCGCGTGAGAATTACGGCGTGCATTACGGCGTGGAAATCCTGCTTGTGAAATTCGGCGAGGATCTGCTTAGGATCAGGGAATACGCGCGAATTCCAGGCGAACGAGCCATTCGCCGTGTTCCATCCCGATGGACAGAAGCCCGTTCCCAAGTAAATGAGGGCGTCGCACGGAAGCTTTTTCTCGCGGAACGTCCTGGCCTCATCAAGGATTTCCTCGCGGCTGGCCAGCGTGCGGTGCGATTGCTGATATCCCAGGCTCCACAGCGGCGGAATTTGCGCGTGGCCGGTCAGGCGGGCATATTCAGACATGATTGTGGCCGGCTCGCGCGAGGCGATGAAAAAAATATCGAGCGACAGCGCTGCATCCGGAGTTGCTGGAATGAACTTACCTTGAGCGCCAGTGAAATCAAACATGCCGAATGGCTGGTGAATGAACATTGCCCAGCCGCCCGTGCCGATGAGCCAGGGAATGGGCACGCGCGAGCCATGCGTGCGAAGTTTGTAGCCGCCCTGCCCGCTGCGCATAGCGTCCACGGAGCCGCGACGATCGAATTGCGGCCCTCCTTCGCCGAGCCCGAGCAAAGGAGAATCCCCTGTTTCAAATGAGACAGCGCCGATATTTTCGTCAATGGCGAGTTGCTGGATCTTTTCTGATTGTTGATTTTCGATCGTGAACTGGAGAGGGCCACTGCTGATGCGCACCGTTAATTCGCCCAGTTTGACCGTCTGCTCATGCGCGGAACCGCGGAATTTGAGCGCTGGCTCGCCCCAGGAATGCCTTACTAGCGAGCCATCCATGGGAATTGGACCAGGTTGGCCGCTCTTGAGCGGAATTACGCTTAGACGAAACGTATGAGGACTAATCGTGGTGAGCTGAACTTCGATATCCTCTGCTGCGATTTGCAAATTACCGGACGGCGTTTCGATTTTTATCGGCGCCAGATAAGCGGCGCAGGCGGCGCCCATAGTCTTCAAAACTTCGCGGCGACGGTATCGTTTGCCCATTAACGATTTGCCCGAAGCTCAATCCAGGTGGTGCGATTGGCAAGCGGAACGACGTAGGCTCCGCTCACGACTTGAAATTTGTTTGCGGGGCGGTAAGCGCCCACGTTGGGAATCTTCGCGGGCTGCTCGATGCGCAGGAACGCCTCAGGTGTAAACGTGGTCGCGGGCGCGAGGCCTATTCGCACCGCGCCTGTCTGAGAATTCAATTCGATGCTTTCGAATTTACCTGCATCGAGAGTCAACCAAAGGCCCAGCGGAGCAAAATATACGCGCATGCGGAAAGAGTCGAGAGGTGTAACGTGGACGATGTGGCCTTCCACTCGAAGGTTTCCACCAAAAGCGAGCCAGCCAAACTCAGGGTGCCTAATCACGTAAGTAGCCGTGTTTAAGGCGTGGCCGAAAAAATTCGGGCCGTAGTCGCCGGAATACGGATCAAACTTCATCATGTCCGGAAACGAATGAAACGCCGCAGACGCAAATCCCTCCTGATCGATGTCCGTCAGCGCGCCCATCGTTCCGCCATAACCGACGCGCAAGAGGTAAAAATCATCCGGATGCTCGCGATATTCGGAGAGCAAAGGAATAGCGTTAATTCCCGAGCCGTAATGATGAAGCTGCCGTTCGAGCCGCTGGATTTTGCCCGCATAAATAAAATCCCAGTAACGGCGCGCGCTGCCGTTGTAACCCCAGTTGGGAATGGCGGGATCGTAACCGAGAATCGCATCGAGAGTTACGCCGGCTTTGTCCTGATAACCGAAGTATTTCATCCAGGCATACACTTCCTCCTGGCCCGTCGAATCCCAGGGCATCTCGCTGCCGAAAGGATAAGGTTCTTGACGCCAGCGGTCGGCGCGCTCGCGCATGACGTTCTCCAGACGATTTGCTTGGCTCGTCAGGCCTTCTCGCTTCAAGTCCTGCAGGATTTTCAGAAAAACATCGCCTTCCATTTGTCCGAAGCGGGCCAGTCCGGGGGCGAATTCCGTCATGGCAATGGAGGTGTGATATGCATGCATCAGATACCACTGCCACGGATGATTTGTTACCAGCCCTTGGTGATAGCGAGCGAGACGATAAAGCGCCCAATAAGCCGCAGCGACATGCGGATAATTATAGGAGCGGTTGACAGCTTCCGATTCTTTCTTTGTCCAGCTTGTCCAACTGCCCCAATCGAAGTCACTTCGGTAGTAACTTCCTAAAATCCGCCCCGGCTGGTAGTAGAAAAGGCTTTTGCGAACGCCATAATGGTACTCGTCGTTTTTGTACTGGATGCCACCCCACAAAACGTGGTCTATAAACTGTTGGTATTTGTCGAGCTCCTCTTTATCCGGTTCGCCGAATTCCTTCATCGCCGCGGCAAGCCAAGAGCCTGCGCCGCCTTCATCGCTGAGCCCCGCGATCCAGACGCGAGGATCCTGAGTAACGATAGCATTGGCCTGCCTGTCATAGGTCATCACTGACGGGCTGCGATGAAAAGGATCGTTCGCATCGGTGAACCATTGCTTGGTCATCAGAAAATGGCCCAAGTCGGATACCGCTTGGGCTTCCGGCTTAATCACAAAATAGTTGATGGTCTGCTCCAAACCATCCTGGTAGGTAATTGTCAGCCGCGAGCGGCCCCAATCGTGGCCTCTCAAAGTGAACGCATCCCAGCCATTCGCGGCGCGCGGGTCCTTGCGAATTGTGATTGTACCTACAGGTTTCACGGACATGGAGCGAATCGCTTGCGGATATTTCAAGAAAAGCCGCGCATCTGTATCTGTAGGAAGGACGTACCCGGGAATTCCAATGGCCACGGGCCTGCCATTCGCGGCGAGAGTCTTCTCGATGTCGCGAATTGAATCGGAGAGAAGAAATTTAACGCCGTAAGTTCTCGATTGCCCGGGAGCAAGCGTGAGCATCGTCGCTGGATTCCACGGCTGCGCATTTTTCCATTCATTTTCCGCGTAGGCCTGGCCGAGCACCATCCAGTCGTAGAATCCTTCGAAAGTGACTCCGCGAGGCGTGGGATCATTGAAGATTTTTATCGTTCCGTTTGGGCCGCGGTCGTCGAGGATCGGCTTGTACGCTTCGAAGGGCGTGCGCCAGTCCGGCACAATTAGAAGGGTCGGCCCGTGTCCGTTCAAGCGAGTCACCTGCAAGTAGCCTGCGTCCTCGCCGATGTATGGATCGTAGAAGGAGCACTTTGCATGAGCCTCTTCCAGAGAACGGCCGGTCAAAACATTGTTGAAAATCATGGGAATGCCGAGCGCGCCGATTTGCACTTCGCCGTGAATCTTGTTTGTAAATGTGAATCGCAGAACGAGCTTGCCGCCTTCGGTGGCCCAGGTGCGCTTAAGCTGCAAAGGAAAATCTGTGGGAAGCGTCGGAGCGAGATCTGCGGACGCCAGAACGTCTCCTGATGCGGGAAGTGCGCTAACAGGGCTTCGCGAAAAAGCAGTCGAATAATCTTTCCAGTCACCCGTCGTTCCTTTGCGCAAGCGCAAGTCAAGATCGCCGAGATGGTAATAGCCATTTTGCGAGCGCTGGTCGAGCAAATCTCCGGGCGTGAAGTCGAATCCATCAGCATTTTTCGGCTTCAGCGCGGCGATGGTTTGAGAGGAACGGACCAGGCTCAGTTCAAATTCAGGCGTGCTGAAACTCACGATACCCTGCGACAGCATGGGGCCGGGCTGGACGCGCTGCGGCAATCGCGCGGATTGCGCAAGAGTTTGCGTGCGCAGCGCGAAAGCAACCGCCAACCCGATTAACAGGAAGAGCCCACCGGCGATCAGCTTGTGCACGAACCTGCTTTGTCGCCTCATCGCTCGCCCAGAGACTCCGAAGTACGCCGATTTTCGAGAAAACGTTTACACGCTCGCGGCCCGATTGTGATACAACTGCCCGCGAGAAGCAAAAAAAATCAATTTGCCGCATTAGCGGCTGGACGGGGAAATATTCATGGATCGGCGGGATTTTCTCAAGAATCTGGCAATCACCACTGCCGCGGCACGTTATTTCGAGAAAAGCGCCACTGCGGCGGAACGCGCAGTAGCCGTCGGCGATAGTTCTTCTGAAGGAATCTCGGCGTCGGCGGCTCCTGACGTATCCGGGTACACCCAGCTTTGCGAATTCACCATGGATTCCGCAAACTGGAAAGTTTTTGAAGACCTTCGCACGCGCGATGGAAACATCACTTTTATCGGCTCGAACAGTCGCAGCAAAGTACTGTCGAAAAGTGCTGAAGCTACGTTCGCAGAAGCCGATCCGCCTTATCTGGGGCTCGCTTTGAAAGATATTGGCATGTCTCCCCGCGATCTGCTGGCGGAGAAGCTGCTCGAGAACGGCGATCCAAATCTCGATCTCGTGAAGTCCGCGGCGCCGCCCATGGGCTCGGCCACGGGTCAGCGCCGATTATTTTTCCGATTGCCGTGGAATACATTCGTCGGCACCAAAGAATGCTTTGACACCATGCCCGTTTATCCCAGCGGGAGCACGCGCACTTATCATCCCGGACAATATTTTCCGGAGCTGAATTCCCCAGAGGCCGCCGCGAGGCGCTTGGACGGCTTAATCGGCGGCTGGATGCCGGCGGTTCGCAAAATTCTCCCCATATCGGACAGCGCCCACCATGAAATCGTTGTTTTTGGCGATGTCACGGCCCGCGACAAATTCATTGTGCAGACGTGGCATCGCACCGCACGGATTGAAAACGGGAAAATCGCAAGCGTAGTCTACGGTTACAGCTATCCGGCATTTCCTCCGGCTCGTCTCGACCCGAAGCCGGAAGAATTTTATCGCGCGCTTTTGCAGTTCGCCGATTACTGGGAGAAGCAGTTGCACGATATGGCTGCCACTTCCCTTCCGCAGCGAACCTGGGTGGATATGTCGCGTTATGCGTTTGCAAAGGAACTGATGGTTCGGCCGGGCGGCTATTATCCGAAGTATGGAGCGGTGGATCGCGATTACTATGGCTCGGAGTATGACGGTTTTCAGGACATTTTCACGATGTCCGTCGGCGCAAATCTCGAGTGGGGCCGTTTTGATATGGCTCGGACCGTCATCGACAATTACCTGAGCGATTTTACCGACCGCAAAGGAATGATCAACATGCGCGGGCCGGAAACCGCGCAGTTCGGCATGGAGCTGATGCTGCTGGCGCGATATTTCCACTACACAGGCGATAGAGCGCTGCTCCTGAAACATCGAGAGAAAATCGCGGCCACCGCCGATATGCTTTGCGCGATGCACGACGAGAGTCTCCGACTGCCTGCTGATGACGCGGGTTACGGGCTCATTCATGGGTGGAGCGAATCGGATTCGTGCCTCGCGCCTAAACCGGAAACCTGGTGGTTGCCCTATTATGCGAACAGCGCGTTTGCTGCGCGCGGACTGAAAGATATCAGCCGCGCGTGGAGCGCAATTAACGGGACTCCCGATGCAAAAAATGCAGCAGAGACTTGGTTGCACCACAGCAGTGTTCTAAAAGAGGCTGTCAGCGCCAGCATACGGAAAAACGCTCGACGAGAGATGAATCCTCCGTACATCGGAACCTATCCGGGAACATCTCTTACGTTTTGGGAATCAATGGAGAAGGAGCGTCCCAGCCCTCAGCAGTGGCCGCATCGCCCTTATGCGGAACTGTTGCATGCGGACGTTCTGCCGGCAGAGCTGTCGAATCTCGTAATTGATTGCATGCGCGCGTACGGCGCAACAACTCTCGGCGTGGTCGCAAACGTGGAGCGGCCGCACCCCACGGGGCGCGACATTTTGGGATTCATTTCCTACGGTTATGCTCTCGCGTTACTGCGCCTCGACAGAATCAAAGAGTACCTGCTCTTCCTCTATTCACATCGCTTTCACGATCACACCCGCGGCAGTTGGACGGCAGGCGAAGTCGCAGGCATCAACGGCGGCACGGCCACGTTCTGCATCCCAGCGCAGCAGACAATTCCGCTGATGGTTCGCTGGATGCTCGTCCTCGAAGACTCCGACGAGGATCGCCTCTATTTCGCGAAGGGTCTTCCGAGAGAATGGGTCATGTCGGGCGAGGAAATCCGGATCGAGCAGGCCCCCACGCGCTGGGGACGCGTGAGCTTCAGCATGAGGGCAGACGCCGGAAAAAAAATCATTCGAGTAAGCGTCGCGCTGGCCAAGCCGGGAGCGCCTAAAGAATTGCATGTTAAGTTCCGCCTGCCGAAAGAAAACAAATTGCGAGGCGTCACTGTGAATGGAAAAAGTGCTGAATTAGGCGGAATCCACGGCGACGTCGCGACATTTCAGACTAATCGCAGAGACCGCTTCGAAGTCATTGCGCATTTTGATTAACGCGCCGAAGTCCGATCAGAGTCGGAGTTGACTTGGAATCTACCGCGGTCGACGCATCCCCGCGGTCGACGCATCCCAATGATGCAAGTCTTATGCACCCGGTGGCTCTCCAACCGCTCCGCATTGCGACTCGATCTCCTGTGCGACGGCCAGCACAAGCTCCTCTTCAAACGGCCGTCCAACGACTTGCACGCCGATTGGCAGCCCTTCGGGTGAACGTCCCACAGGAACTACGACTCCCGGGTTGCCGAGCGCGTTGAACCATTGGCAATAACTCATCGCATCGAGGTATCCAACCGCTCGACTCTCGATTTCCCATTCTCTCTCGCCATGACTGAACGCCGGCACGGCGCAAACCGGGCAAAGCAGAATCGGATATTTTTGCATTTGGCGAAGAAAACGCGCGCGAGCCGCATCGCGTTCCAGCAAGGTTGCCATGAATTCTTCGATCGTCAGGCGCGGTTCCGCTTTCACAATTCCAATGAACTCCCTCAGGATGGGGCTCAGCTCTTCTTCGCGGCCTTCGCATAACGGACCCAAAGCCACCTGGCCAGCGCGTCCAAACAAGTTCCACCAAATGGTGCGCGTTTTTTCCAATTCAGGAGGCAGAAACTCCTCAACAACGTGTCCGGCATCACGAAGAGCCGCAGCCGCCGTCCGCACCGCAGCGCGCGTTTCCTTCGTCAC
>DASUAV010000185.1:0-15419 GCA_035763605.1 Candidatus Acidiferrales bacterium
GATATGGCCTACGAGTTGGGCACTTTCGAACTTACGACCAACGACAAAAAGGGCAAAGCGCAAACGATGAAGGCGAATTACGTGGTCGTTTGGGGCAAGCAGGCCGACGGAAGCTGGAAGGCGCTGGTAGACGCACCCACAACGACGCACTAGAGCCGAGATAGCGCGTTATCGAAGAGAGAGAGAGCCGGAGAAAACGATGCGGGGCTTGCCGGCGGCCGCGGAGTCTATGCGGCCGATGCGGAAGAAGCGCTCGCGGCGGCGCTTCAGTTCGGCTTCCACTTTGCCGGAATTCTTCAAGGGCACGATTAAAATCATGCCGATGCCGAGATTGAAAGTACGCAGCAGTTCGTCCTGCTCGATTTTTCCGAGTTGTGCGAGATAACGAAAAATCGGCAGGACGGGCCAGGAGCCGAGTTCGACGACGGCCTGAACGTTGCGCGGCAGGGCGCGCGGGAGATTGCCGGGGATTCCGCCGCCGGTGATATGGGCCATGCCGGAGAGCCATTCGCGGCGAACGATATTTTTGAGCATGGGCCAGTAGCAGCGATGCGGCTTGAGAAGCTCGGCGGCGATTTTGTTGCTGATTTCGGCGACATAGGCATCGGGCTTCAATTGCGCGACTTCGAAAACGAGTTTGCGCGCCAACGAATAGCCGTTGGTGTGCAGGCCGCTTGAGGGAAGTCCGAACAAAATATCGCCTGCACGAACACGGCGGGGGTCAGCCTGCTGGCCGCGTTCCACAGCGCCGACGATGAAGCCGGCCAAATCGTATTCACCGGGCGCGTACATTCCCGGCATTTCGGCGGTCTCGCCGCCAATGAGTGCGCAACCGGCCTGTCGCGCGGCGCGGCTCATGCCGTCGAGAATCTGTTCAACGATGTTCGGCTCGATGCGCGCCATCGCCAGATAATCCAGAAAAAACAGCGGCTCGGCGCACTGCGTGAGAATGTCGTTGACGCAATGGTTGACGATGTCCGCGCCGACAGTGGAATGCACGCCCGCAGCGGTCGCGACTTTTAGCTTGGTGCCGACGCCATCGGCGCTGGAGACGAGCACGGGGTCGCGCCAGCGCTTGGGGTCGAGATGGAAGAGCGCGCCGAAGCCGCCGATAGGAGCGAGAACGGATTTGTTGAACGTGCGTCCGGCGAGATGGCGGATTTTCTGCTTGGCCGCATCGGCCCGGGAGATGTCAACGCCAGCGTCGGAATATCGCATACCGCAAACATTGTAGAACGGAATTGGGTTTTAGAAGGTGTGGAAGAGACGATTCCAGCGCATTTCGCTAGGATGAATCAAAATGCTCAAATACGTGCCAAGCCGCGCGCCGATGTGGCCCGGCTCCCAGACGTCGTTGTCGGGAGCACGCACCGAAAGATAGATGAAAAGGGGAGTGCCGATAAGATTGGCGCGCGGAACGAAGCCCCAGTAACGGCTATCGTCCGAATCGTCGCGATTATCGCCCATCACGAAATAGGAGCGCGCGGGCACGTGGAAAGGGCCGGTGTTCTCCTGCGGCGCGTTCGGATCGGGCAAGGGATTGAGATAAGGCTCATCCAGCTTTTTGCCGTTCACGAACACGGTGCCGCGCTTCACTTCGACAGTATCGCCGGGCAGGCCGATGACGCGCTTGATGAAATCTTCATTGTTGGCGGCCTGCGGGGGCGCTTCGAAAACGATGATTTGCTGACGCTTGGGATTGCGCCAGAGCGCGATGTGATGCTCGGTAAACGGAATACCGATGTCGTAGCCGAGCAGCGTGACGATCAAGTGATCGCCGATCAATATGGTGTGTTCCATAGACGCGCTGGGAATCACGCGAGCCTGAATCACCATGGATTCGAGAATGAAAAATGCGAGGATGACCCAGAACCAGGAAAGGAGTTCGCGACGAATCAGCTCCCTGGCGGTCAGCTCAGGTTTTTGCGGCTTCTGTTGTTTTTGCTGCGTTTTCGCGCGAGCTTTGGTTTTTGTTGGAGACATTCGTCAGCGGACCTAAAAACCGTGGAAGATGCGGTTCCAGCGGACTTCGCCGGGATGGATAAAAACGCTGAGATACGTTTCCATGCGTTCGCCTATATGGCCCGGCTGCCAAACACCCTCAGGAGCGCGAATGGACATGAAAATGAAAAGCGGAGTGGCGATGATGTTCTTGCGCGGGACGAAGCCCCAGTAGCGGCTGTCATAGGAGTCGCCGCGATTGTCGCCCATCACGAAGTAATCATTTGGCGGAACGACAAGAGAGCCGTCGTGAACGTATTGTGGAAGCTCGGCGGCCCAGTTCGGAGTGAGCCCTTCGTAAACGCCATCGTTTGCGGAAGGAAAATTCTCGAGCGAGCTGGCCATGTCCGCGGGATCGCGGAGAACGTAAGGCTCGTTCAACTGCTTGCCATTGACGTAAACGACCCCTTGATGAATCTGAATTTTGTCGCCAGGAACGCCGATAACGCGTTTAATCAAATCCTCGGTTCCGTTGAGCGGCGAAACGAGAATGATGATTTGCTGGCGCTTCGGATTGCGCCAGAGCGGGACGTGCATTTCCGTGTAGGGAACGCATAGCGAATAGCCGAACGGGCTGACCACCATGTGGTCGCCGATGAGAATCGTTTTTTCCATCGAGCCGCTGGGAATCAAGCGGCTTTGCGCCATGGCGCTCTCGACGAAAAAGAGCGCGAGGATCAGCCAAACCCAGGAAAGAATTTCGCGCACGACTTTCTGGCGTGTGGTTTTTTGCGGCTCGGCGGTGTTGGGCTTGGCTGGCTGAGCGTCAGCAGGCACGATGGGCCTCCACTTCCAATTGCACAAGCTCCGTGGGATATGCGCCGGTGTAGCAGGAGGTGCAGAAATGGCCCTCGTTGTCCTCGACGGCGGCGCGCAAACTCTCAAGCGACAGATAGCCGAGGGAATCGGCGCCGATGAATTCGCGAATCTCTTCGACGGAATTTCGGGACGCGATCAGCTCCGATTTTGTCGGCGTGTCCACTCCGTAATGACACGGCGAAATTGTCGGCGGGCAACTGATGCGCATGTGCACTTCGGCGGCCCCGGCTTCGCGCACCATGCGGACAATTTTGCGGCTGGTGGTGCCGCGGACAATGGAATCGTCCACAAGAACAACGCGGCGATCTTCGAGGAGATTGCGCACCGGATTCAACTTCAGGCGCACGCCGAAATCGCGAATGGCCTGTTCCGGCTCGATGAAAGTGCGGCCTATGTAGTGATTGCGAATCAAACCCATGCGAAACGGAATTCCGGATTCGGCGGAATAGCCGATGGCCGCAGGCACGCCGGAATCAGGAACCGGCACAACAATATCCGCAACAGCCGGATGCTCGCGCGCGAGAAGGCGGCCGAGTTTTTCGCGGGTCGGATTTACCGGTCGGCCAAAAACGAGACTGTCCGGGCGCGCAAAATAAACGTGCTCGAAAATGCAGTGCTGGCGCGGTTTTTCTGGCGCGAAACGGATGGATTCGATGCCGCTGCGCGAAATGCGCACCATTTCGCCGGGTTCGACGTCCCGGATATATTCCGCACCGATTAAATCGAATGCACAGGTCTCCGAAGCGACCGTCCAGGCATCCTGACGGCGGCCAAGGGCAAGCGGACGGAAGCCGCGCGGGTCGCGAATGGCGAAAATTTCGTCGCGCGTCAAAATCAGCAACGAGTAAGCGCCTTCCACCTGGCCGAGCGCGTCGGCGATGGCCCCGGCGAGATTTCCAATTTTGCTGCGCGCGATCAGGTGAATGATCACTTCCGTGTCGCTGGTGGTCTGGAAGATCGAGCCTTTGTGTTCGAGGCTGCGGCGGAGTTCAAGCGCGTTGGTCAGGTTGCCGTTGTGCGCGAGCGCCAGTTTGCCCTTGTTGCAATCGCTGGCCAGCGGCTGGGCGTTCGTGAGCGATGTATCGCCCGCGGTGGAATAGCGCGTGTGGCCAATGGCTGCAAAGCCGGGAAGCCGGCTGATGACCTCTGGCGTAAAGACATCCTGCACCAAACCCATACTGCGTTCGACGCGGAACTGAACCCCGTCGGTAGCAGCGATTCCGGCGGATTCTTGCCCGCGATGCTGAAGGGAGTAGAGGCCGAGATAGGTCAGTTTCGCCGCTTCTTCCGCGCCAAAGATGCCGAACACACCACACTCGTCGTGAAAGTGGTCGTCCTCAAAATAGACGTTCGCGCTCATTCTTTTTTTAGCGATGTTTCGAGGCTGCCGTTCCAGATTTTGCAGAGCTGGCCGATCGCGGAGCGAATCACTGGATGGCCATTTAGTTGGATGCAGAATTCTCCGCTGGTGACGGTACCGATTCGCCGCGCTTCGACTTTATATTGTGCCGCAATCTGCTCGACGCGTGCAAGGCCGTCAGGATGGACGGAAACGATCGCGCGGGCGCCGGATTCTTCGAAGAGCGCGTATTCGAGCGGATCTTCAGTTTGCAGTTTTATCTCCGCAGACAATCGCTCACTTGCGAAGCAGCACTCCGCAATAGTGACCGCGAGGCCGCCGTCGCTCGTGTCATGCGCGGATTGTACGCTGCGCTCCGCTGCCATTGCGACGAGGCAATCATTGAGAGCCTTTTCCGCGTGCAAATCAATCGAAGGCGGCGCGCCCGCGATGATGCCGTAAATTGCCCTAGCGTATTCAGAGGATGAAAAGCTCCTGCGCTGCTCCTCGCTCGCGCTGCGAGCCTCCATCGAGCCGCTCAACATCACAATGGCGTCGCCTTCCCGCTGAAACGCCATGTGCAGAGCGCAATCCGCGTTCTCCAAAATGCCGAGCACGCCGATGACGGGCGTTGGGTAAATTGCGCGGCCCAGCGTCTCATTGTAGAAGCTCACGTTTCCTCCGGTAATCGGAGTGCCCATTGCGCGACAAGCATCCGCGATGCCTTCCACGGCTTCGTTGAATTGCGCCATCACTTCGGGCTTTTCCGGATTGCCGAAATTAAGGCAATTCGTGGCGGCAACAGGACGCGCCCCCGAGCAAGCGACGTTGCGAGCCGCTTCGGCTACGGCGTGCATGGCTCCAAGTCGCGGCGAGAGCTGGCACCAGCGGCCGTTTCCATCGGTCGAAAGAGCCAGCGCGCGACTCGTTCCTTTGATTCGTACCACAGCAGCGTCGCCCGCGCCGGGTGCGACGCGCGTATTCGTTCGCACCATGTAATCGTACTGTCCAAACACCCAGCGCTTCGAAGCAATCGCTGGAGAAGCCAGCAATTTGCAGAAATTATCGGTGAGGTCCGTCGCCGTCGGCGCGAACTTTACAAGAGTTTCCGCGGACGATTTCGGAATTTGAGGCGCGATCGGACGTTTGTAGACCGGCGCTTCCTCTGCAATCGCGTGGGCAGGAATATTGGCGACTACGCGGCCGCCTTCGAGCACGCGCAAACGACCATTGTCGGTAACGCACCCGACTTCCACCGCGTCAAGGCCCCACTTGCTGAAAACTTCGAAGACTTCGCGTTCTCGTCCGCGTTCGGCGATGAGCAGCATGCGTTCCTGCGATTCGCTGAGCATGATTTCATACGGAGTCATGCCCATTTCGCGCTGAGGAACGCGATTCAGTTCGATCTCGATACCCATGCCGCCGCGCGAAGCCATCTCGCAGGATGAACTCGTCAGGCCTGCCGCGCCCATATCTTGAATCGCGACGACTGCGCCGGTGCGCATCGCTTCGAGGCAGGCTTCGAGCAGAAGTTTTTCCATGAAAGGATCGCCGACTTGCACATTCGGGCGCTTTTGCTGCGACTTTTCGTCGAATTCCGCGGACGCGAGGAGCGAAGCGCCGTGAATTCCGTCTCGTCCGGTTTTCGCGCCAACGTAAATCACGGGATTGCCCGGCCCTTTGGCGCGCGCGAAGAAAAGTTCTTCGCGGCGAGCGATGCCCATAGCCAGCACGTTCACCAGCGGATTATGCGAGTAGCAGGACTCGAATTGAATTTCGCCGCCCACCGTGGGCACGCCGAAACAATTCCCATAAAAGGCGATTCCGCTGATTACGCCATCGAGGATGCGGCGGTTGCGCGCAGCTTCCGCAGGAGTGACATTCGCGCCCGCAGCAAGCGGCCCAAAGCGCAGCGAATCGAGCACGGCGATCGGGCGTGCGCCCATGGTGAAAATGTCGCGCAGAATTCCGCCAACACCGGTAGCGGCGCCCTGGAACGGCTCGACGAAACTGGGATGATTGTGCGATTCGATTTTGAAGACGGCGCAGAATCCATCGCCAATATCCACCACGCCGGCATTTTCGCCCGGCCCCTGAACAATTCGTGGGCCGGAAGTCGGCAGGCGCTTCAAATGCACTTTGCTCGATTTGTAGGAGCAGTGCTCGCTCCACATCACACTGAAAATTCCTAATTCAGTAAGAGAAGGATCGCGACCGAGGATCTGCTGCACGCGCGAGAATTCTTCGGCGGTGAGGCCGTGCTCTGCGGCGACTTCCGTTGTGATTTTTGTTGCCGTTCCGTTCATCGTAAAACTATTTTGCGCTCACGAAATCATAAACGATATTCCAAAGCAGGTGCAGGCCGTCGGTGTAGTTTTTCACCGGAATGCGTTCGTTATCGCCGTGAACGCGAGCGTCGTCTTCATGCGTGACGGCGAAAGGCTCGAAACCGTAGCTGACGATTCCTTTGTCGCGAAAAAAATGCGAGTCGGTGAATCCCGCATCGACAGTCTGAACCAAACCCGCGTCGGGATCGAACTGATGAACCGCCTTCGCGATGGACGCGTACAGCGGTGTGTCGGTGGAAGAAACGGCTGGCGGAAAATTCAGAATCACGTCAATGCGAATCGAAGGATCGTCAACGACCTGCTGAATCTGCGCGATCCAGCGGTCAATTGTCCATCCGGGAAGCAAGCGGCAGTCAATCTCGGCGCTGGCTTCGGGCGGGATAATGTTCGTTTTGTTGGAGCCCTGCAACGCGGTGATGGAAATTGTATTGGTTAAGCGCGAGAGAATATCGGGGCGCGTTTCGAGCAAATCGTAAGCGTCCTGCTGCGCGAGAAATTTTTGCGGGTCGGCCAATCGGCTGCGCCACGGCTCCGGTTCGTAAGGTGCATGCGTGCGCAACATGGCTTCGACCGGAGGCGTAAGCTCAAGAGGCGGACGATACTGGCGCAATTTGTCGAGCGCGGCAATCAGGTGATTCGGCGCGGAATCTGCGATGGGAACGGAAGCGTGGCCCGCGCGGCCTGTTGCGGTAAGCCTGAGCCACGCGGGCGTTTTTTCCGTTGGACCGACGCCGAAGTAAATCGGCTTGCCGGAATCATCGGCCAGCGAGCCGGCACCTTCCGTGAGCATGAATCCGGCGCCGGAAATCCATTGCGGGCGCTCTTTGACCACCCAGCCCGCGCCCATATTTCCGCCGGCTTCTTCATCGGCTGTGCCGACGAAAATCACGTCGCGATTGAGCGGCACATGCAGACGATGCAATTCAAGAAACGTGAGCAATTGCAGAATGCCGAGCGACTTCATGTCCAGTGAGCCGCGGCCCCAGATGTAACCATCGCGAACCAATCCTGAAAAAGGGTCCACGCTCCAATACGAACGGCTCACCGGAACAACATCCATGTGGTTCAGCAAAATCAAAGCAGGCGCTGAGCTTGCGCCTTTCAGGCGCGCAACGATGTTTCCTCGGCCGGGCGCGGCTTCGCCAATTTCAAACGAAATTCCTTCGCTCTGAAAAATTTTTCCGAACCATTGCGCGCCGCGAATTTCATTTCCGGGAGGATTCGTGGTGTTCACCTGAATGTAGGCGGAGAGTTTTTGGACAGCTTCGGTATCGAGCGCGTTCCAGTCAGGCGATGCCGCAGAAGCGGACTGGGCTTCAGAAGCAGGTGCAGCGGAAAATGTAGCGAGCAAAACGGCGACCGTGCAGAGAAGAAGCGGGCGTGGCACCAAAATCCTCCCTATCGACGCGATGCCTTACGCCAGGGCCGTGGCTTTCTCGGTCTTGGCTGGGGCTTTGCGCGTCAGACTATTTACGATGGATCGGAAAATCACCAGGCCGTCGGATGAGCCGAGCGACGCTTCCACAGCGCGCTCGGGATGCGGCATCATGCCCATGACGTTGCGCTCGCGATTGCAAATGCCGGCGATTGCGGCAAGAGAACCGTTGGGATTCGCGGACTCGCCGAGTTCGCCTTGCGGTGTCGTGTAGCGCAAAACAATCTGGCCGTTGCGCTCCAGCTCCGCGAGCGTTTTATCATCAACGAAATAGTTTCCTTCCATGTGGGCGATGGGAATTTTGAGGACTTGTCCGCGTCGGGCCTCGCAAGTGAAAGGCGTGTCCGTGTTTTCCACGCGCGCATGAACGTCGCGGCAAAGGAAGCGCAGATCGCGATTGCGAAGCATTGCGCCGGGAAGCAGGCCCGCTTCGAGCAGAACCTGAAAGCCGTTGCAAATTCCGAGAACCAGGCCGCCGCTGCGTGCGAATTTGTCGACCGCGCTCATCACAGGAGAAAAGCGCGCGATCGCTCCTGTGCGCAGGTAATCGCCAAACGCAAAACCGCCGGGGAGGATGATGGCGTCGAATCCGGAAATCTCCTGCGAGCGATGCCAAATAAATTCTACGGGCTCGCCAAGTATCGCGCCCACGGCATGAAAAGCGTCGTCGTCGCAATTCGAGCCGGGGAACACTACCACGCCAAATTTCATAGCGGGAAATCTCTCCAAGGCAATTTTAGCATATTAACGACCTGGAATTTTTAGTTTGCGCAGCGATGAAAATCAATGTTTGCGCGCTTTGTGGCTGCTTCGTGAGCGCGACTTGGAGGTTGCCGGCTGCCGGTTGCGCTTCGCTGCTGTTTCGGAAATCGCTTTCTTGCGGGCAGTCGCGCTGTTTGCGGCAACTTGCGATGCTTCGAGTGCTTTCTTGCGGCGTTCGGCGACCCAGCCGAGTTTATTTACCTGCCGTCCGCGGGCAATAGCCAGCGCCTCGGCGGGAATGTCATCTGTAATCGTTGAGCCGGCGGCGATGTACGCGCCGTCGCCGACGGAAACGGGAGCAACCAACGCGGAGTCGCTGCCGACGAAGACGCGTTCGCCGATGGTGGTTGGATTTTTCTTCACGCCATCGTAATTGCAAGTGATCGTACCCGCGCCGATGTTCGATTCACGTCCAACTGTCGCGTCGCCGAGATAAGTGAGATGCATGGCCTTGACCCCTTCGCCCAAAACGCTTTTTTTCACTTCAACGAAATTGCCCACGCGCGCTCCGGCTTTGAGTTCAGCGCCTTCACGAAGATGGGCGAAAGGCCCCACGATGGCGCCGGCACTCAGGCGGCTTGCGGTGATTACGGAATAGGGCCGCACTAAAACGTGGTGCTCGAGCGTGGCGTCGCTAAGGATACTTCCTGCCTGAATGCGACAATGCGGGCCGATGACCGTGTTGCCGAGGAGTTGAACACCGCGTTCAATTACCGTGTCCGCTCCGACTTGCACTTGCATGTCGACGACTACTGTTTCCGGTAAATAAATGGTCACGCCGGCGTCCATCAATTCGGCTGTTTTTCGGGCGCGCAGCGTGCGATCCGCGTCGGCCAATTCGCCGCGCGTATTGCAGCCCAGAATTTCTCTGGCATTTTTCGCTACAACCGCTACGACGCGCTCCTTTCGCTTGTTCAGTTGCGCAATCGCGTCGGTCAGATAGATTTCGCGATGGACATTTTCTGGTTGCACCTCTGCGAGGCAGGGCCACAACTTTCCGAGCGTGAAGCAGTACATGCTGGAGTTGACTTCGCGGATTTTCCGCTGCGCATCGCTGGCGGACTTTTCTTCGACAATTGCTTCTACCGTTCCTTTGCGAGTGCGCACAATGCGGCCGTATCCGGTAGGGTCGTCCAATTCGGCGGTGAGAATGGTCGCTGCGGCGTTCTCCCGAATGTGCGCGTCGACGAGACGCTTCAGAGTTTCGGTGCGAATCAGCGGGGCGTCGCCGGGCAACACGATGGCGAGTTGCGCGCTTGTTGCCAATGCGTTGCGCGCGATCAGTACGGCGTGCCCGGTGCCGTTTTGCGGGCGCTGTAGAACGATGGCAACACCCAGCGGCTTGACGGCGGCAGCCACGCTCTCGGCTTGATGGCCTACCACGACCAGAATGTTGTCACTGAGTGGCTGGCAAACGTGCACGACGGTTTCAACAAGCGGTTGGCCGCCCGCGCAGTGCAAAACCTTGGCCGTTTCAGACTTCAGACGCGTGCCTTTGCCCGCTGCCAGAATGATGCACGTGAGTCCTGTTTCAGACATGAATGGCTATTTTCGCTTTCCCGTCATGGTTTGGCAATCAGGAGTAGGGGCGGAGTTTTCGCGAATGAAATCGGCAGGCGTGCGCTTGTAGTCGCCGCGTCGCTTTCCTTTGCAAATAACGAGAAAATCTTCGTGTGCAGTTTGATTGCGCGACTGAGATGGATTAGAAACGCTAATCGGCTACAACAGCGCTATCAACGGCCAACGCTACAGGGTCTGATTCGCGATCATCGGATACTTCCGCCCAGTGGGAAGGTTCGGCGAGGAGACGCGTCACAAGTCGCGTGTGCAGCGCGTGTCCCGCTTTGTGAGCAACGACGAGTGCTTTGAGCGGACGACCCAGCAGCGCCAAGTCGCCGATGAGGTCGAGCGCTTTGTGACGGCTGAACTCGTCGGCGAAGCGCAATTCGCCTTGCATCAGTCCATCGGAGGTGAGCACGATGGCGTTTTCGAGCGAGCCGCCGCGAATCAGCCCCATGGCGCGAAGCTTTTCGATTTCATGCGTGAACGTAAACGTACGCGCTGGGGCAAGTTCGCGGCAGAAGGACTCGCGTCCGACGGCAATTTCGGTTTCCTGCTTGCCGATCAAGGGGTGGGGAAAATCGATGAAGCAGCGCACGCGAAATTCATCGGCGGGATAGATTCCGATGCTGCGGCCGGATTCGGAAATTTCGAGCGGCTTGGTGACTTTCAGATATTTCCGGCGCTTGCGCAGGCGGCGGATGCCTGCCTGCTCTATCATGCGCACGAATGGCTGGGCCGAGCCGTCGAGAATCGGGAGTTCCAGCGCGTCAATTTCCACGTAGACGTTGTCAATTCCGCAGGAATAAAGAGCCGCGAGGAGATGTTCTGTGGTCGAAAGCAGCACGCCATTTTTCATGAGGCTGGTGGCATAGCTGACGCGGGCGACATTGCTGCCATGCGCTTCGATTTCGAAATTGTCGAGGTCGGTGCGGCGAAAAACGATGCCGATCCCGGCAGGCGCGGGAAGCAGACGGAGTCGCGAGGGCACGGCGGTATGAAGGCCGATGCCGCTGACCTCAACGGGCCGGTTTATGGTCTGCTGGAATTCCAAGATGACTTTAGACAATGCATCTTGAATGCCGCTGCGCAATGAGAGTAAGTAGTTGTACAATCAGAAACTTAGAGAAGTACATTTCGGCATTCAAAAGGATGCTGTTGTAATTGTGCAACAAATTGGCAAGTTGCTGTCGCATAAAGATTCTTTGAGGAGAAGTGGCCGCTTAATCTTGGGCAAAGTGCGATTTCTCGCGCCAAAATTAGGTTCAAACTGCTTCCATCCATAACCAATTGGTTCACCGCTGGCGCAATTCCACAAGAACGGCTGGCTTTTACCTGAAAACTGGAGAACCTAGAAGGCTTATGTCGGGCATCGAATAGATCGTTAATGCCCGATGTTGATTTTTTACGCCAAAGGCGCGCTCGCTCAGCTGCGGCGGCTGACGATGTAGAGACGGGCCAGGAGCGCAGCGTCGGCGATAGCCACGCCGATCAGGAGGAACGTTTCCGGAATTCCGAGCGCGCCCGAAATGCACCGCTCCTCAGGATGACAGATCAGAAAAGCAAGCAGGGCACTCACCACCATCCCGTGAGCATGGAGGCTGGCGAGGCGACGGCTGGGAGGCGGTTGCATCTGCGGGAAAGCGGCGCCGAGACGCCGCAGTCCAAAAAAGGCAGGCCGATGGAAAAAATCGGCCCCTACAACTACGCCGGAAAAAACCGCAGGAGAAATTCGCGCAGAAAAAAGCCGCAGACCTTCTGAAATGCGAAGGTCTGCGCTACAAAGGCCAAGCCCACGATGAGCGGTGCGAGGCGACGGGTGCGGGCGATTACGTTGGGAGGCAAAGCGGCGTCGAGACGCCGCACTCCAAAAAAGCGAGGGGCTAGACGCCGGCGGTGACGATGTTGGCGCCGGGGATGGTCGGCGAGTCGTCGAGGAATTCCTGGCATAATTCTTGGCGGAAGCGGAGGTGGCGGAGGCGGGTGAGTTCGACGAGGGGGCGCCAGACGGCGTGGACGAGATGATGCTTGATGAGGAAGCGCCAGAAGCGATTGGAACGTTTGTAGAGATAGGACATGGCTAGGTAGGGCGGGACGGCGCGAAAGTCGGTGGGGCGGCGACGCCAGATGGAAGCGTGGGAGAAGAGGCGCTGATAAATCCAGGCGTAGCCTTCTTCGAGTTCTTCGGGCGACATATTTTTCGGGCGGAAGACGGCGTGGGCCGTGTCGTAGAGCGACCAATCGCCATGGAGCAGGCGGCCTTCGGATTCCATCTGACGAAAAAGCGGCGTGGCGGGATAAGGAGTGAGAATGTGGAAGGTAGCGCATTCGAGACGATTGGATTCGATCCAGTCGGCGGTGCGAGCGAAGACGTCTTTGTGGTCGTGGTCGAAGCCGAGGACGAAGGAGCCGTTCACCTGAATGCCGTTGTCGTGAAGCAGGCGTACGCGGCGGGCGTAGTCGGCGGCTTTGGGAGTTTTTTTGCGGGCTTCGGAGAGATTTTGGTCGGTGAGAGATTCGAGGCCGATGAAGACGCCGGTGCATCCGGCGAGAGCCATGGCGCGAATCAGCGAAGGATCGTCGGTGACGTCAATGGTGACGGCGGCGCTCCAGATTTTCTTGAGCGGACGCAGCGCGAGGCAAAGTTCGCGGAGATAAGCGCGATTGGAGCCGAGATTGTTGTCCACGAAGACGGCGTAGGGCTGGCGGTCGGCGGCGAATTCTTCGGCGACCTGCTGGGGTTCGCGCATGCGGTAGGGCATGCGAAGGCCTTCGGTCGAGAGATAGCAAAAGCCGCAGCGATTGTGGCATCCGCGGGTGGCGATGATGCTTGTGGTGGTGAGGAAACTGGCGCGAGGGAGGATGGAACGGCGCGGGGCGGGGTCCAGGCGATAGTCGCTGTCGTAGGTGGCGAGGTAGCGGGATTGCAGGAGGCCGGATTCGACATCGGCGAGAATGCGCGGCCAGAGTTGAACCCCGTCGCCGAGGGCGAGCGCGTCGGCGTGCGGAGCGCATTCATCAGGGCACGAGAGAACGTGCAGGCCGCCGAGGATGACTTTTGTGCCGCGGGCGCGATACCAGCGGGCGAGTTCAAAGGCGCGTTTGGCGAAGGTGAGATGGACGCTGATGCCGGCGACTTCGGGCATGGGCGAAAAGGGCGGGCGACCGTCGAGAAGATTTTCGTCCCAGTAGCGGATTTGCCAGTGCGCGGGAGTGGTGGCGGCGAAGCTGGTGAGAGCGAGAGTGGGAGTGAGGACGTGCTTGCCGAAGCTGGCGTTGGGGTCTTTGGGATAGAAGGGATTGATGAGCAGGGCGTAGCGAGGAGTGACAGGCGCAGCGGGAGAAGTGTGGTCGAGGAGCGGAGGGTGAGTCATTTCGGCAGGGGACCAGCGGTGTTTCAGGGGCCGGCGAACGAGCGAACATGGTGTAGTCATGCGAAGTACTTTACATTTCAAAGTACTTGGTGTCAAGTCTAAATTTTGAACCGTCGCGCAAACGGCAAGGTGTCTGCGCGCGACGGACCGGAGGCGCAATGGGCACGGCAGTAATTGCGGGCTTCGGTGCTAGAATCCCCGCCAATGATTTTTTCAGCCATGGTTTGGCCACAGCCGCTTGCGCCGGCGCACTGGCTGGCCGTTTCCGCTCTCGTGGCGGTTGTGCCGCTCGCCGTTGTGCTCGTAATGATGGGCCTGTTTCGCAAAAGCGGGCTGCTCTCCTCGGCATGTGGACTGGCCACCGCAGCGGGATTGGCCATTTTCGTCTGGCGCATGCCGGGGACGCTGGCGTTTTGGAGCGTCGTTTACGGCTGCATTTACGCGTTGTGGTCTATCATGTGGATCGTTTTCGCGGCACTCTGGCTGTATAACCTGACGGTCGCCACCGGGAATTTCGATCTTCTGCGCCGTTGGATGCAGCAGCACAGTTCCGGAGACCCTTGCATTCAAGCCATTCTCGTGGCGTTTTGCCTGGGCGCGCTGCTGGAGGGAACGGCCGGGTTCGGCGCGCCGGTGGCGATCACTGCGTTCTTGCTGGTGGGCATGGGATTCACTCCGCGCCGGGCAATCCTCTGTTCGCTGATCGCGGATACCGCTCCGGTGGCCTTCGGCGCGCTAGGGATTCCCATTGTCGCGCTTGCGGGCGTTACGGGACTCGATTTGATGAAGCTGTCGGCGATGGAGGGGCGGCAGCTTCCGTTCCTTTCCGCGCTGCTTCCTTTATACATCGTGTGCGTTATCGCGGGACTGAAGGGCGTGCGACGTACCTGGCCGGTTATTGCCGTGACGGGCGTGAGCTTTGGGTTAGCGCAATTTTTCGTGTCGAATTATTGGGGCCCGTGGGCGCCGGACATCATCGCAGCGCTCGCGTCCATCGCTGCCGCTGTGATTTTTCTGCGCGTTTGGAAGCCGCGAGTTTTGGCCGCCGCAGCAAGTGGAGGAACCGCGCATCAAGTCTCGCTATCGCAGAATTCAGTAATCGCGCTCGACGGGCCAATTTTTGATTCCGATCCTGCTGATCGCGTTTCGGCTTTGCAAGCTTTTGCCGCGTGGCTGCCATGGATTCTTCTCTCAGTGGTGATGGTGCTCTGGTCTTACCTGAAACTGTTTCAAAAAGGCCAAATTGTTTTCGCCATTCCGCACCTGCACAATGCCGTGCTAATCACACTTTACGGAAAGCCTTACGCCGCGATTTACGCTTTCCAACCGCTTACGACGGGCACGGCTGCTCTTTTTGCGACGGTGCTCACGGCCATTTGCTTACGCGTGAATCCGAAAGTGTTTCTGGCTTCTGGATACAAAACGCTTCGCCAGCTTCGGCTTCCGGGACTCACGGTCATATTCATTGTCGCGCTCGCGTATCTTTACAATTATTCGGGGATGGCTTTCACGCTAGGCGCTGCGGTGGCGTCGGCGGGCGCTTTCTTTCCGCTGGTCAGCAGCTATCTGGGATGGGCCGCCTGTTTTTTGAGCGGCAGCGACACGGCAAGCAATCTGCTGTTTGGCAATTTGCAAGTGGCCGCGGCGCATCAATTGCATTTGAATCCCTTACTTCTCGCGGCAACGAATTCCTCGGGCGCGATCACCGGGAAGATGATTTCGCCGCAGAATATCGCCATTGGGGTTACCACCGTGGGATTGGTCGGCGAAGAAGGGAAAGT
>DASUAV010000186.1:0-4127 GCA_035763605.1 Candidatus Acidiferrales bacterium
TTTTCCGAGCAATTTGCGGTTCGGCGATTTCAGCAAAATCTGGAAACGAAAATCGCGCCGCAGTTTGGAGAGCGCGGCGGCGGCGGGCCCGAGCACTCTCAAATCGTCGTATCTCCCAGGCTCCCCTTGCCGGGGACCTGGGAGCGCTTTCTGGCGCGCATCGAAATATCCGGCGATGGCGCGCGACCAGCGAATGGCATTCTCGATTTTGCGGTCTCGCACCAGCACGTTGGCGAGCGCCACGAACGGCGGATAATGCATCATTCTGCGGAAGTAGACTTCGCGCTCGAAAAACGCGCGATAGTCCTGATCTACCGCATGTTGAATCGCGTAGTGCTCGGGATAATACGTTTCGATGAGCACTTCGCCGGGAAAACGCCCGCGGCCGGCGCGCCCCGCGACTTGCGTGAGCAATTGAAAGGTGCGCTCCGCGGCGCGAAAATCCGGCCGGCCTAAAGCAAGATCGGCGGCAACGACTCCAACCAGAGTGACGCGCTCGAAGTCGTGGCCCTTGGCGACCATTTGCGTGCCAACAAGAATATCCAGGTCGCCGCGCGCGAATGTGCCGAGGATTTTTTGATATTCGCGTTTGGTGCGCACGGTGTCGCGGTCCAGGCGTCCGATGCGCGCGTCAGGAAATTGCTCGCGTAGAAATTCCTCGACGCGCTCAGCGCCATCGCCGACGAAATGGAGATATTTCGAGGTACACTTCGGGCACAACTTCGGCACTGAAATCGAGTAGCCGCAGTAGTGGCATTCGAGGCGCGCGCGCCGCTTGTGATAGCTCAGCGCAATGCTGCAATTCTTGCATTCGATGCCCGCGCCGCAACTGCGGCACAACACATACCAGGAATATCCGCGGCGATTGATCAGCACGAGCGCCTGCGTGCGTTCCGCGAGACGTGTTTTTATTTCGCTGATGAGCGGCGCGGAAACTGCATCGGTGCGGTGCGTCCGCTTGAATTCCTCGCGCAAATCCACGAGCCGGACGCGCGCGAGCGGACGGTCTTCCACGCGCGTTTTCAATTCCAGCAACCGGTATTTTCCTGCGCGCGTGTTCTGATAACTTTCAAGCGAAGGGGTCGCCGAGCAGAGCAGAGCGACAGCGTTTGCGAGGCGCGCGCGCATCACGGCTGTGTCGCGTCCGTGATAGCGCGGAGTTTCTTCCTGCTTGTAACTTCCCTCCTGCTCCTCGTCCACGATGATGATTCCGAGATTTTCGACGGGCGCGAAAACGGCCGAGCGCGTTCCCACCACGACGCGCGCTTCGCCGCGCCGGACGCGCCACCATTCGCGCGAACGCTCGTTATCCGCCAAGCCGCTGTGCAAAACGGCAACCGCTGCGCCAAATCGCGCGCGCACCAAACGGCTGAGCCACAGCGTCAGCGCAATTTCGGGAACAAGGACAATCGCCGCGCGCTGCTGCTCGAGCGCCGCTTTCACCGCAGCGAGATACACTTCCGTTTTTCCGCTGCCGGTGACTCCATGGAGCAGCGCCGCCGTGAATTTCTTCGCGTCCAGCCATTGCTGCACGCATGACGCCGCCTGTCCCTGCTCCGCATTCAAAATATTCGCCGGCGGAGTGAAATTCATTTCCCACGGGTCGTCTTCTTCCGTGAACGGCTCGTCCCAGGCGGCGATTTTCCCCTCTTTCTCAAGGCGCGCCAGCACGGCGCGTGAAATTCCCTGCTGCACGAGCACGGCTAACGGCATCGGTCCGCGCGTGCCGCTCAGAATGTCCCGGATGTTTTCTTCGCGCTCGCCTTTCGGAGAAATTTCTGCATTCCAGGAAACAATTTTCTGGACGCGCTCGCGTTTGCGCTGGATGCTTTCCTGCGACATCACGAACCCGCGCCGCACGAGCCGTTGCGCCGCCGCTTCACCGCCTTCGACGCGTTTCAATTTCGTAGAGGAAATGGCGGCGCGGGCGATTCCGAGCCGTTCGATGGCTTCAAAGTCGGCGGATTCGGCCGCATCCGCAGCGCCGCGCTCGATCAATTGCGCGACAAATTCGCGTCCGCTATCGGTCAAAACGTATTCCCGTTTTTCGCGCAATTCGGCGAGAGGCGGCAGCATCGTACGCAGCGTTTCGCCGATGGGCGCGACGTAATACTGGCTCACCCATTGGCCGAGTTCGAGCAATTCTTGGGTGAGCGCGGGAATGTCGTCCGCCAACTCGACGATTTCCTTGATGTTTTTGTCTGTGGCAGGCCTGGCGATGGCTCTCGTAACCACGCCGACCATCGCGCGCCGGCCAAACGGGACCACCACGCGGCTGCCGATCATTTCCGCATCGCGCAGGGGCTGTGGAATCGCGTAAGTGAAGGTCGAGCGCAGCGGCACCGGCAGCGCCACTTCGCAAAATTCAGGATTCATGTTCGCGCTAGTTTAACAGCAACTCGAGATGCGCTACACGCTGACGAGCGCGACGCCTAGAAAAATCAGCGCGACGCCAAGCCACTGCGTGCGCCCGAGCCGTTCGCGAAGAAACACTGCGGCAAAGAAGAGCGTCACCACGCCGTAAAGCGACGCCAGCACCGTGGCAACGGCAATTTCCTCCCGCTTGAATGCGAGATTATTGGCGACGAATCCCGCCGTGTCGGTGAGCCCGATGAAAACAATCAGCCAGGCGGTCGAGCCGCGCGGCAGCGCCATCGTTTCTCCCATCGGCCGCAGCAACATCGCCAGCACGAGGAACGTCACCAGCCGGATCACCCAAACCGACCCGAAGCCGCTGAAGACGGGCATCACGCGGAAGCCGATGATCCAGTAATTGAAGCCGAATCCCAGCGCCGCCGCGAGCGCGTAAGGCACGCCACGCAACAAATGGTGTTTGCTTTCCGTCGAAGCCGCGCCATGCGCAGCCGCGTTCATATCGTTCCCCGGGGGCAGCACCAGAGCGGCGAGAATCACGCCTAAAATCACGGCGAGAATTCCAAACCCATGCGCGCGCGTCAGCCGTTCGCCGGTGGCCAGCGAAAGCAGCACGGTAAGCGCCGGATAGCTCGCCGCAATCGGCGACACCAACGCGAGCACGCCAACTTCGAATGAGCGATAAAGCGCGAGCGTGCTGAACGCGCTCAAAATTCCCGCGAGCAAAATCCAAAGCCACGGCGCCCAGGCGAACGCTGGAAAAAATCGCGTCCAATGGCCGGTTGCCGCCATCACAATACTCAGCGCGCAGAACCCCACCGCTTGCATGAACATCAGCGCGCGCAGCGAACCGATGCGCCGCGTGGCAAAGCGCGCCATGTAGTCCGCGACGCCCCAGTTCAGCGCCGCGGCCAAGCCCAGCAGAACGCCCACTCATCGCTCCATCACAAAGAAAACGCTGCGCAATCGCAGCGCTGTCACAAATTGCAGTGCGTTACTCTAGCAGGAAATTGCAGACTCGCGGAATCGCGCGGCAGTGGACTCACGCGCCAGGAGAAAGCCGTTCACGACTTGGAAGGAATTTTCAAACCGAGGTGGGCCATCACTTTTTTCAAATCTTCCCACACGTCGCCCTTGGCGTTCGGATTGCGCAGCAGATACGCGGGATGATACGTGCCCATCATCGGAATGCCGCGAAATTCGAGCCACTGCCCGCGCAACCGCGAGATGGATTGCTTTTGGCCATATATCGCCTGAAAGGCAATCGCGCCGAGGCACACGATAGCTTTGGGATTGATGACCGCGAGCTGGCGGTACAAAAATGGCGAGCAGGTTTCCATTTCGTCCGGCTCCGGCGCGCGATTTTCGGGCGGACGGCATTTCACCACGTTGCAGATGTACACGTCCTCGCGCTTGAGGCCCATCGCTTCGATCATCTGCGTGAGCAATTTCCCGGCGCGGCCCACGAACGGCAATCCTTGAATATCTTCGTCGCGCCCCGGCCCTTCGCCGACGAACACCAGCTCCGCACGCGGATTCCCGTTGCCAAAAACGATGGTGTTGCGCTGCTTGCAGAGCCGGCACCGCTGGCAATCGCCGATGCTCTCGCGAATCAGTTCCAGCGAATCGTTAGCGACGCGCTCGCCCGTTTCGAAGAGAGAAGACGATTTGACGATCGGCAGCGGCGCCGGCGTCTGCGCTTTCGGTTGAGCCACAAACGGATTTGGCGCGATGCGGCGAAGCTCAGCAGGATT
>DASUAV010000187.1:0-7012 GCA_035763605.1 Candidatus Acidiferrales bacterium
TGCGCGGCTGCGACTTGCGGCGGCGACATCATCGCCGCGAGGCACGTTTCACAGTAAAGCGCCCCGCGAACTTCCCGCGTGCACTGCGAGCACAGCGCCTTCCCGCAGTTCCGGCAGTAGCCCACGGCATCTGCTTCCGGGTGAACAGCGCATTTCATGGAGCGCTCCTTAGCCGCGCGTTCGCAATGAGAGCGGCTACTTCCGCGAAACTATCTTGCGTGAGCCGGTTCTGCTGCGATTGGTTCGGCGGTTTCTGTTGAGAAGGCGTTGCGGATGGCGTCTGCTGGCCGGGAGTCCCGCTGCTGGCGGGTTGCAGGCGCGATTGAATTTCATAGACGACGCGAAGATCGTTCACAAATTTCACGCCGCGCGCAAAGGCGAGATGCGCCTGGCTGTTGGCGGACTGAATGATGGCAATGGGGTTGAAGTCAGCCAGCGTGAGCTTCGATTTCTTCACGCCTCCCGTGGCGTGGAAAATAATCAGGGCGGTCGCCAGCACAGTGACGAGTCCAGTGGCAAAGCGCGGCTGCCACAAAATGGGAACCCACTTCAGCCATTCGATTTTCTTTTTTCGCGGGCCGAGCGTCAGGTCGAGGATCTTGGACGCGAGCATCGGGGGAACAGGCTCAAACTCCAGCGAATGCAGGCTGCCGAGCATCCGGCTCACTTGCGCAACGAGCGGAGCGCAGCGCGGACACGAATCGGCATGGGCGCGGAATTCGCGCTGCTCGCTTTCGCTGAGCGCGTTTTCGAGATAATCGCTCAGCCGCTCTTCGAGTTGTACGCAGCTCCAGTTCATTTTCCTGCTCCAGCTCCTACGACGGCCCCACTCCCATTTCCTGCAGAATGCGCGCCAATTCGATGCGCCCGCGATTGATTCGCGATTTTACCGTACCTTCCGGCACCGAGAGCACCTGCTGAATTTCCGTGTATTCCAAACCCTGCAAGTCCCGCAGAATAATCGCCTCGCGCAATTCCGGAGAAAGTTTCGCCAGGGCCGATTGCACCTGCGCGCTCAACTCTTGCGCCATCGCGGCTTTGTCCGGCGTGCGCACCGGCGAATGCTTTTCCTCCACCACCGGCAATACGTCCTCGAGCGCATCGGTCATGCGGTCGCGGCGGGAGCGGCGGTAGTGATCCACCAGCAGATTGCGCGTGACGCTGGTCAGCCATGTGGGAAAGCCGCCGTAGGCGGTGCGATAGCTCGCGAGCGTGCGATAGATCCGTAGAAACACATCCTGCGTCAAGTCCTCCGCCTCGCTCGAATTGCTGGTGAAGCGATAGCAGAGGTTGTAGACTCGGCGCGAGTGCCGGCGCACAAGCTCTTCCCAAGCCGGCCCGTCGCCCTTTAGGCATCGCTGGACCAGTTGGGCGTCCGCTTCCAATCGTCATTTTCCTCGTCAGCAACATCCCTATTCGGCCTCACTCTATGGAACGTAAAATGCGGCCGAAATGTTCCGTAAGGTTCCCGCATATTATCTGGCGTCCAGCTACAACACAAGCGACAGGCATCGAACAGTAGTCCACGCGAGACGTGGCTGAGCCACAGGAAGCCTATTGGCAAAAAGGGGATGCTTTGGAAGTTCTGGCCGGGGAATTATGGAAAGCGAGCGTATTTACAAAATGCCTGAGTGGAGCGTCTAAATGAAGAGTTCTTCGTCCTGATTCGCGGCATTCCCGCCACGGGAACCATGTTCGCCGCGAATGTAATCAATGCCTGTGCGGATTCCTTTGAGCACCGCAGAAGCCTGTTGCAGCGGCCCCAAAACGGAGCGGCGCACGCGCACGCCAGTGTCTTCGATGGCTTCGAGCGTGCCGGTAATGATGGAATCCGCGCGCAGAATCTGCGTTCTCATGCGGTCCAAGCCCTCGGTGACGACGCGGTCCACTTTCTGCGCCTGCCCGCGCGCCAGCCGCGTCATCTCGGAGGCATCGGATACGATGCTGGTTATCTTTTCTTCGGAATTTTCGAGAATGCGGTTGATCCTGCCGATAATCGGGTCAATCTTGCGCTCCATGGCGTGAATGGTTTGCTGCGACTCCTTCACGGCCTTGCGCAGCATGACCAACATTCCGCCCATGAATACCATCTGCAGGAAGAACGATATGGCGATGACGATGAGTATTCCGATGAGCGCGCCATTTCCGGCCATTGCTTATTCTCGATTCTTGCGGGGCTTACTGCGCCTTCGCTTTTTCGCGCTGGTAGGTCTCTTTGCCCGCTTCCACGGCGGCTGCCAGCGAACCCTTTTCCCGATTGATGATGTCTTTGCTGCGCTCGATCAAATCCTCGGCGCGCTCGCGCAATTCCCGCGCTTTTCTTTGCGCGTACTCCCGGCCGGCGTCAGCCTTGTCCTGCAATAATTGGCGCGTTTCCTCACCCGATTTCGGTGCAAAAAGGATGCCCACCAGCGTTCCTATTCCGAGTCCTACGATAAAGAAGCTGATCTTGGAGCCAACGTTCTCCGCCATAAACCACCTCCGCAAATTACGCTAACATAGAGTTCAGAGCGGTACAAGGAATGCTAAGCCTTATAGTCAATGGTATTTCGCTGTAGCCATACGCGTACGTATGGTGAAGGGATTTCGCGTCGCGCGCCAGCCAGCCTGCTGATTTCTTTAGCGTGTGCTTTGCAGGAATTCGTGAAGTTTTTCGGCCTTAGTCCGCGAGAGAGCGGCAGAGAGCTCGTCCACGCTCATTTTTCGCAGCCGTTCGACGCTGCCGAACCTTTTCAGGAGCTTTCGTGCCGTCTGCTTCCCGATGCCCGGCACAGTCGTCAGTGAAGTGCGCATTCGCCCTTTGTTCCGGCGCAAACGGTGGAACGTAACTGCGAATCGGTGAGTTTCGTCGCGAATTTGCTGAATCACGTGCAGGACGGGCGAACTGTGCTCCAAGCGAATCGGATCATGCTCACGACCGTAGACGTAGAGAATCTCTTCGCGTTTGGCGATGCTGGCCAGCGGCTGTTCCGTTACGCCGAGGGCGTTCAGCGCATCCGCTGCGGCGTGCAACTGGCCCAGGCCGCCGTCAATTAAAACCAGATCGGGCAAAGGCTTACTTTCTTCGAGGAGCCGGCGATAGCGGCGCGTCACCGCCTCGCGCATACTGGCAAAATCATCGCGGAGAAGTTCCGGTTCGGTTACAGGGGCGGCTGGAACAACTGTCACGGAATCGTTGGGCTGGTTTTCGGCGTGAGTCCGGCTGAGATCACCTCCGCGAATTATAAATTTGCGATAGTCAGACTTTTTCATTTTGCCGTTTTCCCATACAACCATGGACGCGACTGTATCGGAACCCTGAATGTGCGAAATGTCAAAGCTCTCGATTCTGCGCGGCGGCGCGGGCAAGCCCAGGACAGTCTCGAGCGCCTCGGCAATCACCTCGGATTTGGGCTTCATTACGCGGAACCTCTGCAGGAACGAGTGCCGCGCATTCGTTTCCACCAGATCCACGAGCGCGCGCTTCGGCCCGCGCTGCGGCGCAATGATCTCGACACGATGCCCGGCGTTTTCGGAAAACACCGCCTGCAAGAGTTCGCATTCTTCGAAGCTCGCCGGCACGTGGATGTAGCGCGGGATGTAATTCGAATCGAGATAGATCTGCTTGAGCAGGGAAGTGAGAAACTCGGCAGGCTCGAATTCCGGCAAATCCTCCCAGTAAAATTCGCGGCGATCAACGACGCGGCCTCCGCGAACATGGAACAAATTCGCGGCGACTTGCGGCGGCTCCGCATACCATGCCAGCACGTCAATATCTTCGCCTGCGGCCGCGGCGATTTTCTGGCGCTCTTCCATGTCTTCAATGGTGCGGATGAGATTGCGGTAGCCGAGAGCGGCTTCGAATCGCTCTTCTTCCGAGGCGCGCGCCATGCGTTCGTCGAGGCTTTTCAGCAGGTCTTTGCGGCGGCCTTCGAGAAACATTCGCGCGTCGCGAGCCGCTTCGTTGTAGCGCTCTTCGAGGCTCTGCTGCGCCGCGAGCGGGCCGAGGCTGCGGCTCAAATAAAATTCAAGCCATGCACGCGCGTGCGGCCGGTTCATCTCGATTTTGGTAGAAGGTATTCCGAAATACCGGCTGATGAAATGCACAATGCGATGCGCCAGGCTTGCTGGAAAGTACGGTCCAAAATAAACTGAACCATTCTTTTCCAGACGCCGGGTCACAAACACGTGCGGGAAATCTTCGGAAGCGGTGAAGCAGATGTAGGGGTAAGTTTTATCGTCGCGCAGCAAAATGTTGAACTTGGGCTTGTTCTGCTTGATGAGATTATTTTCGAGCGCCAGAGCTTCGCGTTCGTTATCCACGACGATGTATTCCGCATCGGCGATTTCGCGCACCAGAGAACCGGTCTTCGCGTCTACCTGGCGTACGGCCAGGAAATATGACTTTACGCGGTTGCGCAGCGACTTGGCTTTGCCTACGTAAATGATTTTTTCCGCGGCATCTTTGAACAGATACACTCCGGGTTCGGTGGGAAATTCCGCGGCTTTTTCGCGAAGGTCCATAGAAGAGTTATGCTTTAGAACGCGCGTGCCTGCATCGCGCATCCAAATCGTGTGGGTGCATTGCTATTTTAGCAAAAGAGCGGCTTTTGGCTCGTTTGTGAAGGAGGCGCGGAAATGAATGCTTTTGCAACGGCGGTCCTGCTGGCGATTTGTGCCGTTAGCTGTGGGCCGGCGTGCGCCTCGCAGAATCCTCAAACGAAACATCCCGCTGGACAAGATTCTCAGACGCAATCCTCCAGCGCACACTCTTCCAATGATCAGCGGAAGCCGGAGCCGGAGTTCAATCCCATGCGCGCCATTCACGATGTGGAAGTCGGGAAATTCTATATGAAGCGCGGCGATCTCGCCGGCGCCATTGCGCGCTTCAAAGAGGCGATGCTCTACAAGCCGCATTACGCCGAGGCGCGGCTGTTGCTGGGCGAGGCTTACGAAAAAAAAGATGATCCTCAGAACGCCATAGCCTACTACAAGCAGTATCTGGAAATTCTTCCGAACACTCCGGAGTCAAAGAAAGTCCGCGAAAGAATTGCCGCGCTGGAAAAGAAACTTGCGGACGAGAATCACGCTTCCACTGCGAAAAATCCGCAATAGTCGGTCCACATCCATAGCGCGTCAGGAAAATCGCTTCAGAAATTTCATCGCGCGGTTGTAATCGCTGAATTGTTTCTCTTCGAGGCGAAATTCCCGCGAATGCGCTTCCAGCCGGCAGCGCGCCAATTTTATCGGATGCTTGCGATGCAACATCTCGTGAAACAGCACATAGGCGACAGCATATTCCGGCACTTGCGGACGGTCCAGCGCGGAGTTGATGATGATCTGATCCAGCGCGGGATCGAAAATGCCCAACTGGCTGCGCCATCGGTGAGTGCTCCAGCCGATTTTTGATTTGGGCAACTCTCCAGAGAAATACCGGCGGTTCAACGTTTCAAAAAGCGGTTCAAGATTATGGACTCGTCCCTGCGGCGGCCTCATTTTTCTGCGTGCGCGTGTTTGGCGGAGCGTATGCAGCTTGCGTCGCGTTGACCGGGCCTGAGCGTACTTGCGGTACATCTCCGAAATTTCTGAGGGCAATCTCCGCCGGTAAAGTCTCGAAAGCAGAATCGCCGCAGCCGCTTCGAGCACTTCCAGAGGCGCATTTTGCAGCAGATCAGAGAGCCGCACGTATGCCGTATCCCGGCGCAGGCGAATCGAATGCGCGAGGTTTGCGTACGGATAAAAATCAACGATGAAGTGAGGCGGCCGCCCGTCGCAATCCAGCCGAGTGTACATCCGCTGGAACAGCATGGCGCCGCCCGGAACAGGACGCGGACGCCGGCTGTTTGCCTTCAAGGCTTTCTCCGGACGGGCGTGGCTCCGTACTCCTTCGATGCTTTGGAAGCGCTCTTGAGCGCCTCTTGCGTGCCGTCAATGGCATCGTCCAGCGAGTCTTTGTAGGAATCGAGCTCCGGCCCTTTGGCGCTCTCGATGCCTTGCAGCGCCTGCAAATAATCTTTTCCGTGTTTCTCCATGTCTTTGATGGCCGAGCGGATTTGAGCGCCGTGGTCGCGCGCTTCCTCGATGCGGTCGGTGGCCTCGTCCATGCAATGCGAATACGCGGTCAACAGCCCGTTGAGAATTTGCTCTTTGTGCATCTGCGGCGAAGTGAGCTGCAGCTCGTATTGCAATTTCTTGAGGCGGTCGCCGGCAAAACCGACGAACAGTTTGATGCGATCGTTTGGCTCCGCTGCGTTGCGCACTTTGTCGGCTTCGGAAGGACTGAGGAAGTCGGTTTCCTCCTGCGCCATTGCCAGCGTCGGGCCGGCCGCGAGTGCCAGCGTAGCCAGCGCCAGCACAAAAATTAATTCATGCTTTTTCGTTTTCACTGAACTGCTCCTAAAGATCATTTCCCGCCTTTTCGTCCTTATTATGCTTGGAATGGCCCGGGAAAAGCTCAAGAATCAATTTCTGGCTGAGCTCGTCTAAGCCTTTTTCAACTTCCTCGAAGGGTTTGCGCTGGTCGTAAGCCACGCGTCCCATGATCTCTTTCAACTCGCGCGCGCGTTCGCGAACGGAAATTTGCAACTGCCGGAACCCGTTGGAGTGCTTCTCCGCGTCCACGCCCATCTTGTCCAACTCTTCATGGGCCCGCGAAGCCTGATCATAATAGTCCTGCAAGTATTGCAAGGCGGCTTTTTGATCTCCGCTTTTGAGGGCTTCACTGGCGGCCTTATATTCCTCGTCGCCCAATTTCTTCATGGCCTTGGCGCGGTCTACCGGATTATCGGCTTTCTCGTACTTTTCCTGGGCCTTGGCAAGATTGCGCAGCGTTTTGGAACTCTGCGGCGGAGCGCCCAGCAGCAGTCCGGCCGCGCAGAGATTGGCAATCAGCAGACCGCGCACCCTAACGCCCCTTCTGCTTCAGCATTTTTTCGAGAAAGCGCGCGCGAGCGGCAGCCTCGAAGTATTCGTTGCTGTTCTTGTCCGTATTCATGGCCAGAAACTTATTGTACGCATCGAGGGCCGCTTTCGG
>DASUAV010000188.1:0-2790 GCA_035763605.1 Candidatus Acidiferrales bacterium
GTGCTGCTCGGCGGGGACGGCTTCATCCAGGCGGCCAGTCCAAATGGACATCTGCGCGAGCCCGCTGAAACCGCGAATGTCGTCGGGATAGGTTTCCGTGAGCAGGCGGAATTCATCGGCGGCCTTTTCGTATTCCTCGCGAGTTTCGTAATCCTCGGCGAGAATCAAATAACGCTCGCGCTCGGTGACCCGGTTGAGATTTTCTTTGGCGGCGGCGAGCTGCTCAGACGCTTTTCCCGTGTTGCCGAGGCTGGCGTAAGCGCGCGCGAGGTACAGATGAGCCATAGCGAAATGAGGATCGAGCGCGATGGCGCTTTCGCCTAGTGGGATAAAACCTTCGACGTCGCCCGCAGTGTAGAGGTCGAGTCCGCGCGAGTAGCGCTGCAGGGCTTCGAGCGAGGACGTGGTCACTTGCGCGAGCGGCTGGCTGGTTTTTGAGATTTGCGCTAGGGATTCGCCCGCGCCTTTGCGGAGCTTCTGCGCCAGCGAATCGACCGTGATATACAGATCGGCGGGAGAGCTCATAGACGCTGTTTCGACGAGCACAGCAGAGTCCTTCGCGGGATCGATCAGCTCTTCGGTGATCTGATATTTGGCGCCGACGCCGACAATCGCGCCGGTCAGCACGGCGCGGCAATTATCGCGAAGGCATAATTCGCGTCCGAGGGAACGGTCCACGCGCTTGACGTCAGCGCGTCCCATCTGCTGAGCCGCTTCGTGAATTTGAGAGCGCGGAATCACGCGGAAATAGTGCGATTGCTCGAGCGATTCGCGCACGGCTTCGGTCACGGTTTGATCGAAGACCGGCTGCGAGGTGCGATTCTCGAAATCGGTAATCAGGATGGGCGCATGTTCGTTCAGAACGGGTTTTTGAAAATGGCGAAACGCGAACCATGTGGAAGCCGCGAGCACTCCGACGACCGCGATGCCCAGCAAATTTCTGGCTCTCAGCAGATTGGTGCGGCGAGCGGGAGGCAATGTCTGAGCGCGGCCTTCGGTGTAAAGTTCGTTGCGGATTTGCTCTAAATCTGCAAGCACATCGGCAGCTTTGGCGTAACGTTCCGCGGGCCGCTTGGCGAGCATTCGCAGAATAATCGCGTCGAGACGAGGAGGAACTTCAGGATTGAATTTGCTGGGCGGCGCAGGAGCTTCCTCGACGATGCGGCGCGATGTTTCCAGCAGCGTGCCGCCGCGAAACGGGTGGCGACCGGCGAGCGCTTCGTAGAAGACGACGCCGAGCGAGAAAATGTCGGCGCGGTCATCCGATGGGCGCTGCTCGACGATTTCGGGCGCCATGTAAATCACCGTGCCCATCAGGCCTTCGCCAGTGAGCGAATCAATGGTGGTGCCTTCGGGATCGCCGGGGAGGCGGCGAGCGATTCCGAAATCGAGGATTTTTACTTGTCCTTCGCGCGCCAGCAGAATGTTTTCAGGTTTGATGTCGCGATGCTGAATTCCCCCGCGATGCGCCGCCGCAAGCGCCGAAGCGCATTGGATGGCGATGGGCAGGAATTCGCGCAGAGGGAGAGGGCCGCGCATTCGCTGGCGCAGGTTTTGTCCCTGAACAAATTCCATGACCAGAAAAACTTCGTTTTGGTCCTCGAAGGCGTCGTAAATCGCGGCGATGTGCGGGTCGTTCAGGCGCGATGCGCAAAGCGCTTCCTTCCACAGATGTGCGCGAGATTTTTCGTCGGCCAGCAGATGAGCGGCCACGCGTTTTAGAGCGACCACGCGGCGCAGCTTCGTGTCGCGCGCGCGATAGACTTCGCCCATGCCCCCCGCGCCGAGACGCGCTTCGACCTGAAAACGTCCGACGGTTTTGCCGGTCAGGTCGTTTGCGAATGCGGTGCTGGGCGGACTGGATTGGTTATTCACTTCGGCGTTTCCGCTGCTACTGAATGTGCCTTTTGCGCTCCCGCGACGCAAAAGCCAAGCCGAGGCCCACGGCTATTGGCGTGAATGTTACGCCCGACGGAAGCGGCAAGCAACGCCGAATTGGGGATGCGTTCAATTGGCGCGTCGTCGTGCATGTAGGCTTAATTCGGGCTTGGCTCCGGACTAGGTAAATGCCGGAAACTGCCGCAGAGTATCGCAACAGCAGCGAAACTCTGCGCTACAAAGACTGTGTGTGTATAATGAGCGAAGCGGGCGAGTCGGGTGATCGCTGGCGCGTTGGCCGCAAGGCCGCGCGCTGGAGGAAAGTCCGGACTCCGAAATACCTTTCGAACGCTCTCCGGAGCGTTCTCAGGGTGAAGGGCAACGCGCCTGGTAACGCCAGGGGGCTGGATTCGCGAGGATTCAGCTACGGACAGTGCCACAGAAACGAAACCGCCGGTGAGGATTGCGCTCGGCGGCCGGCGAGAGGCAAAACCTTTCGCAGGCCAGTTCAGCGACGCACAGGCAAGGGTGAAACGGTGGGGTAAGAGCCCACCGCTCCGATGGCGACATCGGAGGCATGGAAAACCCCGCGTGGAGCAAGGCCAAATAGGAGGGTAGGGCTGGCCCGGCCCGATGCAAGCGAACCCTCGGGTAGGCCGCATCGAGCCTGTCGAGCAATCGCAGGCCCAGAGGAATGATCGCCACGTTGCGTTTGCGCTGGGAGAAATTCCAGCGCGATGCGCGGCGTACAAAATCCGGCTTATAGACTCACCCGCTAAATCATCATTCGAGCTGATTTACTTCTTTTTAATGCAAGGGAAGCGCGTCCCTCCGTTTTTCTTCGAGCAATTTTTCGGATTGAATCTCGAGCAGCGTCGGGGTGTCTTTCGCGGAGGCGGAGCCGGCGCTGGT
>DASUAV010000189.1:0-14761 GCA_035763605.1 Candidatus Acidiferrales bacterium
TACGGCCCGCGCCCGGGCGATGTGGAACGCATTCGCAAAATGGGCCTCGAGAAATGGATTGATGAGCAACTGAGCTTCACTTCCGGCAGAGATCCCGCGCTCGACGCGAAGCTGAGCAAATTCAAAACTCTGAAAATGTCGTCGGGCGAACTGCTCGCGGAATTTCCTCCGCCCAAGCAAGCAGCCAAGAGGAGCGGCACGAGCGCAGCCGAATACCGCCAGGAAATGGAGCAGGAAATCCGTGCGAAACGTCAGGAATTGCGGCAGCAGGGAATGGATCCGGCGCAAATTCAATTTCAAACGATGCGCGGGCCGCAGCGGATTCAGGCCGAACTGGATGTGGCGACGATGGATCGCGCCATTTACAGCGAGCGCCAGCTTTACGAAGTGATGAGCAATTTCTGGGCGAATCATTTCAACGTAAATGTAAACAAGGGCGCGGACCGCTGGCTCGAGACGGACTACGTCGAGAAAACGATTCGCCCGCGCGCCATGGGCAAATTCGAAGATTTGCTGGTGGCCACGGCAAAAAGTCCAGCGATGCTTTTTTATTTGGACAACTGGCTGAGTGCCGACCCTGTCGCGTTTCAGCAAATGCAAGCGGAAATTGCGGCGCGGCGCAGGAGGTTCAACGGCCTGTTCATGGGCGGAATGATTCCGCAGGGAAGGGAATTTCCGCAGACGAGCAGCGCGCCGGGCGACCGAAAATTGCCTCCAAAGCAACAAGATCGCGGGCTGAACGAAAATTATGGCCGCGAAGTGATGGAACTGCACACCATTGGCGTGAACGGCGGCTACACTCAGCAGGACGTAATTCAAATGGCGGAATGCCTTACCGGCTGGACAATTCGCGCGCCGCGCCGCGAGCCAGAATTCTTCTTCAATGACCGCATCCACGATCGCTCGCCCAAAATCGTGATGGGCGAGAAATTCAATTATGGCGGAATGAAAGACGGCCTTGAGGCGCTGCACATGCTGGCGGCGAGTCCAGCGACGGCGAAGCATATTTCATCTCAGCTCGCGCAGCATTTCGTTTCGGATAATCCTCCGCCCGCGCTCGTTGAACGAATGGCCGAGAAATTTCAGTCGAGCGGAGGAGACATTCGCGCCGTGCTGCGGACGATGATTTATTCGCCGGAATTCTGGTCGCGGGAAGCATTTCGCGCGAAAGTGAAAACACCGTTCGAACTGGCTGTGAGTGCGGCGCGAGCTCTCGACGCGCAGACGGAGGTTTCGCCGCAACTGGCGCAATGGGTTGCGCGCATGGGCCAGCCGCTATATCAATGCGAGCCGCCGACGGGCTACGCGGACACGAAGGACGTTTGGGTCAATGCCGGCGCGCTGCTCAATCGCCTGAATTTCGCGCTGGCGCTGGCGACGAATCACATGCCCGGCGTGCAAGTGGATTTGGCACAGCTTCTCGGCGCGGATGCGGACGCGAATTCTGAAACGGCGCTGGCGCGTTCACTTGAAGATTTTCTGGGTGGCGACGTTTCGGCGCAGACGCGCGCTACGCTCGAAAAACAAATGTCTGACCCGCAAATTGTGCAAGCGCGGCTCGATGATCCGGTGAAGCACGTGAACGAAGGCCTGATCGCTGGGCTCGTGTTGGGCGCACCGGAGTTTCAAAGGCGCTGAGCTTGTGTAGCGCAGACATTCGCATCTTGAATGTCTGCGGCTTTGCACCGAGGCCAAGTCGCCGCCATGGCGATGGAACAAGGCAACGGTCTGTAGCTCACGTCCGGCCCGCTTCTGCGGGCTGACGTGAGGCCTGTCTGAGGAGAAGCAGAAATGAGAATTTCGCGGCGAGTGTTCTTGAAGAGCGGCGGCGTGGCCATGATCGGCATGAGCGCAATGCCGTCATTTTTGCGGCGCGCCATTGCGGACACGCCCGCGCCGAATAAAAAGAAACTCGTGGTGCTTTTCCAGCGCGGCGCGATGGACGGTCTCAACGTCGTCGTCCCGTTCGCGGAGCCGAATTATTACCGCTTGCGCCCGACGATTGCCATTCCGCAGCCGAAAAGCGGCGAGCAGGACGCGGCCATTGATCTCGACGGATTTTTCGGCTTGCATCCCAGCCTGCAGCCGCTCGCGCAACTTTTTCATCGCGAGGAACTGGCCATCGTGCAGGCCGTCGGCTCGCCGGATCCGTCGCGCTCGCATTTTGACGCGCAGGATTTCATGGAATCGGGCACGCCGGGAGTTCGCAGCACCGATGATGGCTGGCTGAATCGTTCGTTGCAAGAATCGCCCGAGGAAAAAGAATCCGCATTTCGCGCTGTCGCCTTCGGTCCGTATCTGCCGCTGACGCTGCGCGGAAAAGCTTCCGCAATTGCCATTCCCGATTTGAAGCAGTTCAAGATTTTCGGCAATCCCAAAGTGACCGAGGGCGGCTTCGAAGCGATGTACGCGCAAACAGTGGACCAGGCGCTGCATGGGGTCGGCGCGGAGACGTTCGAGGCCGTGGATTCGCTGAAAAAACTCGATCCCGAAAATTATCAGCCGGAACATGGCGCGGAATATCCGAAAAGCAAATTCGGCCGCAGCTTGCAGGAAATTGCGGAGTTGCTAAAGGCGGATTTGGGAATGGAAGTGGCGTTCCTCGATAGCGGCGGCTGGGACAATCACGTCAACGAAGGCGGCGTGCAAGGACAGCTCGCGAATTTGCTGCGTGATTTGGGCCAGGGAATCGCTGCGTTTCACCAAGACCTCGGCGATCGCATGGAAGACATTGTTTTCGTCAGCATGTCGGAATTCGGCCGCACCGCGCACGAGAACGGCAATCGCGGCACGGATCACGGCCACGCGAATTGCATGTTCGTGATGGGCGGCGGCGTGAAAGGCGGAAGGGTCTACACGAAATGGCCGGGAATGAACGACGGGCAGCTCTATCAGGATCGCGATCTCGCGGTGACCACAGATTTTCGCAGCGTGCTCGGCGAAATCCTCGCGCAGCACCTCGGCAATCGCGATTTAAGCGCCGTTTTCCCGGGCTTCGAAAACCATCCGCGCAAATTCCTGAACATTCTCAAGAGCTAAATATCAGGAATAACCCAATGGCGCGAGTCTCGACGACCTTTCAAAAAGACCAGCAACGAAATTATGCCGATAAGTGCGGGCAGGGTGCCCTGGTGCTATTCCGCCAGAAATAGGCTTTGCGCATAGGGCCATTCCGCGTCCACCCACTGCGCTTCGCAGCGGAATCCCGCGCGGCTGCCCATATCCGCGGCCTCTTCGCAGCGGTACTTGTGCGAACTCTCCGTCCAAATCGTTTCGCCATTTTCGAACGCGACTTCGAGCGAAGCCGCAGTAATGTACGCGGTCTGGCGCCGCGTCGAGCGCAAATGCATCTCGATGCGGCGCTCGTCGCGGTTGTAGCGCGCTTCATGCGCGAACGACGCCACGTCGAAATCGCCTCCGAGTTCGCGATTGATGCGCGCCAGCATGTTGCAATTGAAGGCCGCTGTGACGCCGGCGGGGTCGTCATACGCGAGCAGCAATTCGCTCTCGGATTTTTCCAAATCTGTGGCGAGCAGCAGCCCGTCGCCCGCGTGCAAAATGTGACGGACTTCGCCGAGGAACTTCGCGCCGGCATCGCGGTCGAAATTGCCGATCGTGCTGCCGAGGAAAAGCACGAGGAAACGCTCCCCGGGTTTTCGGCGCGAAGAAACATCGAGCAGGCCGTCCAAATAAGCGCGTTCGAATCCAACGATGCTGACTGAATCAATGCGGCCGAGTTCCTGCCAGCAGCGCGAAAGCGCCGTGCGCGAAATATCAATGGGATAGTACGTGACCGGCTGGCGGCGCGAGAGCGCTTCAAGAATCCAGCGCGTTTTCGAGCCACTTCCCGAGCCGAGCTCCGCGATAGCGACCGGCGATGGTATGCGGTCCACAATTTCTTCGGCGTGGCGCTTGAGCAGCCGGGCGCCTGCGCGCGAGAGCCCGTACTCAGGCAAAAGAGTAATCACTTCAAAGAGCGCCGAGCCAACTTCGTCATAGAGATACTTCGAAGGAAGTTCTTTTTGGCCGGGCTTGGTAAGTCCTGCGTGAACATCTGCTGCAAAGTCCGCGCGCGCGTCGCCAAGAACGCCATGCGTGTAAAGTCTCGCTGTGCTGGCCATTTGTCCTCCGATTACGCTGCGACCGTGCGGAATTTCGCGTACACGTACGGATAATGTGGTTGGAACCAGTTGCGAAACGAGCGCCGCAGCATGCAGCGCGCCGTGCGCGGCGAGCCGCCTTTCATCACGAAATGTTTGCCATCAAAGAAATTTGCGGAATAGCCGGCGTAAAACGGGAACGCCTTGAATCCAGGGAATGGGCCGAAAGTGCTCGATGTCCATTCCCATCCGTTGCCAAGCAAATCGTGAACGCCGAAGGCGCTCTGCCCGGCGGGATGCGCATCCACCGGCATGGGATCCCAATTTGCAAAATCAAAATTCCCGCGCTCGCGGCTTGGCTCGACATCGCCCCACGGATAGGCGCATTCGCTTTCCGTCGGAGTGCCGTAGGCCGCTCGATGCCACTGCGTTTCGGTCGGCAGAAGCTGTTTTTCCCAGCGCGCGAATGCGGCTGCTTCCGCTTGGCTGACGTAAACAGGAGAATCCAGCGGCAAGGGAAATTCTTCGAACATTCCGCGGTAATTCCAATTCGCGGTGTGTGAATCGTCTCCATCGCTGCTCCAGAAAAATGGATGCGTAAGGTTCGCGGAAGTTTTCCATTCCCAGTCTTCCGGACGCCACAACTGCTCGACTTCGTATCCGCCCGCGCGAACAAACTCCAGAAACTCACCGTTGGTGACCGGAAAAGCGCGAATCTGAAATTCCGGCACTTCAATGTGATTCTCTTCGAATTCGTTGTCCCAGCCAAAATTGCCTGCATCACGGCGCATTCCAAGCGTTGCTATTCCTGCAGGAATTCGCGCCATTTGGCTGACCATTCCGGGCATTGCTTTCACAGATGCGGACTGCGAAACGTAGTCGTCGGGCCGGATTTTCTGCGTGTACGGCAACTGGTGCATCAGATAAGCGATCGTTTCCGCGTGCATCAACCGGTGCTCAATGGCGACGTTCATAAGTGTCCCATCGGCGATCATAGGCGGCAAAGTTGTCGCGGGCGCGTGCAGCGCCTTGTCAATTCGTTCGCGCAAGCGTTCGTTGTATGCGGTGACGGCATCTATCCTCGGCCAATCGCTCGGCACGTCGTGCGGAAGCTTCCCGTCAACTGGATCAATGCCGAAGGCAAAGAGTTTTTCGTATTCCGGATGAAAGCTAGGGTAATCGAGCGCGCCGCGTGCGATCAAATTCCAATCGAACGCTTCGAGATGGCCCAAATAAAAAATCAGCCGGTGCCGCTCCGGTATCGACCGCTCGTAAATCGCTTCGGGACGAATGAGCGAAAAGAGCTTATCCGTCTCGGCGCGCGCTTCGGCAAGCCGCTGCACGAGCGGCTCAAAAGATTCCGGCGCCAATTTTGCGGTGGCCATAGGCTTCCTCCCGATAAGCACAACCGTTTTACAGCTTTGGGCGCGGATTTTACAGCAGGATATTCGATGAGCCGGGCATCAGCAAAGGTTCTACAGTTTTTGCTCTAGTCGGTCGCTCGGGGTCAAGTGAGAACGGGAAGATGCTCCTTTCAGAGCGATTTCATGCGAGCGCCGCGCACAGTTTGCGAAAAGCTTTTCCGCGATGACTTACATCGTTCTTTTCAGAGGGAGAGAGTTCCGCGAATGTTTTTTGCATGGGCGAAAAATAAAAAATGGGGTCGTATCCGAATCCGCCCGTGCCGCGCGGCATCTCGGTGATTACTCCTTCGACGCACTCCGAAACAACTGCGAGCGCTGTTCCGCCTTTTGCCGCCGCAATCACGCAAACGAATTTCGCGTTGCGCGCGTCGCCTGTCTTGCCGCGCAATTCCGCAAGCAATTTGCTGTTGCGCTCCGCGTCGGTTGCGTTCTCGCCTGCGTAGCGCGCCGAACGCACTCCCGGAGCGCCGCCAAGCGCGCGCACCACTAAGCCGGAATCGTCCGCGACAATCACGCCATCAGCGCGCTGACTGTAATGCAGCGCCTTTCCCGCCGCGTTTTCGGCAAACGTGGGAGCGTTCTCCGCAAAGCGCGGCAGCGTATCGAATCCGGGCAGCAACTCCAATTCGATTTCACGCGCGCATTCGAGGCTTGCCGCCATGGCGCGAAATTCGTTCAGCTTTCCGGGATTCGAAGAGGCCAGCAGCAGCTTAACGCGCATGGGCGCGATATTTCAGTTGCAGCAGTTCCTGCTGAATTTCGCTGACATGATGGATGCCCCCCGAAGCCAGCCGCAGCAATTGCTGCATTTCTTCGGAGGTAAACGGCCGGCCCTCTGCAGTCGCTTGCACTTCGACGAGATGGCCCGCGCCGGTCATCACCACATTCATGTCCACTTGCGCTTGCGAATCTTCATCGTAGGCGAGATCAAGCAGCAGTTCATCTTTCACAATGCCCACGCTGATCGCCGCGACGGAATCTATCAGAGGAATCGTCGGCAGAATCCCGGCGGCTTTCATTCTCTGGAACGCGAGCGCCAGCGCAACAAACGCGCCGGAAATGGACGCGGTGCGCGTGCCGCCGTCCGCCTCGATAACGTCGCAATCAATCCAGACGGTGCGCTCGCCGATGGCTTCGAGGTCCGTCACCGCGCGCAGCGCGCGTCCGATGAGCCGCTGAATCTCCTGCGTTCGCCCCGATTGCTTCCCGCGCGCGGCTTCGCGCGGAGTGCGACGGTCCGTGGCTCGCGGCAGCATCCCATATTCGCTCGTGACCCAGCCTTTATCCTGGCCCTTCAAGAAATGTGGCACGCCATCTTCGATCGTGGCTGTGGCCACGACGCGCGTGCGGCCTGCTTCGATGAGGACGCTGCCTTCCGCCGTCGAGACAAAATCCGGAGTCAGCTTGATGGGCCGCAGTTGACTCGCTGTTCTTCCGTCCGTTCGCAAGTTGCCTCGCTATACCAAAATTCCAAGCGCCGCATTAGTGTGAACGTTCGCGCCGCGCTGTGTCAATCTCAGCGCAGCCGTTTTCCGAACACGGCAGAATGCGCATGCATTACTTGGTTGTGGCCGGAACTGCGGGCGCAGAAGCCGCTCGCACGTCAAAGAAATCGGTCATGTCAACGTGTCCTGCGAGCGTGTCAAGCTCGCGCCCATGCACCAGAATTTTGATTTGGGTAATCTGCGGAACGTTCGCCGCGAGCGTTTGCGTAATCGAGCTGACCGCCAGCCATTCGCTCAGAATGCCGGACGGCATTTCCGTCGAAAGTTCGTCGGAGAAATCCGCCACCGTCTGGCCATTCGGCAAGAGATAAAAATTGAGAAGAGTCGCGCCGGCGGGCAGCGTGCGCTGCGTGGGGCTTGGTGGATTTGCAATTAGCGCGGTAATGAGCTGCTTCGCGCGTTGCGCTGGATCTGCGGACAAGGGCAGTTGCACGCTCACAGGCGCTAGCTGATCCGGCTGCGCTGCGGAAATCCAGAAGAGCTGCGCCGAAGTGCTCACGTCTGTCGGCGTGGAGATTGGCGGCGCAATCACTTCGCGGCGCTCCTCTTCTTCCGTGGCGCGGGTCGGCTGAAGCTGCGTGGCCCGGCGATGCAGCGCGCGCAGCGCAAAAATCCCCACAATGACTGCCGCAAGGATGCAAATGAAGATGATCTTCACCTGCCGCGTCATGACCTGCCTCCGGCCGGATAGACGCTTTTGTATGCCGTCACGGCGCGCGCGATGCCCGCTGCCAAATCCGGCGCCATATCTTCCAATTGTTGCTGCCCCGCGGAAATATTCGAGATTTCCACGGCTACCGCGGGCGTCATCACGGAACGCAGCACCGCAACCGGCACGCTCGCGGAAATCTCCGGCGAGCCTTTGAATTTCTGCGCCAGTTCAACCTGAATTAAATCGCCGAGTTTCCGGCTCTGCGCAAGATACTGCTCCTGCGCCTGGCGCCACGGCACAAAATTCGCCGGCGCGGCAGCAGCAGGGGTCGAAGTCGCGCCGGGGAATGATGCCGATGAGAGCGGCGGCGCGGTGGACGGAAAAAGATACGTGTAGGTTCGCACGGCGTCCGCCGGCCCCGCAGAACCCACATGCAGGCTGATGAAAATCGCATCCTTTTGCGCGTTGGCGACCGCGGCACGCTCATCGAGAGAGGGATCTACGTCTGCGATGCGCGTCATCACCACATTGAATCCGGCCGCCCGAAGCGCGGCGCCGATTTCCCGCGCCAAATCCATCACAACGTCCTTCTCCGCGAGGCCGGACGAGCCGCGCGAACCGGTATCCGCGCCACCATGGCCAGGATCGATTACGACGGTGTGGAGCGCCTCCACGGGGGGCTGCTGCGGGGCAGGGGATTGCGGTGGGGCAGGCGCCTGCTGGGGATTCGCATTTCCATTCTTCGGCGGAGGAGTTTGGTGATTTTTAACCGGCGGTTTTTGCGCAGGTGGATTTTGTGGGCTTTGCGAACTGGACTGCTGCTGCGCATCCACGCCAGCTTGCGCGGCAAAAAATCCGCACAAGATGAGAATCCCAAGCAGGAGCCCTGTTTTCACGCGCAAGAGAATATCAGAAATGCATCGGAGCGCCTGCGTCTGTGAAGCCCGCATTTACAGCATTGTGTACTCTTTGCTGACGATTGCGCCGCGTCCCATTGACCTCGGTAGCTTCTGCGCGCTAAACAAGCATCATGAAAACACTCGCGCTCCTTCTATTCGCTGCGATTGCCGCGCCTGCCGCGCTCGCCGGAGGTCATACTTATCAATACGGCCGGGTGCTGGCGTTCGACACCGGCCAAAATCTGTCCACGCACGCCGTTAAGGGCGAAGTCGTCTACCAGGTGCAAATTGGCACGACTGTCTACAAAGCCACAGACCACTCGAAAAAGCCGCGTTTTTCCGCGGGTGAAGATGTGGACTGCCGCGTCGAAAAAGACCGTCTCTTCTTGCGAAAGCCAAAGGGCGGAGAAGTGAAGCTCGAAATTCTGGGCGAATCCGTCCAAGCGGCCCGATCCGACCGTCAATAAATTCAGCAACTCGCGCGGGGCTTGAAATTACTTCGATTCGGAATTAGCCCGCGGCTTGATTCCCGCATTCTCAGCCACGTCCAAGGCAATCGCAGACCAATCCAGATTGGCGCGTCCTTTCGCCACGCTGGCTATCCAGCGATCATGCAGCAGGCTCGCGAGCGGCAACGGAGTGACGCTTGCAGCCGCCGTGCCCAAAATCAGATTGATGTCCTTCAGTCCAAGCGCCAGCCTGAACCCGGCGGGCTCGAACCGCTCCTCGGCCATAATGCTGGCGTAACTGTGGTGCAGCGGCGAGAATTCTCCAATCATCTCCGCGATAGCTCTTTTGCTGACTCCGTTTTTCTCGCCAAGTACCAGCATCTCTGCAAGCGCCTCCACCGTTGCCGCAACCATGAAATTACCGCATAGCTTCACCACATTCGCCGCGCCCGGCTCTTCGCCGAAGTCAAACGTCCCCTGCCCAATCGCTTTCAGCAGAGGCTCGATTCTCTTCTTCGCGGCTTCGAGTCCTGCGGCGCACACGAATAGTTTTGCCGCTGCCGCAGCTTCAGGACGTCCAAACACCGGCGCCGCAAGGTATGAAACACCGAATTGTTTGTGCTCCTGCGCGAGCCGGCGAGCCGTCGCTGGACTAATCGTGCTCATCGAAACATGCACGCCGCCTTCGCCAAGCCGCTTCACGAACGAATTCTCGCCCGAGCAGATTTCTTGGAGTGCGGCGTCATCGGACAGCATGGTGCAAACAATTCCGCCCGGCGTAGCCACATCCTCGGCAGAGGCTGTCACGCGCGCGCCTTGCGCCGCCAGATTGGCCGCTTTCGACAGCGTGCGGTTGAAAACCTTTAACGAAAAACCCGCGCGCAAAAGATTCATCGCGATCGGCGCCCCCATATTTCCCAGTCCGATAAACCCGATCTCTTCACTCATTTGTGCGCCTCGCTCGCATCTTTTGGTTTTATCCCTGTCTTATGCTCCACGCGGCTTTCTTGCGCGTTCGATCCGTCCTCGGAATCAGCGCCGCTAGGCTGCTTCCCGTCAGATAGCGGAGTGAACTCCGTGCGGTATCGCGGCAAGCTGTCCGGATACTTTTTCTGCAGAAACTCGATGAGCTTCTCGCGGACGAGGCACTTCAAATCCCACTGATCATTGGAATCCTTCGCGTCCATCAACGCGCGGATTTGCACGGTGTGCTCGGTGGCGTCGGTCGCCTGCAAGACGCATACTTTTCCGAGCCACAGTTTCGACGATTCGCAGATGCGGCGCAGCTCCTTGCGCAACTCATCTATCGGAACCTTGTAATCCACATTCAAAGTGACGTAGCCTAGCAAGTCCACGCTCGTGCGCGTCCAATTCTCAAATGGATGATTCAAAAAATAGGAGAGTGGCAGCACCAGCCGCCGCAAATCCCAAATTCTCACCACCACGTACATTGTGGTGATCTCTTCGATCTGCCCCCACTCTCCCTCGACGACCACGACGTCTTCGAGCCGGAACGGCTGCGCGAAAGCGATCTGCACGCCGGCTACGATATTCGAGAGCGTGTCTTTCATCGCCAGGCCGACGATCAGTCCTGCAAGTCCCGCCGAGGCCAGCACGCTCTCTCCGATGTGCTTGATCGCCGGGAACGTCATAAGCATCACCGCCACCGTGACGATGCACACCAGCACCACAATAATCCGGTGAAAAATCGAAAATTGCGTCTGCACCCTTCTGGCGAGCAGGTTATCCGCGGCGTCCACACGGTAGCGCTCGGCAAGAATGTCGGAAACAATCTGGCTTGCGAGAATCACCAGCCAGGCGATGGCGGCAATCAGGCCGAGCCCCGCCGCATGTTGCAGGATGCTCATCACGTTTTTGGGAAGCGGCACTTCCGGCAAAACCGCGAGCACGACCAGCAGCGGAATGATAAATCGCGACGGCGCGTTGGCGTGCCGCACCAGGGAATTCGCAATTACACTGCCTTTGCGCCGCGCCACTCGCCGCAGGATGAAGAAAAGCACGGCATGGATAATCCCGCCGAGGACAATCGCTCCAGCGATGATTCCCGCAGACCAGAAAATGTGCAGCCAGTTAACGCCCCATAAATGCATTTCCGATGCGCTCCTGATGCGCTGCGTTCATCATACACGCAGCATTGCCGAAACGCCTGCGCTGCAAGATTGTGCTCCTGTGCTTTTCAAATGCGGGAATGGTTGTCGTTACGCTTTGCGCAGAGAGGCTTCTTAAACACGCGTGTCTGAAGCCGGCAGGGATGGCTTACTGCGGCGCGGAGCCGTCCGGCTTCCAGCGATCGCTCCAGCCTTCCGTCTCCGCCATGCGTACGATGTCGGCGCGCTGCAAAGCCTGTCCGTCCACGGAAACTTGCGTTTCGCCATCCACGCTGCCCTGCGACAGGACCACGCGATGGCGATTTCGCAGAAACGCAATGGCGCGGCTGAATTGCTCTGGTGTGAAAGTTCTCATGACGCCACGCTAAACGTTCGGGCCAATTGCGGCAATCAGGGAAAAGTCCTACGTGAATTCACAAAGACAAGCCGGGACATTGCACGCCTGTTATTTCCTTCCGAGCGTGGATTTTTAGCTTGAGCGCCTTTCGCGAAATACAAGCCGGGGCGATTGCGGGAGACGTAGACAGGGCTTCAGCTACTGCTGTGCTTCTTTGGGGACCCGCATCGTGTAGGCAGCAATTCTCCGGCAATTTATCAGCGCAACCGACGCACCCTAGGGCAGCACCCACCCTTTTTCGGCCGCCAGATTCACCACTTCCTCGGCGGTCATTTGCCGCCCATCCACTTCCGAGCACGGTGCCTGCGGATCAGCGGTCGTGAGGCTGTCAATCGGTTTGAGGCGATGCCCGCGCTTCTCGAGGAAGACGACCGCGCCCGCGTATTCGTCAGGAGGAACGATGCGCATACCAGCAAGTGTGAAGGGAAGGCCCGCGCCGGGCAATCCGGCAAATAGTCTACTGCGGAAATGCTTACAATTATTCCTCAGAAAATAACTCTAAGTCTTTCGCTTTCAATAGCCGGTTGGGCGGATATTTTCATCGTTCGTTGTGGCTACAAAAAGCCATGACCTATTCGTATCGCAGCGCGACCATGGGATCGACCTTCATGGCCCGCCGTGCGGGGATGTAGCTTGCCGCGAGGACTACGGCGACAAGCCCAACTGCGACTCCGGCAAACAGCGCAGGATCGACAGGCTTCACTTCGAAGAGCATGCTAGTTAGAACACGCGTCAGAGCAAACGCGCCAGCGACACCGATCCCGGCTCCAACAAATCCCAGCCAAGCTCCCTGTCCGATAATCAGCCTCATGATTTGAAACCGCTGCGCTCCAAGCGCCATGCGCACCCCGATTTCATGCGTGCGTCTCGCCACAGAATAAGAAGTCACGCCGTAGACGCCCACTGTTGCCAGTAGCAGTCCGAGCACGCTGAAGGACCCAAAAAGGAAGGTCCGGAACCTGGGCTCCGCAGTGTTCTCGGCGACAACCTGGTCCATCGTTTTCATTTCCGTGACGGGCGCGTCTTTGTCGAGAGCCCAAATCTCCTGTTTTATCGCGGCGGCGATTCCCAGCGGATCCAGCGAAGTGCGTGCAAGGAATGTGTGCGTCATGAAGTAGGTGGCCTGCGTGTAGGGGACGTAATATTGGGGTGCGGGCTTTTCGGTCAAATCAAGGTCGCGGGTATCGCCGACTTCACCAACGATCTCCATCCACTCAGGCCTGCCGTCTTTATCCTGTTCGATGCTCATGCGATGGCCTAGAGCGTGTCCTGCGAAGAACTGTTGAGCGAAGCTTTGGTTCACGATAACAACTCGCTCGGCGTTTTCCGCGTCACCGGTATCGAAGCTCTTTCCGGCGAGTAAAGGAATGCCCATAGTTTGAAAGTAGCCGGGGCTAATAGGTCTGCCGAGAATTAGAGAGCCGTGAGCGATCCCGAATTCGCCCGATTGCCCCTCTAATTGAACAGAAAGAGCGCTGCTGAACCCGCCATCGAGTGGTGCATCGGAGCTTGCGGCAGCCTGGCGCACGCCGGGAAGGTTCCGGATCCTATGCAAGACGTTGGCGACAGCCAGTTGGCACTGCGTGATCTTCTTGGGGTCCCAGGGATTGCAAACAGCATTGCTGAAGTCTACTGATAGAGTCAGGATGTGGTCGGTCCGAAATCCCAGCTTAAGACTCATCATGTTGTCAAGGCTGCGGGCGACAAGCGCAGACCCGGTTACGAGAATCACGCAAAACCCTATTTCGATGGGTATGGACAAACTGCCCAAGTGATTGAATTTTTGCAAAGAAATCCTGAACGGCGCGTCCGGGCCTTCGTTGAGGACCATCCCCGTACGGCGCATGGATGCCTGTAGTGCAGGAGCGAGTCCGAACAGAACTCCGCACAAAACCGAAATGCCAGCAGTAAATGCGAGTACGAATGGATTCAAGCGCAGCAGCTCGAGGTGCGGCGTGTCCGGCGGCGCAACGGCTCGCAGCAGGCGGATGCCCCACACGGAAAACAAGAGTCCGACTGCGCCGCCTGTCAAGGCGAGGAGTAAACTCTCCGACAGAAATTGCCGGGTGATTCTTCCTCGCGTCGCGCCGAGCGCCGCGCGAATGCTTACTTCCCTGCGTCGACTCCAACCGTGCGCCAGTAGCAGGCCGCTAACATTAACGCACGCGATCAGCAGCACGAACCCCACGGCACCAAAGAGAATCCAGAGGCCATCGGCGACCTTCCCCGTGTCGCGCTCAACTCGATAGGCATTGAGTTCCCAGCCTCCGTATCCGCCCATTAACTTTGGAAATTTCGCCGCGAACCAGGCCGCAGCGACTCTTAATTGTGCGTTGGCTTTCTTGATAGAAAAGCCCGGCTTTAATCGAGCAAGAACCAAGCCGCTCTGCGTGCGACCTGCGCCCGAGAGCCATAGACCCTTTTGGCCTGCCGCAAAATCCACTTCCGGCGGCATTACACCAACGATCTTGTATGGCGTGCCGTTGACGGTGATCCGGTGACCGACGGCATGTGGGTTTGCGCCAAACGTAGTCTTCCACAGCATGTAACTTGCTACCGCGACGTGCGCATCAACGGGATCGGTATCGCGGTCAAGAATCGGCCGCCCCAAAAGAGGACGTGCCCCCAAAACGGAAAAGAAATTGCCGGAGACTTCAGCTCCACTCAGTCTTTGAGGCTCGAGCCCGCCTGTGAGCGTAAATTCCCCCTGCGAATAAAGAGCGGACTGAGTAAATTCAGGTGTGCGCGTCAAAATTTGCCTCCAACCGTCTCCTGAGAAGGCAATGACCGAGCCAACCTGAGAACGAGACCAGTATTTTGTCGCCTCGACGGTGACTAGTCGCGAACTGTCTGCATACGGCAGGGGCTGAAGCAGCAAGCCATAAATAGCGCTGAAAATTGTTGTGTTGGCGCCGATGCCGAGGGCCAGGGTAAGGACAGCAATCGCCGTAAACCCAGGCGATTTCCGCAACATGCGCAGCGCAAATCGCAAATCCTGCCGCAGGCTTTCAATGAACGCGATGCCACGCGATTCGCGGCATTCTTCTTTCACGCGTTCCATGGCGCCGAACTCCATGCGCGCCCGGCGCATCGCTTCTGCGCTCGAAATGCCGCCGCGCATCAAGTCTTCCGCATACGCTTCTATATGCGCGCGCATCTCCGCGTCCATGTCCCTTTCCATACGAGAGCGGCGCAGCACTGTTTGT
>DASUAV010000190.1:0-8257 GCA_035763605.1 Candidatus Acidiferrales bacterium
GTGCTCTGCCCGCTCACTTTTTCCATTCTGCGCAAAAATGTGGACGAAATCGCGCTGGTCAGCGAAGAAGAAATTCTCGCGACGATGCGCTTGCTGTGGGAGCGGCTGAAGCTGATCGTCGAGCCATCCGGCGCGGTTTCCGCGGCCATCGTTCTTCAGAATAAGATCGCCGCACACGGAAAACGCATCGGCATCATTCTCTCAGGGGGGAATTTGGACCTCGACGAGATCCCTTTCGCTCGCTCGGCAAAATAAATAGAGGGGCAAGGATTCAGTCAGACTTGAACGCGCGCGGCCTACAGCAGGACTACAGCGCCTCGATGCCCCAAAAATCCATCTCCGGTTTCACCAGTTCCACGCCCAATTCCCATCCGTCGAAGCTCTTGCTTCCGCGATAAACCACAACCGCGGGAATGGTTTTGTGCGTGGCCAGATTGGTAATCGTCATTCTTTGCTCGATGGGCATCGGATGCGCCGAGACCAGCAGGCACCCGTAAAAGTTCACCACGCGGGTGTGCGCCTCGTCGTGATTCGTCCGGTTCACGGACTGCTCGCGCCATTCAATCGCCACCGGCACTCGCGAGTTCATGCGCGGCCCTCGGCGCTTCTGTCGCATTTTGGCTTCCAGGGAGGCTGCAAAAGGCGTAACGTTTCTTTCGGTCATCGGCAAGGCCCCTGTGGCTCGTAAGCTACTGAAAACAAGCTATCTGCAACAAAACAGGAACGGGCTCCATGCACCATTACCGAAAGCCTAGACCTCGGTTTCGCTCAGGTCAATGGTACTTAAACAGAAATTCCGCGCGCGAAATTCGGCAGTTTTGCCCAAACTGGATTTGAATGTGGTTGGATGAGCGCCGGGACTAATTCTCGGCGATTCGCTTCGCGTGGGGTGCCAGCACGGGCTGCTCGTGCAAGTGCTGCAATCCCTCCTGCGCTTCGCGAAGCCGCTTGCGGCCGCTCCGTCCGAGCCAGCTCTGGAACGAATCCATGTAGGTATAGAACACAGGGGTGAGATAGAGGGTCACGATTTGCGCGAAAATCAAGCCTCCCACCACGCACGCGCCCAACGGTCGCCGCGAATCGGCACCCGCGCCGACTCCGAAAGCAATCGGCGCCGTGCCCATAATGGCGGCCATCGTGGTCATCATAATCGGACGGAATCGAATCAAGCAGCCCTGAACGGCCGCTTCAGCCGGGGTGTACTCGCCGCTGCGCTCAAGCTCCAGCGCGAAGTCCACCATCATGATCGCGTTCTTTTTGACGATGCCGATGAGCATGATGATGCCCACAAATCCGAAAAGATCGAGCTGCATGTGGAACACCATCAGCGTCAGCAGCGCCCCAAAAGCCGCCGCCGGCAAGCCCGACAAAATCGTCAGCGGATGAATGAAGCTCTCGTACAAAATTCCCAGCACGATGTAAATCACCAAAATCGCCATCGCCAGCAACAAACCCAGGCCCGTCAGAGATTGCTGGAACGCCTGCGCCGTGCCCTGAAAGCTGCTCGTGACCGTGAGCGGAAGGATTTTCCTTCCGAGATCTTGCACTTCATTGACGGCTTGACCCAAAGAAACTCCGGGAGCCAAATCGAAAGAAATCGTTACCGAAGGCAACTGCTCAGTGTGATTCACCGTCAACGGACCCAAACTGGTCGTCACGCTGGAAACCGCGCTCAAGGGAACCAGATTCCCACTGCTCGAGCTGATGTACAGGTAGGAAAGCATATCCGGGTCGCGCTGATACTTGTCCTGTAACTCCATGATCACCCAGTACTCGTTATTGGGCGCGTAAATTGTGGAAATCTGGCGCTGGCCGTAGGCGGTGTATAGCGCGTTTTCGATTTGCTCAGGTGTGACTCCGAGGGATTGCGCCTTGTCGCGATCGATATTGATATTAATTTGCGGATTTTTGATCTGCAGGTCCGTGGTCACGTCCGTCAGCCCGGGCAACTGCTTCATCTTCCCTTCCATGATTTGCGCGTACTTGTAGAGCTGCGTCGTATCCGGACTCACCAGCGCGTACTGATACTGGCTTTTCGTGGAATGGCCCCCGATCTGTATCGCTGGAGGGTTCTGCAAAATCACTTTCAAACCGGGTATGGCGTTGAGCTTCGGCTGCATTTCCTGCATGACGTCGGGAATCGTCATGTGGTGCGCAAACAGCGGGTGAATGGCGGCCAAAATAGGATGCATCACGGCATTCTTGCCGTATTTCGCTTCCCAGCCATCCCAGGTCGGACTTTCGGTCCATGGTCTGTCCGGGCGATCCTTCAAATGATCGAAAAATCTCCCATTGTTCAGCCCTCCCCCGCCAAAGCCGCCGCTGGCGCTGATGCTCGAAAAAAATTGCATCGTATTCGGATCAGCCCAGACGATTTTATTCACCGCCTCCATATGCGCTTTCATCGCGTCGAACGAAATGCCTTGATTGGCTTCGACAGAAGCGGATACTTCCGATTGGTCTTCCTCCGGCAAAAACCCTTTCGGAATAACGTAGAATTGCCACGCTGTCGCGAACAGCAACAACACACCGAAACCCATCACCGTCAGGCGATGACGCATCGCCCAGTGCAGCGAAACTTCGTAGCTCCGCAGCGCGCGCGTGAATATCCCCTCGAACGCGTTGTACAGCCGCCCATGTTTCTCGCCAAGATGCGGGCGCAGAAAGCGGCTGCACAGCATGGGCGTCAGGCTCAGCGAAACGAATCCCGAAACCAGAATCGCAGAAATGATGACCACCGCGAATTCATGCAGCAGGCGGCCCAGAATCCCAGACATGAAAAACACGGGCAAGAACACCGCGCCCAGCGAAAGAGTCATGGATAAAATGGTGAACCCGATTTCGCGCGAACCGCGCAGCGACGCTTCCTGCACGCCTTCGCCGTGCTCCATGTGCCGGACGATGTTTTCAAGCATCACGATAGCGTCGTCCACGACGAAACCTACCGATAGCGTCAGCGCGAGCAACGATAAATTGTCCACCGTGTACCCGAGCAGGTACATCACTGCGAAGGTGCCGATAATAGACATCGGCAGCGCCATGCTGGGAATCACCGTTGCCGAAGCGTTGCGCAGGAACAGGAAAATCACCAGCACCACGAGAATCATCGCCAGAAACAAACTGAACTTCACATCGTTCACGGAATTCTGGATGGATATGGACTTGTCGTGTTCGATGGTCAGTATCATCGCCGGCGGCATAATGGCGCGAAAGCCGGGCAGAAGTTTTCGGATGGACTTGACGATATCGATTGTGTTCGTTCCCGGCTGCTTCTGAATGGCCAGAACAACGCCCGGAACTGTATTGATCCAGTTCGCCAGCCTGGAATCCTGCACGCTGTCGTAAACGTGGCCGAGTTGATCAAGACGCACCGGCGCGCCATTGCGGTAAGCCACAATTAACGAACGAAACTTAGCGGCATCTTCGAGCTGCCCGTTCGCTTGCACCGTGAACGCGCGGTGCTGGCCATAGAGCGTCCCCGTCGGCATATTCACGTTGGCTTGCTGCACCGCCTGGGTGACCTGATCAATCCCGATTTGCCGGCTGGCCATTTCCTTCGGGTCCAAATCGATGCGTACGGCATACTTCATCGAGCCGAACACGGACACTTGCGCCACGCCGCTGACCATCGAGATCTGCTCGCCCAGCAACGTTTCCGCGTATTCGTCTACCTTGGAAAGTGGAAGGCTCGGCGAGGTCAGGGCCAAAAAGAAAATCGGCGAGTCCGCGGGGTTCACTTTGCGGAACGTCGGCGGCGACGGCATGTTTGGCGGAAGCTGATTTTGCGCCGCGGTGATGGCCGCCTGAACGTCCTGCGCCGCTCCGTCAATGTTGCGGTTTAAATCAAACTGCAACGTGATGGATGTGCTGCCCAGGGAACTGACCGAGCTCATCGAGCTCAGACCGGCAATCGTGGTGAACTGTTTTTCAAGCGGCGTGGCAACGGCCGAGGCCATCGTTTCGGGACTGGCGCCGGCCAGACTCGCGTTCACTGAAATTGACGGGAAATCAACATTGGGCAGGTCGCTAACCGCCAGATTCCGGTAAGCCACAATTCCAAAAATCAAAATGGCCAGCATCACCAGGCTGGTCATTACCGGGCGTTTGATGAATCCTTCAGCGATCTGCATGTTTCTCTTCCCCGCGGCTACAAACTTGTCTTGATTTCAACTTTCGTCCCGGGCACAAGACGGATTTGACCGTCCGTTACCACCAAATCTCCCGGCTTGATTCCCTCCGCGATAATCGCTTCGCCGTTGATCGTCCGCGAAACCTTCACCGTCCGCGATTCCACGGTCATATCCGGCTTGATCACAAAGATGTAATCGCCCTGCTGGCCAGTCTGAACCGCCTGCGACGGAACCACAGTAGCATTTTGCTGCTCCGCGAGCCGCAGCACAACCGTCACAAATTCACCGGGCCACAGCCGCAAATCGCGATTCTCGAAATTGCCTTTGAGCTGAATCGTGCCGGTCGTGACGTCAACCGTGTTGTTGATGAACGTGAGATAGCCGTTCTCCGCCGCGGAATTGTCCGCAGGAGTCGCCTGAATCGGCAGCCTCCCGCGTGACATGAATTGCTTGATTTGGCCGAGATACTGCTGCGGCACGGAAAAATTCACGTAGATCGGCGAAATGCGATTGATCACCACCAGCACCGGCAGATCGTTGGCCTTCACCACCGTGCCGGGATAAATCAGCTGTCCGCCTGTGCGCCCGTCAATCGGAGCGTAAATCGAGCAGTACGAAACGTTTAATTTTGCGGTTTGCACTGCCGCTTCGTCCGCTTGCACCGCAGCCTCGTCTGCCGAAGCCGTCGAAGTGAATTGATCGAGCTGTTCTTTCGGCACGATTCCCGATTTGTATAATTCCTGATAGCGTCCAGCCTGCACCTGCGCCAGTTTGAGATTCGCCTGGTCTTTGCTCAGATTCGCCTGAGCCATTTGCAGCGCCGCCAAAAAGGGCCGGTCGTCGAGGCTCACCAGCAGATCGCCTTTTTTTACGAACTGGCCTTGCGTGTAATGCACCGCGCTCACAATTCCCGCCACCTGCGACTCCACCGAAACGGTCGAGTACGCCTGTCCGGTGCCGATTTCCTGCAATTCGATGGGCATGGATTTGGAAACGGCTTTTGCCGCCAAAACGGGAACCGCTGGCGTGTCCGGCGGCGGCGCGGCATGCTCTGTGCATCCCGCCAGAGCCAAGGCCAGCAAACACGCAAGAATGCATTTAGGGAGTCTGCTCATTTTTGTCCGTAGACTTGAATTTTGCCGCACGCCCGCTCGCAACGCAAAATCACATTTCGCGCGTCTGAATTTTGTCCGGGGAGACCTCGAAGAGTCGTGAAATCCATTCAGCCCGATTGCGACCGGCAGATATTTGCGGCTTTCTGCCTCTCTGTATCTGACGTGCCCGAAGCGATTCCCGTTGCAAAACACGGACGCCTTTTTTGTGGTTTGCTTTCTCGCCTGCGGCGCTCCTGTGCTACGATTCAGGTTTGCATTCTGCTGCATTGAATTTATTCTTGCGGGCATGTTTCGCATTCGCACTTTTGCGTTTTCATAGGAGAAACTTCAAGGATGGACACCAGTCAGGCCTCGCGTAACGGAAAACCCTACCTGCTGACCGACAAACCGCTGAACTCGCTCGACGAGTACATCGCCATCGGCGGCCTCGAGGGATTCAAGCGCGCGCGCTCGATGACACGCGACGCCATCCTTGCCGAAATCAAGAAATCCGGACTGCGCGGACGCGGTGGCGCTGGTTTTCCGGTGGGAATCAAATGGTCCAGCATCGCCTCGGACCCCTGCCCTACCAAATACGTCGCCTGCAACGCCACCGAAGGCGAGCCGGGTACCTTCAAAGACCGCATGATGATGCGCCGCAATCCTTATCAACTTCTGGAGGGCGTAGCCATTGCGGCTTACGTGATGAATGCCAAAAAAGCGTTCATCGCCATGAAGCATACCTTTGACGAGGCCATTGCGCGCACCGCTCAGGCCCACAAAGAAATGACCGCGCGGAATGCGCTGGGCGATATTCCCATCGAATTTGTTTACGGCCCCGAAGATTACCTGCTCGGTGAAGAGAAGGCCATGCTCGAAGTCATCGAAGGCCGCGAAGCCATGCCGCGCGAGATGGATTTCCCCCCTTATGTTCTCGGGCTTTTTGCCGGCTACCCTTCCTGCATCCCCGGGCAAACCAATCCCACGCTGGTCAATAATTGCGAAACGATGTCGAGCGTCGCGCACATCCTGCGCAACGGCGCGGACTGGTTCCGTTCCATGGGCACGGCGGACACGCCCGGGCACACAGTTTTCACGCTCTCTGGCGACGTGCAGCGCGAAGGCATGTACGAACTGCCGATGGGCACTACCATGCGCGAGCTGATCGAAAGATGGGGCGCTGGACTGAAGCCGGGGCGCAAGCTCAAAGCGATTTTTTCGGGTGTGGCCAGTCCCGGGCTTTATCCGCGAAGTTTTGATACGCCGCTCGATTTCGGTTCGATGCGCAATGCCGGCTCGGGACTCGGCTCCGCGGGCTTCATGGTCTACGACGATTCGAATTGCATGGTGCAGGTCGCCTACGTGTTCTCGAAATTTTTGTGGATCGAGTCCTGCGGCCAGTGCCGCTCCTGCAAAGAAGGAACGCAGGAAGCCACGCTGCGTTTGGAACAATTAATTAGCGGCGAAGGAGACGAAGTTGACGTCGAGGCGCTTTTGCATGCTTCGCTGAACGCGCCGCGCGGCAATCGCTGCTTTTTGCCCACCGAGCATTCCCTGATTATTCCCAGCATCGTTCGCGAGTTCGAGCACGAATTCGCCGAGCATTACCATCGCGGCTGCCGCAACTGCCGCATTCCCGTGCTGCCCAAAATGCACGACTACGACGAAGAGAAGCACGAATTTCATTACACGCACGGCCGGCTGACGCCCTAACCCGCGCATTGTTCAATCTTCCAGACTATCCTGCGAACTGCGAAAGCCTCGGCGATACTAGAGTTGTTGATATAGATAGCGAAGAACTGCAAGCGCAGCGATGACGGCGGTTTCCGTGCGCAGAATTTCGCGTCCGAGCGAAGCTTCGCGAAAGCCGCCGCGCGATGCGATTGCAAATTCTTCTTCGGTCCAGCCGCCTTCCGGGCCAATCGCGATGCAAATTTGTTGAGATGGAGCTGCGCTCAGAATTTCGCGGAGCGGCGGTGCCTCATCGCGCTCCGAAAAAATAATTTTCAGATCTTCCGGTGCGGGTGCGAATGCGTCCTGCGATTTCGCGGCGGACGCAAGCACGGGCGGGCGCAAGCGGCGCGATTGCTGCGCGGATTCGAGCAGAATTTTCCGCCAGCGATGCGCGCGTTTCGCGGCGGCGAGCACGAGCGCTTTTTCGCTGCGCGCCGCCGCGACTGGAACAATTTCTCGCACTCCCAATTCCGTAGCTTTCTCCAAACACCATTCCATCCGGTCAAATTTCACGATGGATAGCAGCAGGCGGATTTCGAGCGGCGATTCGGCGACGGGAATATTTTCGAGTAATGCAAATTCGATTTCATCGCTGCCGCGCGCGCGGGAAATGTTTTGCACGCGCGCGAGCCACACAGCAGCGCCATCGCTCAGTTCATAGAGCTGGCCGGGTTCGGCGCGAAGCACGCGGCCGAGATGTTCAGCGCCTTCGCCGCGCAAATGAGCCTTGCCGTCTTCGAATTTTTCAACGAAGAACCGCCTTCGCATTTTCGATGCCTCAGACTCGGTGAAAGAGAAGCTGGGATGAAGTTTTTTCTATCTCGATTTCTCGGCCACGCCGTCGTTGGGTATATCACATCAGCGGATCGTAACGGAAAAAAGGACGCAAAAATACGCCCTCCCCGCGAAGATTTTCGGGCATCGATACATGGCGATTTCGACGCGATAGTTGGCCTTTTTGCATCGGCATCTGCTGAATTTAACGAAGTTGCGTTAGTCCGCCAAAAATCGCGGGTATCGCGACATTCCCTTGCGCTCTCGCGCCATTTTCGCTGTTTTGGGTGACGTGCTAAATCGCGAACAGATATATAATCCGCACGAAAAAAAACGGGTCAGCATAATGCCGAATCTGGCCGATTACATGGCGCGTTACGACCACGAGCACACCAATCCGTGGAATAAAGTGTGCCACGGGATCGGCATTCCGCTGGTCATCGCGGCACTCGTGCTGCTCGCGATGCTGCGGTGGAAATTAGGTCTGGCGCTCTTTGTGATTGGATGGATTTTCCTCTTCGGCGG
>DASUAV010000191.1:0-2794 GCA_035763605.1 Candidatus Acidiferrales bacterium
GGCGAAGGCGAGAATTATGCTTTCGGTGAGAAGCTGGCGCACAATACGGAAACGAGTTGCGCCGAGCGCGGTGCGCACGGCGATTTCCCGCTGGCGAGAAGCCGCTCGCGCAAGCAGAAGATTGGCGATGTTTCCGCAGGCGATCAGCAGCACCAACGCGACGGCACCAAGCAGAACGAGCAGAGCGGGACGTACGTCTTGCACCAGAATATCCTGCATGCCATTCACATGGGCGCCCATGCCTGTGTCGTAGAGAGGATACTGCTTGTCGAGGCGCTCGGCGATGGTGGCCATTTCGGCGCGCGCCTGTTCGAACGTGACGTTCTGCCGCAATCTGCCAATCGCGATAATGCCCGGATGCCAGTTGCGGTCGTCGGGCAGTCCGTGCGCCCAGGGAGCGAACGGCACAACAACGTCCACAGGAATGACGATCTGAAAACCGGGAGGCAAAATTCCGGTCACAGTGTACGACTGGTCATTCAAAGTAATGCTTTTGCCGAGAATGCCGGGCGAGCCGCCGAAGTTCGTATGCCAAAATGCGTAGCTCAGCAGAACCACGGGCGTGCCGCCATAGCGGTCCTCATCGGCCGTGAAGGTGTGCCCTTCGAGGGCATTCACGCCCAAGAGCGGAAAGAGAGTGGCCGTCGCCATTTGCACTCTGAGCCTTTGGGGATCGCCCGCGCCGGTCATGTTCATGGAATCAACATGCACAGCGGCGAGGCCTTCGAGAGATTTCGCCTGATCACGGAAATCGACATAGTTTTGATACGACGGCCCGAGCGAAGGAAATGAGGGCAAGCTCTCGGTGACGAGGCACAGCTTCGCCGGGTCGCGGAAGGCAAGAGGCCGAAGCAGAACGGCGTTGACGACCGTGAAGATCGCGGTGTTCGCGCCGATGCCGAGTGCCAGCGTGAGAACGGCTACCGCGGTAAACCCGGGCGATTTTGCCAGCACGCGGAGAGAATAACGAATGTCCTTGAGTAATGTGTTCATAGCACCTCGAATTAGACTCACGCGATCAGGCGTGGTTTTTTTGGAACATCAAATGCCTCAAGTCTTCCCGACAAACGGCACCGGGGCGCAAACAACGCGAAGGATCCGTTCGCTTCTTTCAGAGCAAGGTTGTGCTACACACCCGTTCTCATTCATATCGCAATGCAACCATAGGGTCTACCTTCATCGCGCGGCGCGCCGGAATGTAGCAGGCGGCGGCAATGACCAAAGCGATCAGGCCGGCAATCCCGGCGAAAACGTTCAGGTCCATGGCGCTGGTTCCGTAAATGAGGCCGGCAAGAGCTCGCGCCGTGAGAACCGCGAGAGGCACGCCAATGACGATGCCAGCGCCGGCCAGCCATGCACCGCGCTTCGATACGAGCCACAAGACGTCGCGCGGCTTCGCGCCGAGCGCCATGCGCACGCCAAATTCGTGGGTGCGCTCAGCGACCGCATAATTCATCACGCCATAGACGCCGACGAGCGCGATGAGCAGCGCGATGAAGCCGAGCGCGCCCATCATGCCAGCCGTGTAGGCGAGGCCGACGATGGATTCGTGAATGGCGCTCGAAAGCGGCATGACGTTGAACGCGGGCAACTGCGGATCAATGGAAGCAAGCGCGGCGCGGGCGCTCGCGGAGAAGCCGCCAGAGTCGGCATCAGTGCGAATGGCTAGCAGCGCTTCTGCGAGCGGAGTTTGCTGATAGGGGACGTAAATCGCAGCTTCCGGAAGCTGGTCGGTCCAATCGTAAAGAACATTTCCCGCGACGCCGACAATGGTGAGCCAGGGCTGCGTGGAATTTGTGTTGCCCACGCGAATGTGGCGGCCTATCGCGCTCTGGCCCGGCCAGTAGGAGTCGGCGAGATTTTGACTGACAATGGCGACGGGCTGCGAATCCGCGGCATCGTTTGTGGTGAAGGCGCGCCCTGTGCTGATGGGAATGTGCAGCATGGAAAAATATCCGGCGCTGATGGTTTGCAGCACAGCGCGGCGTCGGCGATGGCCAGACGCGTCAGAACTCTGGCCGGCAACCTGGAAATTCTGCCATTGCGTGCCGTTATTGCTGAGAGGAATGGTGTAGAAGGTCTCAGCCTGGGAGACGCCCGGGACGGACTGCAATTTTTCGAGAGCCTGACGATAGAAAAGGCTGCGCGCCGCAGTTGTGGAATAGCGCGATGCGGGCAGATTCACCGCCAGAGTCAAAATGCGCTGAGGCGCGTAGCTCTCCTGCGTGCGCACTAATTTGCTGAAGCCTTTGGTCATGAGCATGGCGGAGACAACCGCAACGAGTGCGACGACGACCTGGCCCACGACAAAAGCGCTGCGCAGGCGGTGGCGCGAAAGGCTTCCTCCCGCAATGGCGGACCCGCTTTCTTTGAGGGATTCATTGAGGGCCACGCGAGAAGCGGAGAGCGCGGGCATGATTCCGGCGAGCACGCCACTCAAGACGGCAATCACGAGCGTGAAAATCAAAGCGCGCGCATCCACGCGAATTTCGTACCAGCCGGGGATCAGGCGGGCGATGTCGGCGGGCATGTTGGAATCCATCAGATTGAGCGCCCAGGCGGCCAAGCCCGCGCTGGCCGCGCCGCCGAGAATCGCCAGAACGACATTTTCAACGAGCAGCAGGCGGACAATTCGCCAGCGGCCCGCGCCCAGCGCAGCGCGAACGGCGATCTCCTTTTGGCGCCCCGTGGAGCGCGCGAGCTGGAGATTGGCGAGATTGGAGCAGGCCACCAGCAGCACGATTCCGACGGCGATGAGGAACATGAACGTGAAACGGCGCGTGATGCTGCCTTC
>DASUAV010000192.1:0-15353 GCA_035763605.1 Candidatus Acidiferrales bacterium
CGCGTCCCCCCATTTTTCGGCGAACCCAGCCCCGAATACCATTCCGCGCCCTTGCGAAGAATCAGCGGCACAGTGGCGAATGTTTCGGCGTTGTTTACGATGGTCGGGCACTGATAGAGGCCCAAGATCGCCGGGAAGTAAGGCGGCTTAAAACGCGGATAGCCGCGCTTGCCTTCGAGCGATTCGAGCAGCGCCGTCTCTTCGCCGCATTCGTACGCACCCGCGCCTGTGTGCGTGCAAAGCTCGAAATCGAATCCTGTCCCGAGTATGTTTTTCCCGAGGAATCCTGCGGCGTAAGCTTCTTCGACGGCTTTGTCGAGAATATCCAAAACGTAGCGGTATTCGCCGCGCACGTAAATGTAGCCCTGGTGCGAATCAATCGCTTTCCCTGCGATGACCATGCCCTCAATCACCGAATGCGGGTCCATTTCCATCAGCGGACGATCCTTGCTTGTTCCCGGTTCGCTTTCGTCGGCATTCGCGCAAACGTATTTCGGCTTCGGCGAATTCTTGGGCACGAAGGACCACTTCATTCCCGTCGGGAATCCCGCGCCGCCGCGCCCGCGCAGATTCGACTTCTTCATCTCGTCAATAATTTGCTCCGGAGTCATTTCCTTCAGGGCCTTTTGCAGCGCCTGGTATCCCTCGGTCTGCTGATAAACTTTTATCGAACGCGAATCGCGCATCCCAAATCTCTGGCTGATGACGCGCACTTCCGCCGGGTGCGGCTCGTGCAGCGAACCGGAAATCACCGGCACCGGCGCCGGATGCTGTCCCGCGGCGTACTGGTCCAGAATCGCGTCCACTTTCTCCGGGGAGAGTTGCTCGTAAAAATCATAATTCACCTGCATGGCCGGCGCGCCCGAGCACGCGCCCATGCACTCGACTTCTTCGAGCGAAAAGATTCCGTTCTGCGTGGTCTGACGGTTGCCGATGCCCAGCCGCTTTTCGACGTGCGCCATGATTTCGTATCCGCCGCGAAGCTGGCAGGAGATATTCGTGCACACCTGCACGTGATACTTGCCGGCGGGCTTGCGCCGCAGCATCGAGTAATACGAAAGCGTCTCGGTGACTTCCGTCATTTGCAAGCCGAGCCGGCTGGCGATTTCCTCAAGCACCTGATCGCTCAGATGGCCGTACTCGTCCTGCGCGTAAAGCATCATCGGAATCAGCGCCGAGCGCTTTACCGGATAGCGCGATATCAATTGCTTGAATTTTGCGTCCAGATGCGGGGGAATTTGCATCAGCGGTCCACTTCTCCCAAGACAATGTCAATCGTTCCGATGCTGGCCACTACGTCCGCAATCAGTTTGCCGATCACCAGATTCGGCAGCGCCTGCAAATTCACAAATGACGGTCCGCGCACTTTCACGCGATACGGACGGTTCGAGCCATCGCTGCAAACGAAAAATCCGATTTCGCCGCGCGGCGATTCAATCGCCTGATAAACCTCGCCCTTCGGCGGCGTAATTCCCTCTGTCCAAATCTTGAAGTGGTAAATCAGCCCTTCAATTGAGGTCTTCATTTCCTCGCGCGAAGGCGGCACCAGCCCGCGCACCTCCGCGCGGAATGGCCCTTGCGGCGGGATTTTTTTTATCGCCTGCCGGCAAAGGCTCGCGCTCTCGCGCATCTCGGCCACTCGGCATTGATACCGCGCGTAAACATCTCCGGCAGTCTGCGTCGGCACTTTGAAGTCGAATTCCTCGTAGCTCGAATACGGAAAATACTTCCGCACGTCGTAATCGCTGCCGCTCCCGCGCAGGCTCGGCCCTGAAACGCCCATGGCAATCGCATCTTTCAAATTCAGCACTGCGACGCCCTGCGTGCGCAGCTTCCAAATCGGATTTTCCGTTAGCAGGTCCTCGTATTCCGCGAGATGTCCGGGAAAGCTGTCGAGAAATTTCGTGATCCAATCCAAATATCCTGGGGGCGGCTCCAGCGCCAGCCCGCCGATGCGGAAATAGCTGGTCATCATGCGCTGGCCGGAAATTCCTTCGAGAATTTTCAGAATTTCTTCGCGCTCGCGGAAGCAGTACAGGAAAACGCTCATCGCGCCCAAATCAATCGCGTGCGTCCCCAGCCACACCAGATGCGAGGCGATGCGCGTCAGCTCCGTCAGCAGCACGCGAATGTATTGCGCGCGCTTCGGCACTTCGATTTCCGCAAGTTTTTCCACCGCGAGGCAGTAGCCGAGATTATTCGAGAGGTTCGCGAGGTAATCCATCCGGTCGGTCAGCGGAATGCACTGCGAATAGGTCAGCTTCTCGAAATTTTTCTCGATTCCGGTGTGCAGATAGCCGATCACCGGCTCGGCCTTCAGCACAATTTCGCCATCCAGCTCCAAGATCACGCGCAGAACGCCGTGCGTGGACGGGTGCTGCGGCCCCATGTTGAGCACCATCGTCTGGCTTTCCGGCGCGGTCTGCGTCGGCGTTGGCGTAGAAGTCGCCATCAACGATAGCCCTCCACGGGATAATCCTTGCGGTGCGGATGCCCTTCCCAGTCATCCGGCATGAGAATGCGTTTCAGATTCGGATGTCCTTCGAACTTCACGCCCATCAAATCCCAAGCCTCGCGCTCATGCCAGTTCGCCGTCGGCCAGATTCCCGTAACGGTTGGCACCACAGGATCTTTGCTCGTCACTTTCACTTTCAATCTAAGGCGCTCGCGCCGGTTGATGCTCACCAGATGATAGTTCACTTCGAAGCGCGGCTCGACGGGATAACGGTCCACCGGGGTAATGTCGGAGAGAAAATTGAAATCGAGTTCGGGATCGGACTTCAGGAATTCGCACGCGGAAATGAGGCGATTGCGCGGCAGCACCACGGTCCCTTCGCCCCGAAAATAGATGACTTCCGTGATTCCTTGCGGATCACGTTCTTTCAGTTTGCGTACTGCCAGCGGGCTGTTTTGTTGCTCGTCTGCCACTCTTATGAATCCCGGTTCAGGCGGCGGCTATTTCCACTCCAGCGCGCCCTTCTTCCACAGATAAATGTAGCCCACCACCAAAATGACAATGTACAGCAGCATCTCGACGAATCCGAACAGCTTCAGCTGCTTGAACACGATGGCCCACGGATAAAGGAAAATGGCTTCAATGTCAAACAAAATGAAAATCATTCCCACCATATAAAAGTGCACGGGAAAAGGTTCGCGCGCGTCTCCCGTCGGGCGGATGCCGCATTCGTAAGGCTGGTCTTTCGCGCGATTTTTCAAATGCCGTCCGACGATGGACGATGCCAGAATCAAAACGCCGGCGAGTCCCGCCGCCAGCAGGAACATGAGCAGCAATGGAGCGTAGATGTCGAGATAGCTTCCGTTCATTTTCGTTGCACTGCTATAATAACGAGGCACTGCGCTCCGGTCAATGAACTCGACGAATTTTTTTAGCGAAGCGGTGCTGGTGCGCGCACAGAGTCAGAGGCCCGAAGGCGTCCAAGAATAAGATGAGCTTGGGATTCAATTCCGATGTGACTGTCGCCGGCGACGTTTTCCACGTTCAAACGGAAAATTACGGCGAGCCGCAGTACAAAATCGTCACCGTGGTGTATCACCGCGGGCGAATTCTTCACCGCCGGAATTTCAGCTACTCGGAATTTCTCGGCGCGCCGGAATTTTCCGAGGACGCGCTCGGCGAGCGCATCGAAAATCAGCATGGCGCAGTGATCGAAGAGATTCAGCGCGGCGAAATTCGCATTCCTGCTTCCGCGCCCGCCGAGAATTCTTCGCAAGCGCCGGGAATTCAGGTGCGCCTGCGCAACGCGAATTCCTGGCTCGCCAACGGATTCGCCACACTGGACGTGGAAGTGCTCGAGCGCAGCGAAAAAAAAGCTGCGAGCAACGCTAGCGTTGAAGCGCATTTGAGCGGCGCGAATGAAAAAGCGCATTTCACCGCGACCACTGGCGCGGACGGCCTGGCGCGGTTGCGCTTCGCCGTGCCCGCGATTGCCGCTCACGGAGCCGAACTGGTGATTCGCGCGCGCGCTGAAAATTCAGCAGCCGTGGACGAAATTCGCTACGTCCTGCGCGCCAAGCAAAAGCCGAGTCCCGCCGAGAGCAAGTCTTGACCGTTACCATCAACGGGGAGTCCCGCGAAATTCCTGATGGCCTGAACGTTCTTCAGCTTCTTGAACATTTGGGCATCAACGCCCAGCGCGTGGCCATCGAACGCAACCGCGACATTCTTTCGCGTGCGCAATGGCCCGAAACTCGCGTCGAGCAGAATGATTCCTACGAAATCGTTCACTTCGTCGGCGGCGGCTGAGGCGGTTTCTCTAAGCTGTCATCCTGAGGAGCGTCGTTTGCGACGAAGGATCTCGCCCCGAACTCGTTGTACTGACCACTGACACTGGCCACTTCCTCAATCCAAATGGCCCATCTTTTTTCTTTTCACTTTCAAATATTCGCGCGAATGGCGGGTAGTTTGCGGACGGCACGGCACGCGCTCCACAACTTTTATCCCCGCGCGCTCCAGTTGCGCCACCTTGTCCGGATTATTCGAGAGCAGCCGGACGCGTTTCACACCCAGCAGCTTGAGCGCATCGGCGCAAAATTCGTAATCACGGTGATCCGCCTCGAATCCGAGTTCGCGATTGGCCTCGACGGTGTCCATGCCGCGATCTTGCAATTCGTAGGCCTTCAATTTGTTCATAAGGCCGATGCCGCGGCCCTCCTGCGGCAGATAGAGCACGATGCCGCAGCGCGCGCGCGCCGTTTCACGCAGCGCCATCTCCAGTTGCGCGCGGCAGTCGCAGCGCAGAGAGTGAAAAACGTCGCCGGTGAGGCATTGCGAATGGATGCGTACCAGCGGCGCGTCCCTTCCGTGAACTTTTCCGTGGATCAGCGCTACCGCGCCCTCCGCGCCATCGCCTGATGCGCCATCAGCAGAAATTCGCAGCGCGCGTGCCTCGCTGGGCCGCTCGAGTCCGAGTATGGCGAACTTGCCGTAGCGCGTGGGCAACTCCGCCTGCGCTACAATTCGCGCCTTCCGCGTCGCTGCGTGTTTGGCGGTGCGTTCAGTTGTTTTCGTCGTTCGCGCCATGTGTGAGGTCGCCATTATAGCAACCGGCGCTCGCTCATAAACAAAAGCATCACGTTCGGCGGCTTCCCCTTCGACGGGCCGGCGAAACCGAGCTCTAGTATTTTTTACTTGATTTTGGTGGGCGATATTTTCGGCGCGAGTGGTAACGCTCGCTTCATGTAAGTGTGCACTTTATCCAAAGTAAGAAGCGGTGTTGACAGTCCTAAATGGCGGCTTATAGGCCGAGCGAATCCGGAAAGGAGAGATTCAGGACGAATAGAAGGTTAAAGAAGCCGGCCAAGCACGAAGGCGCGGAGAGCCGCTACTTCTTTTCGGGAGGTTTTTTGGCTGCTCCAACGTCCGTGGAAAGGCCGAGGAGGCGGGCGCGGAGGGTTTCGCCTAGATCGGCAAACACATTGGCGCAAGTGTCGCGCAGGCGTTCTTCCGCCGAATGAGAGAGTGTGTCGAGGACGCCCTTGGAGTGCTGGCCCAGCATGGTCGCTGACGCCAACAGCCACGAATTCGACGCGTTTTCGAGGCGATCTTTATATTGCACGATGGACTCTTCGACCGTGGCCTTCATACGCTCGAGCCAGGCGCCCTGTTCCTCGTCACGCGCCGCATAGTACTGCTGCACCAGCGGCTTGAGTTGTTCTTCGAGATCGCGGCGGGCCTGCGCGGCTCCCTGGACCATGCGTTCTTCGAGGCGATTTTCGAATTCGGCCATGGCCTGATTGGATTGCTCGCGCATGTGCACTTTGGCGTCCTGGGCCGAAGCGCCGGCGGCATCTTCGAAGCGCGTGAGATTTTCGCGGGCGATGCGGCTCAGTTCATCGGTTGCCGTAGCGGAAATGGTTTGCACGATTTCGGTGAGACTCTGGCGCGTGCGTTCTTTGATTTCTTTGGCGCTCTCTTCCATCATGCCCTGGGCGTGCTCGACATAGCTGCGGCTGCAATGATCAAGCTCGGACGCGAACATGCGCGAAAGCTCCGCGGCGCGCTCGCGCATGTTGCCGGTGGATTGTTCGAGAACTTTTTCGAGAGCGGATTGCATTCCGGCCTGCGCTTTTTTCTGGTACCACTCGGAAGCTTTGTAGATGGCTTCGAAAGTCGTGTGCGACGCGTCGGTGCTCTTGGATTCCAATTCTTCTTCGAGCTTGGAGAGCGCCACGCGGCATTTTTGCTCGAATTCCACCGGCAATTCCGCGGTCTGCTGGCGCATGCGGTCGAGCGCGGCGGAAAGGGCCTGCTCGGAAACTTCGTGCATTTGCGAACGGAACTGCTGCAGCGCACCTTCGGCCTGGCGATTCGAAGCTTGCAGTTGTTCGCTCATTTCCTGCGCGCGCTGATAATGGGGAGCGAGCTGCTGTTCGAGTTTCTGCGCGAGCGTTTGCAGGGACTGCTCGGCGAATTCCTGAATTGGTTTTTCGAGGGCGCCTGCTTTTTGCTGGATCAGTTCGTCGGCGCGGCGATTGAGTTCGCCAGATTGCGAATTGAGCAGGTCGTCGAATCTCTTGCGCGCTTCATCGTAGCTGGCGCGGGACATTGTTTCGATTTGGGTTTCGATTTGGGCTCTGATTTGCGCGGAGCTTTCTTCTGCGCGGCGCGCGGTTTCTTCGGCTTTGGCGGCGGCAGATTCGGCGCGCTGGCGTTTTTCTTCGAGGCCAGCGGCGAGCGCGTCGAGATTTTTCTGCGCTTCGAGCGCAGCGTCATTCAATAAATTCTGCAGCGAAGCGCCGCGCGCGGAGATTTCCTCTTCGGCGCGCGCCGTGGCGGCTTGGGAAAGCTGATGAAGCTTTTCGTTCATCTGCCCGGAAGCGCCGGCGAGCGCGGCGTTGAATTGGTCGCGCCATTTCTGCGATGCCGAAGCGGATGCCTGAGAGATCTCTTCGAGCGATTTGCTGCGGAGTTCGGAAGCGGTTTGCTCGATTTCGTTGCGCCACTTCTCAAAACGCGATTGGGCGGCCTCGTCGAGTTGCCGCAGAGTTTCTTCGGCCGGAACGGCGGCGCTTGCAGCTTGAATCGGCAGATTCGCGGTGGCCTGTTTCACGGCCTGTTCGACGCTGTGCTGCACGCTTTGCTGTATGGTTTCTTCCGCCAGTTTGGCGGCGGAGGTCTGCACCACGCGTTCGACGGCGGCGCGAACGCTGGCATCCATCTCCTCGGGCTTGGGCGCGCTCGCCGCGCGCGCTTTTTCGAAGGCCACGAGCGCATTCTGCACCACCTGCTGCGTGGCCTGCTCGACGAGTGTGTGCAGGGATTTTTCGACCGCGGACTTTACGGCAGTCTCGACGGATTTCTCGGCCACTTTGGCGACGGAATTTTCGACCGCATCGTTGACAGTGGTGCGCAGGTGAAGCTCGACCTGCTCGCGCGCGGTGCGGACTTCCTTTGCGACGGCTTCCGCAGCGTTGGTGTCCATCGTACGACGGAGATGCTGTTTGGCCTCGGCGAGCAAACGCGCCATCTGGCGCGCGGCGGACATGGTTTCGTGCGGATGCGCAGGCGTGGGTAGCACGCGGACTTTGTTGGAATCGGCCGGGGGAGGCGCCTGAACCTCGGCGTGCTTAGCCGGTTCGGATTTTTTCACCGCTGCGGAATCCAGCGCGGCTGCAGGCGTTTCTTCCTTCTTTGCAGCTGGCGCGGAAGCAGCGGGCAGCGGAATCTCGGCTTGCTGCTCGGCATCGCCGGGAAGCGGGAACCAATCCGTAGGAGGGAAGGCGATGCCCCAGACATTACCCGGAATCGTAAACTCGATGCCAATTTGAAAAAGTTCGCGAACGGTACGCGGGCGCTGTACCCATGCAACGCGGCCTTCGACCACGCGCGGGGGAGCATCAGCCTCACCCCTCGGAATTTCGATAGTCACTTGCGCGGATTTGGGAACGTAGTGCCTGGACTGGTACTTACAGCCATGGCAGTTTACGGAGACCGTGGAAGTGCGTTCTTTGAAGGCCTGCCCGAGAGCATCCACGCCCATGACCGTGATGGGTACGGACTGGGCGATGCGCGTGCTTCGGCGCTTCTGTACTTCGGGGTCGTTCGATGGCAATGATTCAGACAACGCGCACACCTCGAGCGGCGATTTTCCTACCTTAGCATTCAGATGAAAATGCTGCGTTCTGAAGTGGAGGAAGAGTGCATAAGAGTTACTAAAAAGGACAGGTTTTGCCGACTGGGAATACAGAGCGAAAAACGAAGGCTGCCCGGCTAAGCGAGCGCTGGACCGAGCCAGACGAGCAACGGCTCGGAGATCCGTTGGCTGAGGCAAGGCGCAACCGAGACGCCGCTTTCCAAAAAATGAAAGCTGCCCGCCTGAAGGCAGGCGCTACGATGGAACCGCAAGAGCCGTTGCGGCGTAATAATACTTCAGAAACTTTTGCGTTCGCACGGGAGATTTCAAACAGATTAGTGATTCAAGAAAAAGACCATGGGTTGCGTGTCCGACGGTACAGCGGAGACCGCGCGCAGTTGTGTGGGCGAAAGCATGTAAAAGACGAATTGCGAGGGCAGCGCGGTGGGAGAGCCAAAGGCCATGGTTCCGCGGCCATTGGCGGCAACGTTATAGGTTCCCTTCATGGCGAGATTGGCGTTGGCCAGCCCGGCGGAATTTGTCTCATCAATTTTGCCGGTGATGGAGGAAACGCCGTCGGAGAGAAGCGTTCCGGCAAAAGTGATGGTTGATTTGCTGCCGGTGTAGGAAGAGCCGGAATCCGTCGGGGCAAAAGTGAAGTAACTGTTGAATGAGGCCGCCGTGTACGGGCCGGCGAAAGTTTGCGGCTCGAGAACGCCGAGAGATGCCGCAGAATCCTGCCCAATGACGAATCCCCGGTTCGGAGAAACAAGGTAAACAACGGCGAGCTGATTGCCGATGCCAGTGGTTTGCGCGCGGCCATTGGAAGCGACCGAATATGTGCCGTTGGCGCTTACGTTGGGAGCGATGGAGCCGCCATTGTTGGCATCAGTATTTGCGCTGATGGCGCCGGAGCCGTTGCCGGAAAGCAGTCCGACGAGCGCGGTGGAGTTCCCGCCCGACGTTTCACCTGTTTCCGTGACTATGCCTGAGCCGTTGAGCGCACCAGCGTCAAACGACGGCTGCGTTTGCAGGATGGCTTCACCGGTGGTCATCGGATGCGTGGAATCGAACGTGTCGATGGCAACGAAAAATACATCCGATGGCGTAATCATGTAACAGATGAAATTCAGCGTTGCGCCGTTGGGAATCGCGAGCGAGGCGTTGCAGCGGCCGTTCTGCAAGCCGCCGTTTTGCGGAGCGAGAAAGCTCCCGGTCAAGCCAGCGAGATTGGTGGCGACTGCGCCGCCGTCGTTGCTATCGAGAGTGCCGCTATCGAAAAGGCTGTTGCCGTCCGCATGGAAAACGCCGGCGAGGGCATCGCGCTTGCCCGCGGAGTCTAAGCCTGCCAATTCGAAGGCGTAGTTTCCCTTGAAGCTCGCGACCGTGAAATTGCTGGTGGGCTGCTTGCGCAGAATGCCGGTGCCATGCGTGCCGGTGCTGTCGCCTTCGATAAACGTGCCATTGCCGCTGCCATCCAAAACGAAGTTGTACGTTGAAGTGACTGAGCCGAAGGCGAGATTCATCGTGCCGCGGCCGTCGGAGCCGATGGTGTAGGTGCCGGCCATGGCATTGACCTGCGTTGGACCGGGGCCGGCATTGTCCGTAGAGCCAGCCGGATTGTTGTTGTTGCTGTCCACAGAGCCTTGAATCGCGCCAGTGCCGCTGGCGAAGAGATTGCCGCCGAAGACCACCGGGCCGGAGGAGTTGTAGCCGTTGAAGATGAGGATGTACTGCCCGTTAAGAAGCTGATTGTTGGTGGTGGAGGCGACGACATCAATCGAGAAAGTGGCGGAAGCTTGCGCGGGAGGCGTTTCGGAGTCGGTGACTTGAACGCCGAATGAGTTGGTGGAAACGGCGGTGGCTGTGCCGGAAATTACGCCGGTTTTCGGATCCAGAGAAAGGCCGGAGGGAAGGATTCCGGAAGTGAGCGTCCAATTGAAGGGGCCGATGCCACCGGTGGTGCGGATTTGCTGGCTGTAAAGAGTGGCGCTATTGGCTTGCGGAAGAGAAGTGGTGACGATGGCGAGCGCGCCTGGAGGACCGACCGTGATGCTCAGAGCTTGCGTGGCTGTTTGCGGTTGATTATTGGGAGGCAGCAAGGCCGAGTCCGTGACCTGGGCGGTGAACGAAGTTGTGCCCTGCGTGGTGGGCGTGCCGGAAATTTGTCCCGTGGTGGCATCAAGCGCAAGGCCGGGCGGAAGCGTACCCGAAGAAATGCTCCATGTGAGAGGAGGAACGCCGCCAGTCGCGGCAAGGCCCTGGTTGTACGGAGTGCCTTGCACGGCGGCGTTGAGGCCGGTCGTCGTGACGGAAAGGGCGGGGGCGGGGGCGACGACCAGAGAGTAATCGGCGGTATCAGTGAGCGGAGGGCTGCCCTGGTCTGTAACCGTGACCGTGAAGTTGAATGTGCCGCCGTTGGACGTGGTGCGGCCGGTGATCAAACCGTTGGTATTCAGATTCAACCCGGGTGGAAGCGTGCCGGCGGTGATTTTGAAAGTTAGCGGGCCTACGCCTCCCGTGGCGACGATTTGCTGGCTGTATTTTGCGCCGTTCAGGAGGCCAGGGAGAGACGAGGTTTGAATCACAGGAGCGGGCGTGACCGCGATGTTGAGGGTGGCCGTGGCGCGCTTGTCAGCAAGGGAGGTGGCCGTAAGCGTGACGGTGAGAAGGTTTCCCGTCGGCGTGGATTTCGGCGCCAGGTAGGTGGTTGAGGAGTTTGTCGAAGTCAAGGTGCCGCAATTGGCCCCTTTGCAGTGTTGGCCGGTCACCGTCCAACTGACGCCGGCATTGGTGGCGTCGTTCGGCACGAAGGCCGTGAAGATGACGGACTGGTTTACATCAACCGATTGATTGGTGCTGGGATTGAGAATGACAAATAGATTCGTGGAGCCGCCGCCGCAAGCGCTGAGGAAAAGCGCCGCGAAAAACGGCAGGAGGATTCCGGTGAACGCCAGGAGGCGCGCGGCGGTTTTCAGCATGTGCCGGAACCTCGGAACCGGCAAAGCACAGGAATTCGTGGAGCGATCAGCAGCGTGCTCCTTTGCGCGATTCTGGGGTGAAGGAAGCCAATTGAATCAAAAGCAAGGCAGACTCCGGGCTTTGTCGAGCACAACGCAAACAGGTTGAATAACAAAATGATTCCGCAGTGTCAACGCGCAACTTGAGCCGCCATTTTTCAGAGGAATTGCCCGCGCACAGCTTCCCGCACCAGACTATTCGCACGAAAAGCGGCGGCAGCAAAGGCCGTTAGCACAGGTTTGTGGATGCTGGGAGGGAAGTTGCCGTTGCCCGCGCGGGAAACGCCAAATCGTCCTCGCCATGTTCGCGCTTTGGGCGCGGCGGATTTCCGCTAGACTGGGAGCGTGAACCATGAATCGCGCCAGTTGCTCTGGCTGATCCTCTTTCGCCTGACGCGAAGTTTTGCCGCCGGATTAATCGTATTGATTCTGCCGTATTACGTTCTGCAGGACCTGCGCTATGGCCCTTTTGTGCTTGGACTCATCTATACGGCGGCGACGATCGGAACGGCGGGATTCGCGCTGCTGTTTGGATTTCTGACGGATCTGTGGGGGCGCAAGGGGACTTTGTTTCTTGCCGGAGCGCTGCTGCCGATTGGTTCACTGCTTGCATTTTCATCGAGCACGCTTGGGTTTCTTTTTGCCGGAGCGATTTTGGGCGGCTTTTCCGCGACCGGTTCGCGTGCGGCGGGAAGCGTCGGAGGAGCGGCACAACCGATTCAGAGCGCGGTGATCGCGGAATTCACGACGGTGCGCAACCGTACGTTCTGGTTTTCCCTGTTCACTTTTTTAAGCGGAATATGCGGCGCGGCGGGAATGCTGGCGGCCAGGCTTTTTAGCGCTCGCGGCGGATTTCTAGTGGCGCTGGTCACCAGCGCCGCCGGCCTTTTGTTTCTGCTGCCTGTGCATCCCGCGAGCAATCGAGAACGGACGCGCATTCGCAGCCACGGAGTTATCGGCAAATTTTCGCTGACAGCGGCGGTGAACGGCCTCTCGCAGGGAATTATTATGCCGTTCCTGATTCCGTTTTTCGTGCTGGTGTATCACACGCCGAAATCGAGCATGTCGTTTTACGGCTTCGGAAGCGAATTGGTGGCGGCTGTCGCGATTTTGGTCGCGCCACAATTGGAGAGGCGCTTCGGATTCGTGAAAAGTGTGGCGCTGACGCGCGGTTTGGGCGCCGCGTTGCTCTTGCTGCTTCCCTGGATACGGATTTTTGTGCTCGCCGCGATTATTTACATGCTGACGCCCGCTTTGCGCGTGCTGGCAGTCCCCGCGCAGCAAACGGCATTCACCGCGATGGTAGAAAGAGGCGAAATGGGCCGCGCGCTGGCGATGAATCAGGTGGCGCGGCTTGCGGGCTCGAGCGGAGCAGTTACGTTCACAGGATATTTCTTCGAGACAGCCGAGATTGCGCTGCCGTTTTACGCGTATGCGGCTTTGACCGTCGTCAGTTTGGCGATGTACTTCCAATTTTTCGGCGCGAATCCGGAAGTGCGGCCGGAATAATTCCAAGCGGTTCAAGCTTCGCTGCGGAATTGCAGGCCCTGGGCGGGAAGTTCATGCTCCCAGCGGCCGACGACCACGGTCGCGAGGCAATTGCCGACGACGTTGACGGTGGTGCGCACCATGTCCATCAGCGGATCCACGGCGAAGAGCAAGTAAAATGCGTCGGTGGGAAGCTGAAATGAATTCGCCGCGGCCAGCACGATGACCAACCCCGCGCGGGCTACTCCGGCTGTGCCTTTGCTGGTGAGCAGAAGGGCCAGCATTATGAGCGCCTGGCGTCCGATGGATAGGTGAATTCCTGAGGCTTGGGCCATGAAGATGAGGGCCAGCGATTCGTAGAGGCTGGAGCCGGTGAGGTTGAACGTGTAGCCGGTAGGCATGACGAATGCGACGGTTCCGCGCGGGACCCCGAGCGTTTCCATATTTTCCATTGCGCTGGGCAGGGCGGCTTCGGAGCTGCTGGTGCCGAAGGCAATCGTCGAAGGCTTGGCAATGGCGCGCAGGAATTCGCGCAACGGGATGCGGGCGAGAAGAGTGATGGGCAAGAGAACCAGGAGCACGAAGACAACCAGTGCTACGTAGAGTGTCGCCAGCAGTTTGAGCAGTGGGAGCATGACGCCGAGACCCAGTCGTCCCGTCGTATACGCAATCGCGCCGAAAACACCCAAAGGCGCGGTGTACATCACGATGTTCGTGAACTTGAACATCGTTTCGGAGAGGCTTTCGGCGAACGCGACCATCGGCCGCCGCTTTGGTTCCTTGACCAGCGCCAATCCCATGGCGAACAGAATGCTGAAAACGACGACTTGTAGAATTTGGCCTTCGGCGACGGACTTGGCAATGTTCTCGGGGAATATATTCAGGATGAGCTGGCTGGCGTTCATCGAGGAGGAGAGGCCGGTTTGCTGCTGCGCGGCGCCGCCCGCGAGGTGAACGCCCGCGCCGGCCTGGCTCAAATTGATGGCGATGACGCCAATGATCAGCGCGATGGTGGAGACAATTTCGAAGAATACGAGCGCTTTGACGGCCATGCGGCCCACTTTCTTCAGTTCTGCGTGGCCGGCAATGCCCACAACGAGCGTGCCAAAGAGCAATGGCGCGATGATGACTTTGATGAGGCGCAGAAAAATCGCGCCCAGAATTTGAAAGCGCATCGCCGTGGCAGGCGCGTCGTGGCCAAGCTCGAGGCCTGCGAGGAGTCCGACGACAATCCACAACGTGAGGGAGCGCCGCTGAAACGCATATACGGAAAATAGCGCGATGGCGACCCATCGAACGATGATCAACGCAGTAATCGGCACTCGAACGATGTTTCCGTGGGTTGAGAGCGACAGAATAGCGGCCGCCGCGCACACGATGAGAAAGGCCACGAGCACGCGCGTCGGGGAAATGGAGGTTCGCGTCACTGGCGGGGAAACTTATTCCTCTGCGATGGGCAAGTCAATGAGGGAAATGTTTCTGCGGTATACGAAGGCAACCTTCTCGCCGCAAATGGATTCTCTGCCATGTACCGCGCATGAAGGGTCCTTTATCGCTTGAAGTACGCCTGAGGGTTGGCGTCCGCGCGCGAATTTAGTATAAATATCGGTTCCACCGAGCTCTTTTTTTGTGCGGTTCCGCTGCGGGATTTCATCGCAGCAATCCTATTTGCATTCATTGGGAGGCGCAGGATTGATAGAAGTCCAGGATTTGACGAAAGCGTTCGGCGAAAAGACCGCAGTTGACGGCATCACTTTCTCGGTAAACAAAGGCGAAATTCTAGGGTTCCTCGGCCCGAACGGCGCGGGCAAAACTACGACTATGCGCGTTTTGACCGGCTATCTGCCGGCCACGCAGGGCACGGCAAAGATTGCCGGTTTCGACGTATTCGACGATTCTATGGAAGTGCGCCGGCGAATCGGCTACTTGCCGGAGGCTCCGCCGCTTTATTTCGACATGACGGTCGCTTCTTATCTCGATTTTGTGGCGCGGATCAAGAATGTTGCGACGGAGAAGCGCGCGCAGAGCGTGGAATCCGCAATGGAAATGACGAAAATCGCGGACAAACGGGATGAGCTAATCAAGAGGCTATCGCGCGGATACAAGCAGCGCGTTGGATTGGCGCAGGCGATTGTGCACGATCCGGATGTAATTATTCTGGACGAGCCTACCGTAGGCCTTGATCCCAAGCAGATTATCGAAGTGCGTCATTTGATCAAAGGGCTCGCAGGAAATCACACCATTATTTTGTCCACGCACATTTTGCCCGAAGTGAGCATGACGTGCGACCGCGTGATTATCATTAACAACGGAAAAATTGTGGCCGTGGACACGCCGGAGAATCTCACCCACCAGCTCAAGGGCGGCGAGCGAATTCGCGTGGAAGCACAAGCGCCGGAACAGCCGTTGCGCGATGCGCTGCAAAAAATTCCGGGCGCGCAGAAAGTGCAGGTGGAGTCGCTGGGCTCCGGCGGGCGAATGATGGCGGTTGTGGAAGCGAGCCAGGGCGCGGATCTGCGCAGCCAGATTGCCGCAAAGATTGTCGGGCAAGGCTGGCCGCTTTATGAACTGCGCGGCGAAGGTTTGAGCCTCGAAGAAATTTTCCTTCAGCTTACGACGGAAGATCCCGCGCACAAGCAAGCGGAAAAAGCAGAGGAGGCGAACTGATGCGCGGCCTGTACGCAGTCTATCGCAAGGAAATGAGCCACTATTTCGTTTCGCCGGTGGCGTACGTGGTGGTTTGCATCTTTCT
>DASUAV010000193.1:0-12371 GCA_035763605.1 Candidatus Acidiferrales bacterium
GCAGCGCGCCGGTGCGGTATGAGTTAGTCGGACGAGAGTGGGTGGTTGTTGGTGGAGCGCGGCAGGATGCGGAAGGAAGTGGTCAGTGGTCAGTGGACAGTGGTCAGCAGGCAAAAACAGTGGCTAGTGGCGAGTGGCGAGTGGCTAGTGAACCGCAACCCGCAAATGCAGTGACGAGTGATAAGTGGCGAGTGACGAGCCAACTGCAACAGCAGAGGCCGACCTACACGCCTCCGGCAGCACCGAGGCCAATGCCGATGCCGCAAGCGCCGCGTCCTGTTGCGATGCCGCCGAGGCCGGGAGTCACACCGCCGGTGCAGACTCCGATTCGGCCACCCGTTCAGCCAATTGGCCAACCCATTCAGCAGAATCCGGTGCGGCCGGTGAGTCCGCCGATTGCGCGTGTTCCCGGGCAGTCTGTGCCACGATTCCCGATTGCGCAGCCGCCAGCGCAGCGGATTCCGATTCAGCCGATTGGGCGACCGGCGGTGCCGGTCACGCCTCCGATCCTCCACGTTCCTGGGCAGCCGGTGATGCATTTCCCGATGGTGCGCCCGCCTTTTGCGCGAGTGCGAATGCCGGGGGCGCCGGTGTTTCATCCGGTGGTTACGCCGACGGAAAGGTCACCGCTGTTTCATCCTGCGGCGACGTTGCCGGGGAGAATGCCGATTCGGCGAATTGGGGTGCCAATGGGGCGCGGGCCGCTTGCATTTGCCTCGGAAGCGCCGCCAATACGAAGAGTTTTTGACGGCATGTCGCGACATGACGCGCCATTCATTGTCGCGACAGCGCGGCCACCGCATTTTGACGTGCGTCCTTGCTTCCAGACCATCACAAATTGCGGATTCGGATTTGGATTCGATGGCGATTTCGACTTCGACGATGGATTCTTTTTCGGATTCCCGTTCGGCTCGCCATTTTTCTTTGGGCCGTTTGGGTTTCCGGCGTTCGGATTCGGCTTTGGGCCGAACTGCTTTTTCAACGGGATTGTCGAGCCATGCGGGTTCACGCCACTGGGATTCGCGCAGTTCCAGGCGTTTGGGCCAAACGGATGGGGCTGGAGCTGGCTCGGATTAGGGAACGGCTGGTTCTATTCGCCGCCGGAAGCGCCGTCCGCGCCGCCCTGGAATTCAACGGAGACGAATCCGGGAGTAAACCTGCAATATTTTACCAACGAGTGGTATTTGCCCGTGCCGTATTCGGAGCCGGAGGCGGGCGCTGCGCCGGAGGCGGGAAACGAGCAGGGCGGCGCGGAGCAAAATCAAAATGTGGTGACGGAAATTGTGACCACGGACGATCTTGTGTTTGGCGTGACTTCCTATTGGATACAAGACAATCAGTTGTGCTACGTGACGACGTACAAAATCAAAAATTGCATTCCCATGTCGCGCGTGGATTTGCAGAAAACCGTGGACATGAATTACAAACGAGGAGTGAAGTTCACGCTCGCGCCGAAGGCGGCGGATTCGGAAAAACAACCACAGCCGCCTGACGAAAAACAACGCTGACAGCAAAATTCGCAACGCGCGGGTGGGGCATTGACATTCGCGCGGACCGCGAGTAGATTCTCCTTAAAGTACGCCTCCTCAATTCGGCGCACGATATCCTTAAGAGGCAGTTTATGTTTTTTAGAAAAGCAAGCCCGACAGAAAGAAAAATGGGGCTTCAACAGCGGGAGCTCGCGCGTCGGCTGGAAGTGGAATGTGCGAGCTTGCGATTCGAGTATGTGAGCACCGAGCTGGACGTGGCGATCACGTTTTGCGAGGTCGCGGCGAGCCTCACGGATGTTCCCGCCAAAAACCGCGCGCTGGCGAGAGCGGCGAACGCTTACGAATGCGCGGAACGCTACAAAGATGCTGTTGAATTCACGCAAGCGATGCGGGCGGAGATCGAGCGGCGCGAGTTGCGGCTGAATTCGCTGCTGGTGGTGGCGCGGTCGCCGGTGAGCAGCGGGTGAGGAAGAATGGTCAGTGGACAGTGGTCAGGGGTCAGCATGCAAAAAGATGGCCCGTGATCGGTGATCCGTGAGCCGTGAAGAACGAACGGCCCAGTTCGAAAAAGTAGAACCGCCCCTACAACTGCTAACGGCAAAAACCACAAACTGCAAAAACCACAAACTGCAAAACGGAAAACCTCAAGTCCGAAGATCCATTCAGATTCGTTCATGGCAAGCCTGATCTACATAGGAACGGCAAAAGCCGCAGATTCGCGGAAGGCGCGATTCTGCGCTACAAAGACAGCAGGAATGCGAGCGAAGGGAATTAAGAGGGAGCCGCCGGGCTTGCGAAAATGGGGCCGGGCCGATGAAAGAAATCGGCCCCTACAAAGCGAGATGCGATTCCGAGAGAGCCTAGGGCATGAGTGACGGCGACGTGGAGGGCGTTCCGTCGACGTGAGCAGGGTTTTATTCGCGATGAAACTGCGCAAGAAACAGCATCAGGAGGGCGAGGGGGAGGGAGGCTGGCCGCTGCCGAAACCGGGGCGGCCGAGGGCGGTGCGAATGGCGGTGATGAGGGCGGCGGCATTGTACTTGGGAACGACAGCGTGGAAACCGGCGCGGCGGGCATCGGCTTCGAGAGCAGGGGACGCGAGGATGGTGTAGAGCAGGATGGGAGCGTTGGGAAGGACGGTGTGAATTTCGCGGCCGGCGCTGATGCCGTCGCGAACCGGCATCAGAACATCGAGGATGATGATGTCCGGCTTGAGTTCCGCGGCCTTCTTGATGGCGGAGCCGCCATCGGCAGCTTCGCAGCAAACCTCCCAGTTATCGCAGGTTTTGCGCAGCAGTTCGGCGATGGCCCCGCGCAGGAGGTCATGGTCATCCGCGATTAAAATTCGCACAGCCATTCAGAATCTTCGCAGTCCAATACGCACAGCAGCCAGGCGCGCGGATGAGGTGGGCAGCCCCGCACAGGGTAACGTCGGATAGTCTACGGTTGCGGCAAGGCTGTATATCAGGTGAACACCCTAGCCCGAAAATATCGTTCTTTCGTTCAGAAATCCTGGTGGCAGCCCGATTTTCCAAAAGTCTCAGCGTTGCTAGTCTGGCGGCGTTGAGGAGATCACATGAGCGAACGAAGCAGAACCGATGAGCACGATAACGCGGTGAGGAATTGCATGCTGGCGTCCATTCCGGACGAGGAATTCGAGGAGCTGAGGGCGAATCTGAGCTACGTGAGAATGAGCGTGGGAGAGAATTTGCATATGCCGAAGGACGGGATTCGCTGGGCGTATTTTGTGAACAGCGGAATGGTTTCGCTGCTGGTGGGAATGAAGGGAGGCAAAACCGTAGAGGTTGGCGTGGCCGGTTACGAAGGGATGACGGGCGTGACCCTGGCGGCGGGATTGAAACACACGACACACATGGCAGTGACGGAAGTGGCGGGAGACGCGTTTCGTATCGAAGCAGAGGCGCTGGAGGAGGCGTTCAAGCGCGCGCCGGAATTGTTGCAGCGAGCGAACCGGTTTGGGGCGATTCAGGGGATGCAGGTGGCGCAGACGGCGGCGTGCAATCGTCTGCATGACGTGAGTCAGAGGATGGCGCGGTGGCTGTTGATGACGGACGACCGGGTGCGCGAGAAGACCCTGCACGTGACGCATGATTTCCTTTCGATGATGCTGGGGACGGACCGTCCGACGGTGACGGCGGGGGCGATTGAGTTGCAGGAGAGCGGAGTGATCGAGTATTCGCGAGGCAAGCTGCGGATACTGGATCGCAAGAAGCTGGAGGCGGCGGCGTGCGAGTGTTATTGGGCGATACAGAGGTTTAATGCGGAGCTGGGGTTGAATTGAGGCGAGTGGCGAGTGACAAGCGGACGCGAAGTGAAAGTGGTCAGGGGACAGTGGTCAGTGGTCAGCAGGCAAAAACGTGGCCCGTGATTCGTGATCCGTGATCCCGTGAAGAGCGAAAAGCCGTGAATCCGCGGCGGGCCGATGGAAGGAATTGGCCCCTACAACCACAGACCGGAAAAAGGCAAAGGCCGCAGATTCGCGGAAGGCGCGATTCTGCGCTATCAAGACACAAACATCCGAGGCCAAGAGCTTCTAAGCCCAGAGAGTCTGCGCTATAAAAGACAAGAGTTGGAATGGCGTGAACGCGGGGCGCGTTCCGGGCCGATGGAAAAAATCGGCCCCTACAACTGCAAAGCGGAAAAGCCCTCAAGTGTGAAGACCCATTCACTTCGTTCAGGGCGCGTCTGAGGATGGGAAAGGCAAAGGCCGCAGATTCGCGGAAGGTGCGATTCTGCGCTACCAAGACACAAACATTGGAGCGGAAGAGTTCCTAAAGGCGGAAACTCTGCGCTACAAGGCAGGTGGTTAGGAGGGGCGAGGGCCGGTTAAAAACGCGGATGGCCCGCCGCCGTCGGACGGCGATGAATCGCGGTGGGCGACGGCTTCGCGGATAGCGGAGAGGAGCGAGGCGGCGTTGGATTTTTGGACGACGGCCTGAAGGCCGGCGGCGCGTGCTTCGGCCTGGAGAAATTCAGAGACCCACAGGGTGTAGAGCAAGACGGAAACGGTGGGAACCTGGGCGCGGATGGCGCGTCCGGCGCTGATGCCGTCACGCTGAGGCATCATTAGGTCAATGATGAGCAGATCGGGCTTGAGTTCGGCGGCTTTTTCGACGGCGGCCTGGCCGTCTTCGGCTTCGCCGCAAATTTCCCAATCCTGGCCGGAATTGCGAACCAGAGAAGCGATGGCCGTGCGGGTGGCCTGATGGTCGTCGGCGACGAGAATGCGAATGGGCAAGGCGGCTGCTCCTCCGGTAACGGTTTATGACACCCTTACTGCCCATGCTTACCGCTGATGCAACGAAAACGAGTGCTGGGGTGTTGTATGCAGAAATGGTACATCGCGCGGGGAATGTGGCTATCGAGCGAAAACCTTAGGAGGGGATAGTACTTGGGAACAGTGAGAGGGACAGGGCAAAAAAGGGCAGGGGTTAGCGTGGACTGTGGTTCGTGACCTGTCACTCGTCAAGAACAGTACCGAGCCACGGGTGGCAAGTGAACATCGATGTGAATACAAAAGCGCTATTCATAGCGGAGGGCGATGATGGGATCTACGCGCATGGCGCGGCGCGCGGGGATGTAGCAGGCGGCGAGGGCGACGAGCATTAGGATGACGGCGACTGCGGCGAAGGTGAGCGGGTCGTGGGCGGTGATGCCGAAGAGCTGACTGGCCATGAGGCGCGTGAGGGCGAGGGCGGCGGCAATTCCGATGGCGACGCCGATGAGGGCCATGCGTGCGCCGTGGGCGAGGATGAGGCGCAGAACGTCAGCGCGTTGCGCGCCGAGGGCGATGCGCACGCCGATTTCGTGAATGCGCTGCGTAACAGAGTACGCGATGACGGCGTAAAGACCGAGCATCGCGAGAAACGCGGCGCACGCGCCGAACAAAACAACGAGCGAAGTTTCGTAGCGGCGCGGAGCTTCGCTGCTCGCGAGGATGGTTCTCAGCGTTTTTTCATGCGGTATGGCAAGGTCCGGATCCACGCTCCAGACGGCTTCGCGAATTTCTTTCGTGGCGGAAGCGGGATTCATCTTCGTGCGGACGATGAGGCTCTCGGTCAGTTCGGAGTAAACCCACAGCGGGAAATAGGCGGTGAGCGGAGGTTTTTCGTCGGATGCGTTGCGCACATCCGCGACTACGCCGACGACGCGGCACCATTTTTCCGGTGGTCCGCCGAAATGACTGCAATCCACGTGCGCGCCAAGCGCGTTGCGCTCGTGCAAAACATTTCGCGCCACGTTTTCGGAAATGAGTGCTACGGGCTGGCCGCGGTCGGCGTCGGTGAAAAATCGTCCGGCGACAAGGCGCAAGCCGATGGCGGGAAAGTAGCCGGGGCTGACGAATCGAAATTCGCCCGCGGGTTGCTCATTTTCTGGGAGCGGAATTTCCTGAACATTGATGGCGTCCCCCCAACCTTCGCCTTTGAGCGGAACGGTGCTGGTGAAGCCGGCGTTTTCGACGCCGGGGAGGGCGCGGATTTTTTCTTCGATGGAATTGAGAATGCGATTGCGTTCGTTGAATTCGCGGAGAAAATCGGCGTTGGTTGGATTGCGGGGAATTGGGACGCGAACAAAAAGACTGGCGGCAATGACGCGATCTTCGTCCAGCCAATTGTTGGCCTTGACGACATGGCGAAGGCTTTCGACGAGCAGCAGGCAGGCGGGGAGAAGAGCGGCGCAGAGAGCGACTTCGGCGATGACCAAAGCGGTGCGCAGGCGCACGCTATGCTTTCCGGCGCTGGTGGTTGGGCCGGAGGATTTGAGTTGTTCGTAAAGCTGGATGCGAGTGGCGCGGAGGCTTGGGAGCAGCCCGAAAATGAGCGCGGCGAGGATGGTTGTCGCGAACGTGAACCACAGGACTGTGGAATCGAGTCGAATTTGGTCCACGCGAGGAATGCCGACGGGCGCGTTGCGAACGAGCAGCCAGAGCCCGAACTTTGCGAAGGCGAGTCCGAGCGCGCCGCCCGCGAACGCGAGCACAAATGTTTCGGTGGCGAACTGGCGGACGAGACGCCAGCGGCCTGCACCAAACGCGGAGCGCAGCGCGACTTCACGCACGCGTTTTGCATTTCTTGCCAGCAGCAAATTCGCGAGATTGGCGCAGACGATTAGCAGAACGAGTCCGGCGGCGATGGAGAGCATCCAGAGCGCCTGTTGCGTGGAGCCGACGATTTTCGTTTTCAGCGGCGTGACGACAGCGGACATGTTGAATTTGCCGCCGGAATCTTTTTGAGCGATGCGCGCTTCGATGGCGTCCAACTGCTCTTTTGCCTGCGCCGGCGTCGCGCCGTTCGCGAGACGCGCGATGGCGAAATAATTGTGCGTGCCGATGCCGGGCTGAATGTTGTACGGGAACCACGGGAACGGGACGAGATATTGCGGGTCATACGGGAGGATGCGCGGAAAGATGAAATTCGCGGGCAGAACGCCCACAACGGTGAAGCCGTTTTCGCCAAGTTTTATAACTTTGCCGAGGATATTGGGATCGGAGTGAAATTGTTCGCGCCAGAGCTGATTGGCCAGGATAACTTCGGATTGGCGGCTGGAGAGGGCGTTTCCGCGCGGGAAGAAGTGTCCCATCAAGGGCTGCACGCCGAGCATTGAAAAGAAGTCCGGCGTGACCGCGGCGCCATCGAGCCACTGCGGGCGTCCCTCGCCGAGGAGGGCGGCGCCTTCGCCATCAATGAGCGCCATGGAGGAGAAGGCGTGGGATTCTTTTTGCCATTCGAGAAAATTTCCGCTGTTCACGGGTATTGGGCCGTATGACCATTGAGGCATGGACTCCTGAATGGAATAGAGCTGCGTGGGTTGAGAGTAGGGAAGAGCGCGGAGGAGAATGCCATTGACCATCGAGAAAATCGCGGTGTTCGCACCGATGCCGAGCGCGAGAGTGAGAATGGCGATGGCGGTGAAACCGGGCGCTTTGGCCAGCATTCGCACTGCGTATTTCACGTCCTGCAGCAATGTGTTCATCTTCACCTTTCCATTACAAGTGGTCAGTGGACAGTGTTCAGCAGGCAAAAGCCGCAGTGTTTTCGCCAACCGAAGCTCTGCGCTACACGCTCGCGGGTTGTTGCTGTCGCCTGCTCGTCGCTCGTCACTTGTCACTCGTATCTCAATGCCACTATGGGGTCCACGCGCATGGCGCGGCGCGCGGGGATGTAGCAGGCGGCGATGGCGACGAGCATGAGGACAATGGCGACGCCGGCAAAAGTGAGCGGGTCATGGGCGGTGACGCCGAAGAGTTGCGCGGCCATGAAGCGGGCGAGGCCGAGCGCGGCGGCGATGCCGATGCCGACGCCGACGAGGGCCATGCGCGCGCCCTGGCCGAGAATTAAGCGCAGAACGTCCGTGCGTTGCGCGCCGAGGGCGATGCGCACGCCGATTTCGTGAGTGCGCTGGCCGACCAGATAGGAAATCACGCCGTAAATTCCCACGCAGGAAAGAATCAGCGCGAGCGCGGCGAAGATGCCGAGGAGAATCATTCCGAAGCGGCGCGTGGCGAGCGAGTCGGCGACGATGCCGTCCATCGTTTCGGTGCCGTACATCACTTCGTCGCTGTTTATTTTTTCCAGAGTCTGACGAACCGCGGGAATGACGGCGTCCGGCGAGCCCTGCGTGCGCAAGTAAATGTCGGATCCTTTGGAGAGTAGCGGCCAAAAGCGATCAGGAATTTGGTCCAGCGGGAAGTACGCCTGGGCGAGGACCGGGGATTTGGCGTTTTCATCGAGGCCCCACTGCTTGATGTGACCGACGACGCCGACGATTTCGGCCTGGCCATCGAGAATGGCGAGGTTGACGCGATGGCCAATGGGATTTTCGTTGGGGAAATACTTCTTGGCGAAGTAATCGTCAATGACGATGACGGGAGTGGAGTGAATGGTGTCCTGCGCGGTGAGGAAGCGGCCGGTGAGTAGCGGAGTTTGCATGACGCTCAGATAATCCGGCTGGACGAAATAGAGAAGCGTGGAGGGCATCTGGCTTTCGTTTTGGGGCTTGGGACGGCCCTCAATCCAGAAAGGAATGTCGGTGTCGCCGTTCATTGGAGACGATCCCATGCTGGCAGAGGCATAGCGCACGCCGGGGATGGATTCGAGAGCGGCATCGAGCTGCCAGAAGCCGTTGCGCACTTGCTGCGGCGGCGCGGCGGCCATTTGCGGCGGAAAAGCCACGCCAAAGTTGAGAACTTGATGCGGATTGAAGCCAGGATTGACATTCCAGAGCGAAACGAGGCTGCGAATCATGAGGCCCGCACCGACAAGCAAAATCAGCGCAAGGGCGGTTTCGGCGATCACGAAAATTCCTTGCAGGCGATGGCGCGCGCCGCTCGATCCGCGTCCACCCTCTTTGAGCGTGCCTGCGAGATTGCGCTGGGAAGTTTTGAGCGCGGGCGCGAGGCCGAAGAGAATTCCGGCGAGGAGAGAAACGCCGAGAGTGAAAAGCAGAACGCGAGCGTCGAGACCGACGTTTCCGGCGCGCGGGAGAGCCTGCGGGAGAGCGGCAATGGCAGCACGGGTGCCCCAGGCGGCGAGAATCAATCCGACAACGCCGCCAGCGACCGAAAGCAGAACGCTTTCCGTGAGCAACTGGCGAACCATGCGGGCGCGGCCGGCGCCGAGAGCGGCGCGGATGGCGAATTCGCGAGTGCGGCCGGTGGAGCGCGCGAGAAGAAGATTTGCGATATTCACGCAGGCGATGAGGAGAACAAATCCCACAGCACCAAGAAGGACGTAGAGCAGCGGTGCGACGTCGCCGGTCATGTCCTGTTTAAGGGAGTGGACGGTGATGCCGGAATCTTTGTCGGCATCGGGATACGCGCGCGCGAGATTTTGGGCGACCCCATCCATGTCCGCGCGAGCTTGCGCGAGGGTTACACCGGGTTTGAGGCGGCCCATGGCGTCCATGCCCATGCCGACGCGGCGGTCGAGGAAAGTTTTGTCGGTCCACTGGCCGAGCGGGAGAAAAATTTCCGGGATGCGGCCGAAATTGTTGCCGGTGAAATAAAAATTCGACGGAAGCGCGCCGATTACGGTATAGGCGGCGCCATTGAGCGAAATGGACTTGCCGATGATCTGACGCGAGCCGCCGAAGCGCCGCTGCCAGAAAGAATTGCTGAGGATAACGACGGGAGCAGCGCCGGGATGATCGTCATTTGCGTTGAAAGTGCGGCCGACGAGCGCGTTGAATCCGAGGATGTTGAAGAAATTGGCGGAGACCATTTCGCCTCGGAGGCGTTCGGGTTCTCCGGAGCCGGTCATGTTGAAGGAGTCGCTGCGCCAGGCGGCGAGCGCGGTGAACGAATGGTTCTGGCGCTGCCAATCGAGGAAATTGGGATAGGAGATGGAGGATTCCTCGAACTGCGACGTTTTGGAGTAGAGCGCGGCGATGCGATCGGGCTGCGGGTAGGGGAGCGGGCTGAGGAGGACGCCGTTGACGACGGAGAAAAGCGCAGTGTTCGCGCCGATGCCCAGCGCCAGCGTGAGAATGGCGATGGCGGCGAAGCCGGGGGATTTGCGGAGCGTGCGCAGAGCGTATTTTAGATCCTGGAGAAATGTGTTCATGCCGAACCCCCCTTAGTGGTCAGTGGACAGTGGACAGTCGTCAGCAAAGTAAGCCGCTACGGGCTTAACGAAGCACGCATTCTGCATCCCGCTGCCGCTTCACTTGCAAGATACGAGAGGAGCCGGCGAAAAGTTCGCAGAGTGCCGAGAAAGTTTTGCGAAAGTTGATAGTGCGAATTGAGCGGCGAGCGGCGGCGGAGAAAGTTTCGGCGCGCGAAATGGGATAAAGGTGTAGAGTTTTCGTTCAGCGGCCCGCCCGCGAAGAAGTAAAAAGTGACGAGGGATGAGTGGGTCGCGTCGCAAGAGGAGCGGAGGTGCGTTATGGACGCCAGTAAAAATCTGGAGAACATGAAGAAGCTGGACGATTCATGGAATGCGCAAGACCTGGAAACGTTTCGCCGTTATCACGCGAAGAACTGCATCGTGCGCTGGCCGAATCAGCCGCCGACGAACGGAGTGGACGCGCACGAGCAGGAGGCCGTCGCATTTTTCAAGATGTTTCCCGACCAGCACCTGATCAACAATCCTTACAAAATCATGCTGGCGCAAGGCGAGTGGACGTGCACCGTCGCGGACTTCACCGGCACGATGAAAGGACCGATGACTATGCCGGATGGAACGGTGATTCAGCCCACGAATAAAAGCTTTCACATTGATTTTTGCACCGTGGCGCACTGGAACGAAAAGGGCGAGATCGTGGAGGAGAATTTGTTCTACGATCTGATGGGCATGCTGAAGCAGATTGGCGTGCTGCCCGCGCAAGCGCAAGCCGCGGCGTAATCAAGAGAGATCAGACTATGGCTGAGCGGATGCCGGCGCTGTTTTTCGGACACGGCAATCCGATGAACGCGCTGCTGGTAAATTCCTATACGAAGCGGTGGGCCGAAATTGGCGAGACGCTGCCGCGTCCGAAAGCGATCCTCTCGATTTCGGCGCACTGGTTCATCGAAGATGCCGCCGTTACGGTGAGCACCGCGCCACGGACGATTCACGATTTCGGCGGATTTCCGCGCGAGTTGTATCGCGTGCAATATTCCGCTCCCGGGGACCCGCATCTTGCCGCGCGCGTACAGCAGTTGCTTGCGCCTGTGCCGGTGCGCCGCGATGACGGATGGGGGCTTGACCACGGCACGTGGTCGGTTCTGCGGCATATTTATCCCCAAGCGGATATTCCCGTGGTTCAACTGAGCATTGACGAGACGCAGGCGCCATCGTTCCACTATGAAATTGGCGAACGGCTGGCGCCTTTGCGCGAAGAGGGAGTTCTGATTTTCGGCAGCGGCAATGTGGTGCACAACCTGCACGCGTATGCCTGGGGACAGCATGTGGTAGCGCCTTATGATTGGGCGAATTCGTTCGAAGTTCGCGTGCGCGAGCTGTTGCTCGCGGAGAATTATGCGCCGCTGATTCATTACGAGACGAAACTCGGCAGGGAAGCGGAGCTGGCCGTGCCGACGCCGGATCATTATCTGCCGCTGCTGTACATTGCCGGAACGCGCGCCCCGTCCGAGCCTCTCGCGTTTCCTGTTGAAGGCGTGGATGGCGGATCGGTGTCAATGCTTGCTGTGCGAATCGGCTGAATCGTCCCCGTCGGCTGCGCCACCGGGTCGCCCTCCTGATGTTCAAGAAGAGTTTCCGTTAGGCTGCGCGCGGGCGGCTGCTACGCGCGTCGCAGTGCGCTCATTTTGCCTCTTGAAGAATTCGTCGGGCGGTGTAGACTTGCGAGCATCAGTCCCGCGCAGTGACCGCCCTCGCCCAAAATGCGGCGTCCGCGGGCACTCCAGTGATAAGTGAGCAGCAAGTTCCTTCGAGCGCGCACCGCTTGAGAAAGATTCTGTTCACTGACTGAAGGAAAACGGCCCGCCCTCAAAAATTCGCAAGGAGGAAAATCCATGGCAAACGTAAAACCGATTCCGGAAGGGCATCCCACGGTAACGCCGGCGCTCGTCTGCAAGGGCGCGGCGAAGGCGATTGATTTTTACAAGCAGGTGTTCGGCGCGAAGGAGCTGCACCGGATGGAAGGGCCGGGCGGCTCGATTGGACACGCCGAATTGATGATCGGCAATTCGAAAATCATGCTGAACGACGAATTCTCGCCGCAGGCCACTGCGCCCAAGGGGTGCACGGGGCATTCGCTGTACGTGTATTTCGAGGATTGCGACGCGGTGTTCAATCGCGCCACGGCCAACGGAGCGAAAAGCGTCATGCCGGTGACCACGATGTTCTGGGGCGACCGCTACGGCGTGTTCGAGGATCCGTTTGGGCACCGCTGGGGCGTGGCCACGCACGTCGAGGATGT
>DASUAV010000194.1:0-3681 GCA_035763605.1 Candidatus Acidiferrales bacterium
TGGGTGGCGGCGGCTTCCATCACCGACGGTTTCTTCGAAACACTGGGCGTGAATCCGGAACTTGGTCGTCCCTTCGGCCGCGAGCTTACACAGCCGGGCGGCGCAGACGGCGCAGTGCTGACGGATTCGCTTTGGCGCAGCGCGTTTGGGTCAGATCCAAACATCGTGGGTCGCCAAATTGTCCTTGACGGCCGCCCCTACAGAATCACCGGCGTTCTTCCGCCTGAATTCAAATACACCGACCCTGCTGACATATTCGTTTCTTCGCAGTACGGAAATGGTTTCGGCGATATCGGGCTGAATACGGACGTAATAGCTCGCCTCAAGCCGGGCGTTTCGTTTGCCGCAGCCCAGGCGGAAGCGCGGCTCGTTGGTGCACAATTTTTCGCGCAAGCGCCGACTGAGCAACGCCAGGGTTCCGGCCTTTTGCATTTTGTCCGTTTGCAGGATTATCTCGGCAGCAGTTACCGGACCACGCTGTTCATACTGCTCAGCGCAGTGGCGCTGCTACTGCTGATTGCGTGCGCGAACGTGGCGAGTTTGCTTTTGGCGCGCGCGACTTCTCGGCAGAAGGAGATTTCGATTCGGCTCGCATTGGGCGCGAGAGCCAGCCGGTTACTGCAGCAATTTTTGTGCGAAGGCTTGCTGCTGGGATTCGCGGGCGCAGCAGCGGGGCTTGCGGCAGCATATGTCTCGCTGCGAATTTTTGTAGCTGCGATTCCGTGGGATCTTCCCGCGATGGACCGCATTGGAGTCGACTGGCGCGTGCTGGTTTTCACTTCCCTCATTGCGGTTGCGGCGAGCGTCATTTTTGGTTTTGCTTCGTTTTTTCAAACGCGCAAGGCCGACTTGAACAGCACGCTGAAAGACGGGCGCGCTGTGGCGGGAGTTAGCCGCGCCCGGGCTGGCGTCCTGAACGCGCTGGTCATCGGCGAAGTGGCTGTTTCGCTCATGCTCGCTCTCGGCGCGGGGTTGCTCATCAAAACGCTTTACAATCTGTATCAAATAAACCTTGGCTTCAATCCGTTGCATCTGGTTCTGATGCACACGCCCTTTCGGGCAAACGAATCCGACGCCCATAAGTGGGACTTCGAGCGGCAGGCGCTCACGCGCATCCAGGCGATTCCCGGCGTGCAGTCCGCCGCTATTGTTTCCGTTGCCCCGCTCCATGGTCAGGGGAACGTGCCCGCGCAGCGCGACGGGCATCCCGAAGATAGCATCGGTCCAACAGAGTATCGCTCCATCAGTTCCGATTATTTTTCGACGATGGGCATTCCGATTCTGCGTGGACGCGCGTTTCAGGAGAGCGATTTCACTTCTTCCGCGCCAATCGCCATCATCAACGAGACTCTGGCGCGCGACTGGTGGCTAAATGAAAACCCCGTCGGCGACCGCGTGGTCATCGGCGAATATCAGGGCCATCAGTACATGAACATTCCGCAGCCTGCGCTGCAGATAGTGGGCGTGGTGGCCGATACGAAGGGAAGGCTGCTCGACGGGCCCGCGCCTGCCATGGTGTATGTCCCCGCGTCTCAAGGCCTGAACATGAATAATTCTACTGACTGGGTGATACGCACGAGCGCGCCCGCGGGGATCGCGGATGCTTTGCGAAAGGCAATTACGGACATTTCTCCGGATCAGCGCATCGCGGATCTTGAGCCTATGTCCCAGCTCATCGGCGCGTCAGTCGCTCAGCCAAGTTTTCTTGCGCTGCTCATGGGGACGTTCGGCGGGCTGGCGTTGATGTTGACGCTGGTGGGCGTATACGGCGTGCTCAGTTTTCAAATGGCGCAACGGACGCATGAGATAGGTGTGCGGATCGCGCTGGGAGCTACGCGTCGAGATATCTGGAGGCTCGTTATTGGGAGGGCTGCGAGAGTTGCGGTTATTGGGGTGCTGCTTGGACTTCTGTCTGCTTTCGCACTGACGCACCTGATGGCCTCATTACTGTACGACGTGCGACCCACCGATCCGGCGATTTTCGCCTGCGTCGCCGCGCTCGTACTTGTTGTGGCGTTGCTGGCGGCGTACATTCCCGCGCGGAGGGCGATGCGGGTGGATCCCATGGTGGCGCTGCGGTACGAGTGAGGCGGGGATGAGGATTCTTCGCGTAATCGTGCACCGTTTCATAGGAATGTTTCGCCGTGGGCGGCGGGACAGCGAACTGGCAGCGGAGATGGATGCGCATCTGCGGATGCATATCGAGGACAATGTGCGGCGCGGGATGTCGCCGGACGAAGCGCGAAGGCAATCGCTCATCAAGTTAGGCGGATTCGAGCAAACGAAGGAACTCTGTCGCGAGCAGCGGGGGATTCCGGCGCTCGAAACGCTTGCCCAGGATATTCGTTATGGATTGCGGATGCTGCGCAAGTCGCCGGGATTCACGATTGTAGCGGCACTCACGCTGACGCTCGGAATTGGCGCGAATACAGCGCTGTTCAGCATTTTGAACGCGGTCCTGCTTAAGCCATTGCCATATCGCCATTCGGAACGGCTGACGATGATCTGGCAAAGCGATCCCGCGCATCGCGGGAGCGGGGCATGGTTCAACACGTATCGCGAATTCGAAGAATGGGCGCGACACAACCAAACGTTCGAGAGGCTTGCGGCGCTTACATGGGCGCGCGTGCCGCCGACGATTCGGCTGAATGGGAAAGTGGAGAATGTAAACGGAATCCCGGTGAGCGCGGACTTTTTCGCGGCGCTTGGCGCGCGGGCAGCCGAGGGGCGAACGTTCACTGCGGAAGATGCGAATTATCCGTGCGCTGCGGTGCTGTCGGACGCATTTTGGCGTGGAAGGCTCGAAGGCTCAAACATTGTTGACCATACGCTGAGCCTCAACGACGAACCGTGCAGAGTGGTTGGCATCATGCCGAAGGATTTCTCTTTTTATCCCAAGCAGACGCAGATATGGACATTGATTCGGCCTCGAGGCGATTTCGCAACGCATCCGTGGAATTCGCTGGTTGGCGTCCTCGGTTTGCTCAAGCCCGGAGTGACGCGCGCGGCTGCGGAAGCAGAGCTCGCTGCGTTGCAATCGCGCATAGTTGCCGAAGCACCGCCTCATTCCGTGCCGCCAAAAGCGGAACCGGACGTTTTGGATTTGCAGTCGGAATTCATATGGCTCACGGGCAGGAATTTGCGGACGAGTCTCATCGTGCTCTTCGCCGCAGTGTGTTTTGTGCTGTTGATTGCATGCGTGAATGTCGCGACGCTGTTCCTGGGACGCGCGGCGGAGCGCCAGAAGGAATTTGCGGTGCGCGCGGCGCTGGGGTCATCGCGTTTGCGGATCATTCGCCAGTTGCTGACGGAGAGCCTTTTGCTTGCAGCCGGAGGCGCGCTGGGAGGTATTTTTCTTGCGACTGCCGCGATTCGCTATATCAATGCAGGAAATTTTGCGGATCTGCCGCCGGGGAATGTGCTGACAATCGATTCGCGAGCGCTGGTATTCACGGCCCTACTCGCGATTGCGAGTGCGCTGATTTTTGGGCTGTTTCCGGCATGGAAGGCTTCGCGTCAAGATGTGAATACGCTGCTGAAGAGCAGCGGCAGCTCCACACAGCGCGCGGCAAAGGCTTTCGTGGTGAGCGAAGTAGCGTTGTCGCTCATGCTGCTGGCCGGCGCGGGGTTGCTAATCGAGAGCTTGTTTCGAATGACGAACGCGCCTCTCGGCTTCGAGCC
>DASUAV010000195.1:0-5076 GCA_035763605.1 Candidatus Acidiferrales bacterium
CCAAGTCCTTTTGCCCGCGCGCCAGGTAAATCTGCGCCAGGTGATTTGCCGAATCGCCAGTCTGATTCAAATGCCAAGCCGCAGAAATCCAAGGCTCAGCCTCGTCACGCTTCCCCTGCTGAAAATCTACCCATCCCAGCGTGTCCCAGAACGCCGCCAGCGCATTCGTCGCCGTAAAGGTACTGTTGCTCAAGTGCGCCAGGTCCGCATCGCTGAGGCTTTTTTCCGTCGCATCCACCGCGGATTGCGCATAGGTTTTCGCGCGCTCGAGCGCCACATTGTGCTCCGCGAGCGAGTATGCAATTTCATTCGACACAATCGGCGTAGGCGAAAATGCTTCTGCTTTCTCGAATGCCGCCACCGCGGCATCGGTTTTTGCTAATCCGAGATAAGCTTCGCCCAGCCGTAGCTGAACAATCGCGCTCTGCGGCTCCAGCACGGCTGCTTTCTCGAGTTCCGCGCGCGCCTCATCGAATTTCTTCTGGTCAATGTAAATCGCGCCCAGGCCCGCGTAAGCCTTCGAGTCCAGCGGCTTCAGCGTGAGCTGTTTTTTGAACGCTGCCTCTGCCTCGGCATAATTTCTCTCGTCGTAATACGCCACGCCGAGCAGCGTATTCACGTTTTCATCTTTGGGATTCGCGGCAATTTGTTTTTGAAAGGACGCAATCGCATCGTCATACTTCCCAAGCTGCAATTGTGCCGTACCGATTTCGAGCGGCAGGTTCGCCTGCTTGGGATTCAATTCCTCGGCCCGGTTGAACAACTGCAGCGCATTGGCATATTGTCCGCTCTGCATTTCCGAAGTGCTCGCTTCCATCAATTGCGAGACGGTAGCCTCGGCTGGAACGCCCGGGATAACATTGTCCACGACAAGTCCCTGCGCCTGATCCTTTTCGACCGCATCGCTGAACGATTGATAGTCGCCGCGTTTCGCAGCGGGCACGGTGTGCGACGTGAATCGCAGCGTGCGCTTAACGGTGACTTCATGCTCCTGCGCGTTGTACTCGGAGCGATATTCCGCGTAATCGCGCGACATGCCCGCGCCGACCGGAACATGGATCGCGTCGTTCACGGGGAGTTTCAAATTGATCGTGGCGGTCACGTCGAGCGGACTGCCCAGATTCACCGGCTCGTTCGCATTCGCAGGAAGATTCGGCATGCCGAAATTCGGCATCGGTATGGGCACGAGCAGCCGCTTCTTCGACCAGTCCAGAAAATCGGGCGTCACCAGCGTGAAATCGAGCGTGAATGGCTCCTCAGTGGCCGTGGGATCGCTTGGCTTCGCTTGCGTCACCGTCCCGTGCAACCCGTCCAGCGTGGCCATGGTTTGCGCGAGGCCGTTCCATCCCTCCTGCGGCGTGCTCGCGAATGCGGTGCGCAGGGCGAATTCATTGTCGCCGCGCAAAACGTAGCGCACGCGCGCGGTCATTTTGCCGAGCGCGCTCACGTTCGCATTGATGGTCACGTTCTGTGTGGATTGAAAAGGCGGATCGAGCGGCGTCTCCGCGAAATGCGGTGCAGGAGTTCCAGAAGCTACAAGCGCTTCCTTGCCACGCATGTTCGGCAGCAGCAAGCGGAAGGGCAGAGTATTGGGGGAAGGATCCATCCAAAATGTTTGTTTTTCGGCACCGGCTATAACCACCGCGCCGCCGATCGCGCCCGGCCACGGAAAATCGGCGTCGAATTTGTGCGCGTTGGGCACAACCGCAATATCTGCCGAAAATCCTGCCGCGCGGAGCATTGCAGCCAGCAAGGCGCATTTGTCGAAGTCGTCGCCATATCCCGCGTTCAGAACTTTCGCCGCCTCGTGAGTCTGAAAATTCGTTTGCTCCGGCGGGATGCGCACGAGCCGAATCTGCTTGGCGACAAGATCATACAAAGCGCGGATTTTCGCTGTGTCGGTTTGCTGCGCATCGGCGAGCGATTTCGCTTTTTGAGTGATGGGCTCTGCTGCGTGCGCCGCGGCTTTTTCATTCGCCGCGAACCATTCGCCGAACTGCTGCCAACTGGTGAAACTCGTCAGCGTCACGTCCGGCGGAGTGTGCTTGTCTTCCTCAGAGTCGCTGCCGGTCGGCGGCGCGTTCACTCGTTTCCACGAATAAATCTTGCGGTCATTTTCGATGGCGATTTTGGGTGGAAATTGCGGCACGGCGAAAAGATGAAACTTGCTGTCCGCCGGCAAATCGATCTGCAGCTCCTCGTCAGCCGCCGGGTGCGCGGCGAAAAAACGGTGCGAAAACCAAAATTCGCCGGGAGCGGCTGGTTTCACCGTCGAAATGGTCACCTCATAGCTGAGCGTGTCGCCGGGGGCGATTGGCGGCACTTTCACAGTGGCTTCGCGCAGCTCGGAAAATTCCGGCGCAGCTTTCGCCGCGGGTGCCAGTCCATCCGATACGGCATCAGCCGCCGCTTCCGCCGTTGCGCCGTTCGCCTTTATCACTCGCAAAAACTTCAACGCGAATTTTTCGTTTGTTGCGTTGTAATCGAAGGCGAGGGTCTTCAGTTCCTTTGCACCTTCCTCGGTGCCTGCTTTCACGCGCACATCGAACTGTCGCGTGCCCGTGCCGTCCTTCTCAAATCGCACTTTCAGCGAATACGATTCGATGGTGAGCGGCGGAGTGTTTTCGGTCGTTGCCGGTTGCGGAGATTCGGCTGCCTGCGTGGCGGATTTGGCATGCGCGGTTTCGGCACTGCCGGATTGCGCGTCAGAGCGGAAGCCTGCTGCGGTGACGGCCAGCGCGCAGAATGCGAGTGCGTTCAGACGAAGAATTTTGGTAGTGCGCACGATGAAGGCGAGTGTAGAAGCGTTTCCCGGGTGCGTAAAGCGCCGCTTCGCTTCGTTGTTCCGAGGAGCAACTGACAGAAAAGCCTGCGCCATCTGCTAGAATCTCGCGGTGCGCAGACCAACGCCGCTTCCACCTCTCGCATGCTGACAGCCTTACGCTACTATTGGCTCACGTCCAAAGGCTATCGCCTTCGCCCGTGGAAAAGCCCCTACCTGCGATGGCGCATGGAGACTTTTTTGGGCCCAGCCGCCGCGAATCTCACCGCGGGCAAGTTTTTCAGTTACATGTGGAAAGAGCGCGCCCGCATCCGCCGTTTTCTCTTGTGGGTCGCGGAAATGCGCCGTGAGGAAAAGCGCCGTTCGCGGCAGATGTAGCTTGAGTGGATGGAATTCGATTCGGCTGGTGCCGTCAATGTCGCTGCTGTGCCGTCAACGTTTCGCCAGCGGAATTACAAACCGCAGCGCCGTATGCGTCGCCGAAAAACTGCAAACTTTGTTATCCATCAGGCCGGCCTGTTTTCCGGCGGCAATCACATCCGTTTCGCGAATGTGGGTCTGTCCCTTCGGATATACCACCCACACCGCGCCGTTCTTCGCAATCGAGCGTGACAACGATTCCAGCCTGGACAAATCCTCGCGCGACTCCGCCGAAAAGAAAATCAAATCCGCATCCGCCACGCGTTTCCCTCGCGAATATCCCGGCACGCGCGCGCTCAAATCGTTCAAAAATTCCGCGGATTCCACTCCGAGCACAGCTATGCGCTGGCCCGGCTTGACGCCCAGCTTGTCAATCAGCAGCCGGTGGGAATAATCCCGTTCTGCATCGCGTTTCTTTTTTTCTGCCGTCTTCAAGACCGCCCCTTGTCCAAAATCCATTTCTCGCTCTGCTGTCCCGCCAGCACTTTCGCCGTAAACGCCTTCGACTGGCCGCGCGGCACGCTCAGCGACTCAAACTTGCCCGTCTTCTCCACCGCAAAATGCTTCGCCAGATACACAATCTGCCCAATGTGATGGGCGTAATGCGCCACCTGCCGCGTAATGGCCTGCATCACCGAATGCGGTGTCCCGCGAATCGTCACAATTTTCGTCAACTCCGCATCCGCGAGCGGCGTCATGGCGTCGAAAACGTATTGCCACCCGCGCTCCCACATCTCCATCAACTCCGCACGTGCCTTCGGGGCATTTTCGAACTCCGTATCGCGATTCCGGTCCGGCTTTTCTCCGTCGCTCGTCAAGAAATCCATCCAACGCGAACGCATATTTCCCGCCATGTGCTTCACGATAATGGCGATCGAATTTGACTCCTTGTCCAGCGCCGCAAACAGCCCTTCGTCCGGACACTGCTCTATCGCCCTTTCCGCCAGCCGCTTGTAATAGCGGAACATGCCCGTCGCGTCCTTCACATACGACGTCGTCACCTCATGCGCCATTTCTCACCGTCCTCGTCGCGTTTCCCGGTGCACTCTTGCTTCGATTTTCGCCGTTCAAAATGATGTGCGCGACGTATTTGCTTGTACTCGTCACCTGTCACTGCCTCTAAAAGACCTGCTCATCCGCCGATGGCCCATAAATCGAAGGAACCGGCACATCATTCAGCCTCAAGTAGACACCCAGTTGCGCGCGATGATGAATCATATGGTTCATCACGAACCCGCGCAGCACGGCAATCTTCGGCAGGGTGAAAATAGTTTTCCCGCCGGCCGTGAGCGACCACGGCTTCATCAACAGTTCATCGCTCGCGCCCGCAATCGCCGCGCGCGCTGCGGCCACGCGCTTGTCGAATTCCTCGAGCAGTTGCTTCCGCGAAGTCATCTTCAGCGCGATATTTTGCGCCGGTGCTGCCGCCCCGGAGGGCCTGGCGTCAATGGAATCCTGCAGAATCGTCTCTTTAGCCCACCCAGGCACTTCCGCCAGATGGCCTGCCAGCCGGTCCATCGTCATGGACTTTGGATGCGGCCTGAAATCCGGCTTTCCTTCCGGCACGCGTTCGAGGACCTTCCGCGTGTTCGCGACTTCATGATCAAACTCCGGTAAAATTCCGTCTCGTATCGCCATTTTCATTTCCTCCTTGGTGCAAGGTCTGGATTGCTGCCGCGCGAACGTCGCGCAATGCTTGCCTGTCGCCTCTAGCCTCAAACTTCCAACCTCCAATTTCCAGCATCATAGGATGCGCCGCGCTCGCACCGGATTCAACCGCGCGCGTTGACTTCCCTCGCAGCACCTCACTAGAATGGCCGCCAATGCCCGATTCGCCTCCTACTTTCGGCCAAATTATCGCGCATTACCGCATT
>DASUAV010000196.1:0-19109 GCA_035763605.1 Candidatus Acidiferrales bacterium
ATCGCTTCCAATTCCTTGCGCGCGTCGGTGCCAATTTCCTTCATTTTCGACCCGCCTCGCCCGATCATGATTCCCTTCTGCCCTTCGCGCTCGACATATATCGTCGCCCGAATGCGCAGCAGCTTCTCGTTTTCTTCAAAGTTGTCCACGAGCACGGCGACAGCGTGCGGCACTTCTTCGCGCGTTAATACGATCGCTTTCTCGCGAATGATCTCCGCCGCGAGGAACCTTTCGGGCTGATCCGTGTATTGGTCTGACGGAAAGAACGGCGGGTTTTCCGGCAAACGCGAAATCCACTGCTCCAGAAGCTCGTTGGTTCCCTGTGCGTGCAGCGCGGAAATCGGGAATATGGTCTCGAAATCGTGTTCGCGGCGCCAGCGGTCAATTAACGGCAGCAAACGTTGTTTCTTTACCTGGTCTATTTTGTTCAGCAGGAGATAGACAGGCCCAGAAAACTTCTTGATCCATTCGAGTGAATACCTGTCGCCGGCCTCAAATTCCCGCGTGGCGTCCACGATGAGCGCCACAGCATCCACTCCTTCGAGCGCTTCGCCAACTTCCTGCATCATTTGCCGGTCGAGCGCCTTGGTCGCGCGATGAATTCCCGGCGTATCGACGAGAACAATCTGCCCGTTCTCTCGATTTACGATCCCTTGAATGCGATTGCGCGTCGTTTGCGGCAGCGGAGAAACGATGGCGACTTTGCGGCCGACCAGCGTATTCACAAGCGTGGATTTCCCGGCATTGGCGCGCCCGATGATAGCCACAAAACCGGAATGACACTCTGCTCGATTAAGCGCTTTCGGCATCATAGCCTCAATTTCGCGGGCCATTTCTAACTTTTCTTCGCTACCCAGATGCGCGACGTGGCAGGTTTTCCCAGATAGACGCGCCTCGCCGAATTTCCAAGCGTCACAGTCATAGTTTCATCATACTCGCGCTTGAGGATCCGCAGGCGCGCACCGGGCAAGATTCCAAGCCCCGCGAGAAACCTGAGGAATTCGCGCTCCTTTTCGAAGACGCGGACCACTTCATAGGCCCGACCCGCTGGCGCTTCCGCGAGTTTCATCGCGCCATACTTCGTTCGCAGTTTCTTCAAGCCGCCAAACAGCGGCACGCCATGAGGACAGCGGCTTTCGCGTCCAAAACGCTTGAGCAGCAGCGCCGCAACCTCCGCAGAAATGCCGTGCTCAAGGCGCTCGGCTTCTTCATGAGCGCGCGACCATTCCAGGCCAATCACGTCGGTAAGCAATTTTTCCGCGAGGCGATGACGCAAAACAAGATGCTCGGCGATTTTCCTGCCTTTCGATGTTAGCGCAATCCGGCCATCGCGCTCGATGCGCAGAAATCCATCGCGCGTCATGCGCTTGAGCGCTGCCGTCACCGCCGGCGGTGTAACCGACAAATCTTCAGCCAGCCGCGCGCTGATTGGCATCTGCTCTTCCTGCACAATCTCCCAAATCGCTTTGAGATAATCCTCCCGCGAGACGCTGGTCTCTTCGCGCCTCACTTGATTTTTCCTTTCCGCAGGTCGCTCGCCAATTTTTTCACTTTCTCGTCAATGCTTCCGTAGATGCGCCGGTAAATTTCCAGCTCGCTTCCGTAAGGGTCCTCGATTTTCCAATCGAGCACCGGCTCGTGCGCAAACCAGCCATTCAGCTTGTGGCCGGACATGTTTACTATCACTTGCGGCTCGAAAAATTCCAGCACGTCGTTGATGCTTTTCGAATAATGTCCTTCCGCGCGAATTCCTTTCTCCTGCAAAACGGCGAGAGTTTCCATTGCCACGCGGCCCAGCGGCGATGTTCCGGCACTCTCCGCTTCAATCAAATGAGGCGCATAATGCCGCGCGATTGCTTCGGCCATCTGGCTGCGGCAGGAATTTCCCACGCACACAAAAAGCACTTTGACGCGCGCGGGCGCTGCCGCCGATTTATTCATCAACGAGACTTTCTCTCTTTGCTGCTATGCGTGCTCGAAGAGGCACTGCGCCTTCCATTCGAAGCTCCAGCCTCGCGTGCGCTCTCGGCAAGTTCCAGAAATTTCTTGTGTATCGCCGTGTCCGCGGTAAGTTCAGGATGAAAAGTCGCCGCCATGATGCGCCCCTGCTGAACGAGAACCGGCTTGCCATCGCGCTCGGCGAGAACTTCTACTTCTTTTGCTGTTTTTTCAATGATTGGCGCGCGAATGAAAACCATCTCCAGCGGCTGCTCGCGCAGTTTCGTCTCGAGTTCGAGCACGTCGCTTGACAGCTGACGGCCATAGGCGTTGCGCGCAACGGTAATATCCATCAGGCCCAGCGATTTTTGCGCCGGCTGTCTCACTTCATTCGCCAGCAAAATCGCTCCCGCGCATGTGCCGAACACGGCCGCGCCGCTGGCCGCCATTTTGCGAATTGCCACATCCAAGCCCGTCTCCTCAAGTAACTTCATGTGAGTTGTACTCTCGCCGCCGGGCAAAACCAGGCCGTCGAGCCCCTGCAAATCTTCCGGCGCGCGAACATACACGACCTCAGCGCCCAATTTTTCGAGAACGCGCGCGTGCGCCTCGAAATCTCCCTGCAACGCAAGTATCCCAATCTTCATATCGCGTTTCCATTCACTGGTAAGGCCAGTCTATCATTTCGAATCGTCACACATAACCTGAGGCAGCCTTGCCTCGGTGGCCATTTTGGCGCTCATTTGTCGTTGCGGCGCGGCGCACGAAAACCATAGAATACGCGCGCAGCCTCCGTGCAAATCATAGGAAAAGGGCGGATCGAACTCATGTTCATCACCAGCGAATTTGGATGGCGCAAAACCGGAATGAGTTTTCAGCGACTGACGCTTAGTTTCGCTTGCTGCTGCGCGTTGCTGCTGGGCGCAAACATCGCTATGGCGCAAGATCCCGCCGAGCCTCCCAACGGTGCCCCGAAAGTCGAAGCGATTCCGCGGCCATCCGGCGCGATTCCGCGTGCCGCGATTGATGAAAATCTGATGCGCTCCGTTATCGACGAGCTAGTCACGTGCGGCACCCGCGATTCCTTTTCGTCCTGGACCGACCCGAAGCGCGGCATCGGCTGCGCCCGCGACCACATTGTGGCTCGGTTCCAGAAAATCGCGAGCGACTCCGGCGGCCGTCTGCAAATCGTCGTGGACAAATTCGACACGCAACTGCCGCGCACCGGTGAAAAAGTGCATCTCGAAAACGTCTACGCGATTCTGCCCGGCAGCGATCCCGCGCTCGCGAAAACCGTTTTCATCACTAGCGGCGATTTCGATTCGCGCCCCTCGCAAACAAACGACGCGAGCTCCGACGCTCCCGGCGCGGATGATGACGCTTCCGGAACCGCTGTGGCCATCGAATCCGCGCGCCTGCTCTCGAAAGGAACCTATCGCGCCACGATCATCCTCGCCGCGCTATCCGGAGAGGAACAGGGCCTCCTTGGCGCTCAAGGAATGTTCCGATACCTGCAAGCAAACGGCTACACAGTCGGCGGCTATATGGATAACGACATCGTCGGCGCGGATCCTGCTCCCGGCGGCCCGCATCGCGCACGAGTTTTCTCCGGCGGCGGGCCGGACGGCGTGGATTCGCCTTCGCGAGAATTGGCGCGCGCCACCGAAGAAATAGACGGCCTCGACAACATTCGCATGATTTTTCGCCTCGACCGTCTGGGACGCGGCGGCGACCACGAGCCATTTGTGCGCGCTGGTCTTCCCGCCGTGCGTTTCACCGAGCCGCAGGAGAATTACGACCATCAGCATCAAACGCCGCGCACGGAAAACGGCCGCGAGTACGGCGATTTCGCGAAATTCCTCGATTACACATTCATGGGCAGTGTCGCGCGAGACAATGCCGAAGTCCTGCGCGAACTGGCGCTCGCGCCCGCGCCGCCCGCGAACGTAACGGTCTGGCATGTGCCGCAAACTGCCATGGGCTACGCGCAAATCAAATGGCAGGTGGCATCGGGCCACGAAAACGATTCCGAGCTTGCAGGATTCGAAATTCTGTGGCGCGAAACCACGAGCCCGCGATGGTCAGTCTTCCAATTTGTTCCTGCGGGCGCGGCGATGGACGTAACGCTCGGTGGCGTGTCGCCTGACAATCACTTTTTCGCCCTGCGCTCAGTCGGCAAAAATGGTGCGCGTTCGCTGGCATTCCCAGCGGTCTTGCCAACTCGTCAGCCACGGCCCGCGCGAGCTGCATTCCAATCGGGCAGGAACTAGCGCACTTCCAGTAGATTCGAGGAGAAACATGGCTACCAACTACCATATAGCGCAAATCAACATCGCCCGCATGAAGGCGCCCCTCGATGATCCGCTGATGGCCAGCTTTGTTGCACGCCTGGATGAAATCAATGCGCTGGCGGATGGCAGCCCCGGTTTCGTGTGGCGCCTGCAAGCAGGCGAAGGAAGCGCCGCGGCCTATCTGCGTCCATACGACGACGATCGAGTCCTTGTGAACATGTCCGTTTGGGAAACGGTCGACACCTTGAAGCATTACGTATACCGCACCGCGCATCGCGAAGTGCTCCGGCAGCGAAGCGATTGGTTCAGCAAAATGTCGGATGCGTACATAGCTATGTGGTGGGTTCCGGCGGGGCACATTCCGGGAATTGACGAAGCGAAAAAACGCCTGGCCCACCTTCAGGAGCACGGCCCGACGCAGTTTGCCTTCACTTTCCAGAGGATTTTCGAGCCCGAGGATGAGTTTCAGCGCGCAATTGACTGGGCGTCGTTCGAGCCCTGCCCGGCGACGTAGCCGGAGTCTAGAGCTCCCAGCCTGATTTAACGGGCCGGCGCCTGCATGGGAATGTTCGCGGGCGGCTGAGAGCGGCCCGGCAGCTTCGTCGGTGGCCAGGTTTCCAGAAGCTGTTCCTTGCGGTACACCATCGCGTTGATGTCATACGGAGCGAGTTCGAAACCGTGCCCGTGCGTGATAGCGTCGGTGGGGCAAGCCTCCACGCAATAGCCGCAGAAAATGCAGCGCGAATAATCTATGTTGTAGACCTTCGCGTAGCGGTCGGCATCCGAAATGCGATTGTCCGCCGTGTTCTCGGCGGCCTCAATGTAAATGCACTGCGCCGGACACGCCGCCGCGCACAAAAAACAAGCCACGCACTTTTCCAATCCATTTTCGTCACGCTGCAGCACGTGAATGCCGCGATACCGCGCCTGAAAATGCACCGGCTCGGCGGGATAATTCTCCGTCGTGGGCTTCTTGAACATGTTGATGAACGTGACTTTGAAGCCCTTGTACAAAATCACGAAGGTGCGGCCGAATTCCTTGATGATGGATGCCATGAACTTTAATTTAGCAAAAGCGGCAGCCAGTAGCTAGTAGTTCGTGCCGATAAACGTTGCGAGGGTCACTGATAGCGTAGCGCATCAGCAGGATCAATGCGCATAGCGCGTCGCGCCGGAAAGTACGCAGCGGCCGCCGCCGCCAGCAAAAAGAAAACAGAACTCGCCAGAATCGTCAGCGGGTCTGCGGGACTGATTTTATAGAGCAAACTTTTCATCAGCGGAGTGAGCACGAAGGCGGCGGCAAGTCCAATCACGATTCCAGCAAGCGCCAAGCCTAGCGCGCGGCGGAAAATCAGTTGCAACACGCCGGCGCGCGTGGCGCCCAGAGCCATGCGAATTCCGAGTTCCTGGGTGCGTTGCGCGACCGCATAGGAAATCACACCGTAAATTCCTACCACGGCGAGAATCAGCGCTACCGCGGAGAAAATTCCGAAGAGCGCGACCGTGAAGCGCGATTGCGCGCGGGTGCCAGCGAGCGTTTGTGAGAGCGGGGCGATGTGCATGAGCGGCAAAGTACTGTCGAGACGCGCCAGACGCTGGCGAACTTCCGGAACGAGCGAAGCGGCGTCACCGCCTTCGGCGCGCAAGCTCAGGCGCAGATGCGACCACGGCAAATTCGGAAACGGGAGAATCATTTCCGGCGAGACATCATCCGCCAGGCCGCTATTTTTCACGTCGCCAAAAACGCCGACAACCTGCACCGGCGTTGGAATCGATCCGAGCCAGATGTGTTTGCCGACGGGATCGCCGTTGGGCCAAAAACGCCGCACGAATGACTGATTCACGATGGCGTAAGTCGGCGCAGTTTGATTGTCCGCGGCGGTGAATTCCCTTCCCACGACGAGCGGCACGCGCAGAACTTTCGCATAATCGGGACTGATGGTCGAGATGTCCACGAGCGGGCGATGCGCAAGCGGCTCGTTGGGCTGGCCTTCAGCGAGAATGGGCGCGACGCGCGTGGCCTGCGGCGGCAGCGCGGAAGAAATGGCGGCGGCGCGTACTCCGGGAAGAGTTTCGACGGAGAGGAGCAGTTGGTTGTAGAAGGCGACCATTTGTGCGGGTGCGGCATACCTCGATGGCGGTAAATCAATTTGCATGGCCACGACGTGAGCCGGGTCGAACCCGAGCGGCGCACTGAGCAGGCGAGCGAAACTGCGTAGGAGCAGCCCTGAGCCAACAAGCAGAATCATGGAGAGCGCGACCTGAGCGACGACGAGGAGATTTTGCGAGTTTGCGGCGCGGCGGCTGCCGCTCGAGCCGCGAGACTCGTCGCGCAGCACGCAATTCAAATCCGCCCGCGAGAGTTGAAAAGCGGGAGCGAGTCCGAAAAGAATTCCGGCGGCGAGCGAAATAGCGAAGGTAAACGCGAGGACGCGCCAGTCCATGGAAATGTTGGCGCTGAGTTCGGCGACCGTGTCTTGATTGAGCGCCAGCAACGCGCGCACGCCTGCGTAACCAGCGAAAATTCCAACGATGCCGCTGACGCCCGCGAGCAAAACGCTCTCCGCGAGCAGCTGGCGAATGATGGCGACGCGCGAAGCTCCCAGCGCGGCGCGTACCGCAATTTCCTTGCGACGTTTCACCGCGCGCGAAAGCAAAAGGCTCGCGACGTTGGCGCAGGCGATGAGCAAAACGAGCGCGACCGCGGCCATTAACACCAGCAGCGCCGCGCGAATATTCTGCACGAACATGAGTTGCAGCGGAGCGACAGTAATGGGCCGCTTCGCATCGGCATCTGGCTTGGTGGCATTGTCGCGGCGGTACTGCTGGTCGAGCGCATTCATTCGCGATTGCGCCTGCGCGAGCGTCGTACGCGGTATAAGGCGCGCGACCGCCTCGAGATAGCCCATTCCGGCGGCGATGTGCGCAGGCGTGGCGATGTTCAGTTCGAATTCGCGCGGAATCCACAGCGCGTCGCTTTGCGCAGCGGGCACAAACGAAAAATTCGCGGGCAGTACACCGATGATAGTGTACGGAATCGAATCCAGCGTGAGCGTCTGGCCGAGCGCAGAAGCAGACGCGTCAAATTCCGTACGCCAGAATTGGTGGCTCAGAATAACTACACGGTTTCCGCCCGGCTGGCCTTCGGCGGCGGTGAAGTTACGCCCAATCGCCGGCTGCACTCCCAGCGTGTTGAAAAAATTCCAGGTGACGCGCATGGCGGCAATTTGGCGCGGCTCGCCGCGTCCGGTAAGCGCAAAATCATCCGGCGCGTAGGCGGAAATGGAAGTGAAGGCGCGCTGATTTTTTTCGAGCAGCGAAAAGCGCGGATACGAGAACGGCCCGACGTCGGTGGGATCAGCGGTGCTCGATTCGTAGACCAATGTGAGCTGCGAAGGATGCGCGTACGGCAGCGGCTTGAAGAGCAGCGCGTTTGCCACGGTAAAAATGGCGGTGTTCGCGCCGATGCCCAGCGCCAGCGTGAGAATCGCAATCGCCGCAAACCCCGGCGCTTTGCGTAGACTGCGGAAGCCGTAACGGAGGTCTTGTAGCAATGTGTTCATATGCCGCGCCTGAAGAGGCGCGCATGTACATTACCAGCGGCAAGTGACGAGTGACAAGTGGCGAGCAGGATAAAAAAGAAACTGAAAGAAGAAAATAACGGTGAGCACAGCCGTCAATACACCTGCGCGGGACAAACCAAGCAGATGGAAGACGAGAACCGGCGGAAAGCTCTCTTATCGGAGCGCGCCGGTCTTCGTCCCCAGTCTTGGTTTCAGCTTTCGGTTAAGTGTTAATCGTTCGCAGTTTCCTGCGATAGGCCAAGCCAAGGCCAAGAAGCCCGAGCCCGAGCAGGCTGAGCGTCGCCGGTTCAGGTGTGGCCCCGGTCCCGCTGGTTGACGTGAGTGATGGTGTGATCGTCAGCTTGGCGTGACCGCTAGCGTTCGCCGCTACGTCCAGCGTTGCGGTCAAGTTCAGCGAACCAACCCCCGTGAAAGTAGCGTTATTCGTGCTACTCGGGCTGTTTGTTAGCGTGAGACTCAGACCGCTGACCGTGGCCGAACTCAGCGTCACGGTCGCGCCGGTGCCTCCGTTGAGCATCACACCGAGATCGGTGAGGTTAAAGCCGGTGGGCGCCGCGATTGTGAAGTTGAGCGTGCTGGAAGTTCCGGCGAGAGCAGTCAAGTCAAAATCGGCCGTGAAGCCGCCTTTGTTGACGCCCGACGTGTTCGGAGTCAGCGTAACGCCGCTTTGCAGAGTGCTGCTGAGGCTACTCGTAAAATTCGCAAAGACGTTTCCGTTGACGCTGCATCCTGTTGAGGCAAGGCCGACGAATCCGGCCAGGTTGCCGGTCGCACATGCGGTGGGACTGGCCCGGCTCACCGTCGACATTGCGAAGATTGCTGCTGCCACTACAAGCAGTTTTCGCATTCAGTTCTCCTCCCTTTTCTTTTTCTCACAACTACCTTGCACATACTTTGCACAACGGGCCTGGGAGTTCTGCGGAGGGTCTTGGGGTGCTGTATTCAGTGCAAACAGGGGGCCTGTGGCTGGCGAGTTATACCCGATAAGCTATTCCTTGCGTTTTGTGAGGAATAAGAAATTCATGCGGCCGCGCCAAAGTTCATGGCGAATGCGGACTCCAAAATGTTGCACATTTCATTTCACGCGCGGGGCGCTGAATGCGTAGCGGAAGTACTAAGGTAATTCGCCTAGTGCTGTTCGCGCATCTGCTTGAACAGAAGCTCTGTGCTACTGAACAGCCCCGCCGGTCAAATCGGCATTGGAGTTGAGATTTTTTCAATCATTGCTAGTAGCATGACGGCCATCTCACTTCGTATTGCCATCCGCATGGCCTACTCACGATTGTCACTTGGCGACAGTATAACTCTCAGAACGCGCCCCGCGCCGCAAGTAAATCATGAGAATCACGCCCACAATAATTGAGGCGAGCGCGGCCGTCTGCGCGTTCGTCATTCCGAAAAACGAGCGCGGGTTGATGCGGATGAATTCGACGAGGAAGCGCGCGATTCCAGTAAGGATGAGGTATTGCGCGAACACCATTCCGAGTGGTGGCTTCCAATACACGCGCGACTTGACGTGCAAAATGAACGCGTGCAGCCGCGTCGGGAGCGTCTTCCGGGCACGCTGGACCATGGCTTGATACTCCTCTGGTGAGAGGGTTCTGCATGTGGCCGTGGCTTTGGCTGTCTTTCCTACAGAGGCGAGGCGCGCACGCACCTGCCTTCCGCCAACTTTCCACAGCCACCAAAAAATGAAAATCGCCACAATCAGTTCGTAAATCGGCGTGGGATGAACGCGCTGCGTCGTAGGCACCGTCCCGTTCGGGAAACTCATACCCCACGGCAGCGAAGTGGGAATGCCATAGTCGCCATCGCCCGAGAGCAGGCAGCCGATGCGCCCAATGCCATAGCCGAGCGCCGCGGCGGGCGAAACAGCGTCAAAAACTTCGAGGAACGGAATCCCGTAATGATGCGCCAGCCACAAAAATGCCGCGAGTCCGCCGAGAAATCCGCCAAACCATGCGAAGCCGTACTGGCTGATCAGTTCGTGAGGATTCGCCATCAGAAATTTCGGATCCTCAAGCACGTGATAGAGCTTCGCGCCAATCAGCCCCGCGATGCACGGCACAGCGACCAGCAAGTCGGCGGGTGCGTTAATCGAGCGCCGCGCAAAATCCTTCGCGACAACGAAGTACGCGACGAGCATCGCGATGCCGACGCACAGACCGAATGTAGCCAAAGTAATCGGACCGATATGAATGAACGGAATCATCTCGCGTGAATCGGCCAGTATACAGGAAGGCACGAAAGCGCACATGCGCGCCTATGACAAAGCATCTGCGAAACGCGCGTACCTCACGACGCTCAGGAATTCATCGGTAAAAGCGGTCCTAAAAACTGTTGTCGATCGGCGCAACCGGAACATCCACGGACGCGTCCAACTGAAAACACTGCGCGCCTTCCGGATGCCGCCAGAACGGCGTATTGTTCGGATAGTCGCTCGTATTATTCGTCAGAAAAGTTGCGCAAAGCTCGTAGGTACTGCCGCTCTTCACGTGATAGATGAATGTTTTGTGCGTGGTGGGATCCTGCGTGTCATCGCATCGAAACTGCCCAAGATCAGCGGCAAGTGTGTGCTTCGAACTGTATGACGTGTAGATGTCACTCGCTAAGCAGTGCAGCGCCTGCACCGTGCGCAGGTCTTGATGGATCTGGCGCTCGTGCGCGGGGCTGCCGATAATCCAAAACCCCGCCACGATCATGGCAGTCACGGCCAGCGTTGCGGCAGCAAAAGCCCGGGAATTCCGATTCATTGTTAGGCCAACTCCGTTAGGCTAACCCTCGCGTTGTTTCACGGCGTTTCTTCCACTGGCAACGGTTTTTTCTGCATCGCACCCATGTAGTACCAGAAAACTCCTCCGGCGATGATGAACACTGCCGCGTCTTTCGTCAAAAAGCGCGCGGTGAGTTCGCCTTGCAAAAAATGCTGCAAGAAGGCAATCAAATCACCCAAAACCACTCCCGCGGCGGCGAGCAGCGCAAGATACGTCAGCCACTTGCGCACCGGCGAATCGAGCTTGTCGGCGTGCACTTCGACGCGGCGTAGAATGTAAAACATCACCAGCAGATAAATCGGGAAGGCCACTATAACCGAGGCGAGCGGCCCGGCAATTTGGTCCTGCAGCGTTCCATAACCGTAGCTCTGGTTGAGCGGATCGCGAATCCAGTGATCAATCAGCGTGAAGCAGAGCGAGCCGAGGCCGATAGTCCAGGTACCCAGCGCGGAAAAACTGAAAAGATACAGAAAGGCGTCGCGAGCTGAACCCGACTGTTTGTAGGGCGGCACGCGCAGGCCGCTGCAGGTTTCGTAATGGTCGCCGAGCGCGCGATAAGCGTCTTCGCGAGGCCATCCGCGGCCGTGAAGAAGTCCAACCAGGGTTTCGTCGCTGGCGCCATGTTCTTTCGCCGCAGCGACGAATTCGCGCAGTTCCTTGGAAGAAGCCATTCAGCCTCCCCGAACCTTGCAGCTACTCTGCTGTGTTCCTGTTCCGTATTCCTGTTAATGAACTGTGTACTTAATAATTTGCCTGCGACTCAACGCACGGTCAAGCGCAAACGGGCAGGCTTGTGCGCGCCACGCACGCGCGCCTGAGGACATGTTCAGGAACACTGAGCCAGGAACCGCTCTGTGATCAAGTGTTGAACGCCCGCCGAGGCGGCCATCAGTTGCGCAAAATAAGCCCGTTGAAACACCCGAAGCGGTTTTCGGCATCGCAATCCACGCTGCCCGCTTTCGCCGCTTCGCTCTCTGTGAGCATCGAACGCATCCTCGCTTCTTCGCCTCCGCCGGCCGCTCGCCGGTTTTGAGAATCGCGCATTCGGAACAAAAGCGCTCCACTCGCTCACGTGCATTTTATGAATCAGCGGGTCCTGCAGCTTGCAAATCTCCGTGACCGCAGCGTCGAAATCGAAATTAACGCTGTGGTATCGCGTTAAGGGACACCGCGCCCCAATCGCGCTACTGGAATGCGAACCGCCGCGAGCATCCTGCGGCTCGGATATGCGGCTTGCGCGCGATTCGAGCAGCAGCAGATGCTCGGCTCTCAATGAATCAAGCGCCTCGCGCGCGAGCGTAATGCACGGCCCCGTGAGATTCTTCGCCGGCTGCTGAAAATGGCCTTCGAGTTCTCCGATTCCGACTCCGATGCGCAGCAGAAACGGCTGCAACCTCCCGCGCAGATCGAGCAAAATCCACGGCAGCCCCTCCAGATTCGCGGTCGTAGTGATAAATTCACCGCCAGACGTGACGTTGTACGGCACGATCCGCCACCGCAGCTCACGTTGTTGCGCTCGGCTGGCCTTTGCGAGCAATCCCTGGAGTTTCTCGCGCGTCACTGCACGAGCGCGCTCATCCGTCTTGGCGTTCTTGGGCACGGCCTCAGCCAATATAGCCGCATAACGTTTTGACATTTCGCGAAGGAATTAAGCAGCGCGGCGTGGCGGACGGGCCGCGAGCGTCTGTATGCGGATTTTCAGACGATTCCGCGAGGAGAGCCGAGTTCCAGATCAACTTGCCCAATGCCGCCGCTGACGCTCACATTCACAGTCGGTTTTCCGGAGCCGTAAGCATCATTTACATAATCGCTGCCGTCGCGTTTGAAATCCGGTGCACTCACCGAACCGAGGCCGCCTTCGACACTCACGCGCACAGACATGTTTCGCGGCAGTTTCAGCTTAACTTCGCCCACCCCGCCCTGAATCGTCACCGAAACATCCTGCTGCCACTGGCCCGTGAGGTCTATCGTTGCATTGCCTGCGCCGACTTTCACATCGAGGCTCCGCAGCGCCAGTTCGGCCAAATTTAAATTCGAATTCCCCGCGCCCATTTCCACCGCAAGCTCCAGCGGAACTTTGTCATTGAAGTGCAAATCCCAGGAGTACTTCACGCCGCCAAAGGTGGTGTGATGCGATTCGGGTTGCATGATCATAAGTGATCCCGAACCGCTGCTTTCACTGTAACTGACGTCCGGCTTCCATTCAGGGACGTTATAACTGATGGTTCCGTCCATAAGTTTCGAAGAACCGCCCGAGACAGTCACCTCACCCGCGCCCATTTCCAGATGCGCGTGCACCTGCTTCGCCTTGCCGAGCGGCAGAGACAAATTCTCAGTTTGCATCGCGCCAACGTGCGCAGCGGGCCCGTTGCCGCTGCCAATGATGCAGCCCGATAGCGCCGCAGGCACAACGGCCAGCATCGCTCCGAAAACGGCTCTACGGAGAATGGGGTTAATCTTCAAACGCATTTTTCACTCCAGGCCGCCACCTCCGGCGGCGCTCAGTTTCTAAATGAAGAAACGAAATTTTGCACAGAAATGTTCTCACTCAACCGACTGTTCCACGCTCTTCCTACGCTGACTTCGCCGGAATCCAGTAAACCTCTTCGCGCACCGCGTCCTTCGCGAACCGCCGCCGCTGCAATATGCCTTTCGAATTTTCGATCATTTGCGGGTGCCCGCACAAATACGCCGTCGTATTCGAACCGTCCAGATTCCACGTGTCTGCATACTTTCGCAGCAAATCCTCCACGCGCCCCGTTTCGCCCTGCCACTCCGGATCTTCCCACGGCCGGCTAATTGCCGGAACATAAGTGAGCCACGGCAAGCAACTCGCCGCTTTTTCAAGTTCTTCACGATAGCCGAATTCCCATGAACGGCTTGCAGCGTTAATCACAAACAAGCGATGCCCATCCTTGAATCCGCCTTCGTTCCATTCTTTCCCATAAGCGCGAACATAGCTCACAAACGGCGCCACGCCCGTTACCGTGCACAGCAGCAAATGATTCTTCCGCCCGCTTTTAATATCCAGCGTGAAACGCCCCTTCGGAATTTTGCGCATGGACAAAGTTTGCCCAAGGTCCAGCTTATGCAGCAGCGGCGTAAGCTCTCCCTGCGGAACAAGCTCGATAAAAATCTCCAGCTCCGCTTCGTGCGGCGCTGAAACGATCGAATACGCCCGTTCCACGAGCTTCTCTGAATTCTCCACGCCGAGCGTCGCATACTGCCCGGGCGAAAAGCGGAATTCGCCCCCTGGATTGATCCGTATGGCCCACAAATCATCGGCGATGTTCCGCCGCTCTGTGATTTGCGCGCGGAAGAATTTATCGGCTGGAATCTGCATCTATTTTTTCCGATTTTGCGAAGAAGCAAGCTAACAAGAGAATCGCTTTTAGGCAACAAAAAGAGGCGCTTGCATTCGGCAAGCGCCCCGCCCTACTAAGTGTGTATCCTTCGCGCCTTACAACTCCTGCCCGTTCTTCCCCACCATCTTGCGCAGATCAAAATTCGCGCCGAGGTGCGCCAGCTTGAGCTTGCAATCGAAATGCGCCTCCTTAGCATTCGGCGCAATCACCGGCTTGCCGTCAGTCCCCTGCTTCGGGAACGAAAACAGCACACCCGTGATGCTTCCGCCGTTCGGCGATTTCACAATTTCAACCTGAGCGGCCGCAATCTTCTCTTTCGAAGGCTTAACCTCCATAAACGCCTTCGATTTCAACGTATCATTCGTCTCTTGAGCAAACGGAGTCATATCCGGCCCAAATACGAACACCTGATAAACATTCGGCTGCTGATCCACATACTGCTGCAACTGCGACTGCGAGGCGCGTCCATTCAGAATCGCCTGCCGCGCGATCGCGTCTCGAATGGTCTGCGCGGAATTCCAGCGAATGATATACGTGACGTTACGCCCTTCCGCCGTCTGCTGCTGACCCATTCCTGGCTGTCCCGGCTGCTGAGCACCTCCGCCTTGCTGGTAAGCGCCTCCACCTCCGCCCATCGTCCCGCCGCCACCAGTCGTTCCGCCGCCACCGCCCATCGTTCCACTTCCTCCCTGTGGAGGCTGCGTCTGCCTAGGCTGGCCCCCCGGAGGCATCCCGGGATTTTGCATGGATTGCGACCCTTCCCACGACGCCAATACCGTAGTTTCCTTGATCCATGGCGAGTGCTGCAGAATCTCGCGCACATCATTCTCATTCCATTGTTGATATGGCTTCGACATCCAAACCTGGCTGGCGCCGTAGGCCAGCCCGAAAGTAGCGAGAACGGCTACGATTGATAAAATCGCTCTGCGCATTGGCGTTCCTCCTTGCTTCAGTTGTCAAACGGATTTGCAGCGATTGCGAATATTGCGAACCTTCGCCGCAAGTGGACCGGCTCAACTTCTATTGTTAGCAGATTTGCTTTGCAGGCGCAACGCGGGCTTAACCTGGGCGCGGGTCAGCTTCAATTCGTCTCAAAATCCAAGATTCAGCCTGGGTCGCAAAAAGTTTATCGCGGCAACTCCGTGAAATGGTTCTGCTTGGGCAACCGTTCGAGCCGGTAAATGGGTTTTTGATACGCCTCAAAGTAATTGCGCATCATCAGTTCTCCCACAAGCCCCACCGCCAGAAATTGCAGTCCAAAAAGGCACAGGAGCGCCGCGAAAATCATCAGCGGCCCGTGCTGCAGAAAAATCTGTGCATGCGTGGCGATTTTCTTGAGGAATAGCACCAGCAAAATGACCGCGCCCGAAAAAAAGCACAGCATTCCTGCCGGTCCAAAAAAATGAAGCGGCCTTAGCATATAGCGCAGCATGAAGCGAATCGTGATTAAGTCGAAGAAAACGCGGAACGTCCGCGACAGCCCATAATGCGACTTCCCTTCTGGCCTCGGAATATTCCGAATCGGCACTTCCAGAACCTTCGCTCCATTGAGCGACGCCAGCGCCGGAATGAAACGGTGCAATTCCCCGTAAAGTCGCACATCCTTGATCGTTTCGCGCCGGTAAGCCTTAAAAGTCGTGCCAAAGTCATGGATATTCACGCCCGAAAGCTTTGCCATCAGCCAGTTCGCGACCCGCGACGGAATCCGCCGGAAAAACAGGTTATCCACGCGTTTCTGTCGCCATCCGCTGACAATATCCGCATCCGTCGAAAGCAGCGTATCAATCAGTTGTGGGATATCCGACGGATCGTGTTGCAAGTCCCCATCCATCGAGAGCACCACGTCTCCCGCAGCGTGATCGAATCCCGCCGCGAGCGCCACCGTCTGCCCGTAATTCCGTTTAAGCCGCAGAAAAACGACGCGGTTATCCACTTCCGCGAGCTCCGCCAGAATTTCAGGAGTTCCGTCCGTGCTGTGGTCGTCCACAAAAATAAATTCAACAGGGTCATAGCGGCCGGTCATCACTTCAGAAAGCCGCCGGTGCAGCTCCCGAAGCGACGCCGCTTCGTTGAGCACAGGAATCACCACCGAAAATCTCGGACGGATGATTTCGTTGTCGCGTACGACAGTCACTTCAACCCTCGATAATCAATCAGCTCAATCCCTTGAGAATTCAGCGCTTCGCGAAGGGACGGATCTGTCAGAGCGTCAAGTTCCACTTCGCGCTGCCGCTTCAGCCGCGTCGCCGATTGCTCCAGCTCCTCATCGCATTCCCCGGGATGGCACATCAACTCGGTAACGCCTTCACGAATGGAGCTTATCATGGAGCGCAGCACGCCGCGATTAAGCGTGCCGGTTGCGGCAACACCCAGAAAATGATCCGGCGTGCGGAGATTCCGCGCCGCTGTAATCCTCCGGAACTTCGCAGCCGTCGCATGGGCTAGAGCGGCAGCCGCAACCCGCCGACTCGAAGCTCGCCCCCTCGCCCCAAAAGCAAGCAGCGTTCCAAAATCCTCAAATGGCTTCCGCACGCGATGAATCCCAAATTCTTCCGCCACGACTGCAACCTGCTCCATCACCTGCGGCTGCAAATGCGTATGCTTATGGCAATCCACATGCGTAGGGTGAATCCCTGCCTCGACCACCCTCCCAATCTGGGCGCGAAGCTCGCATGCAATCTCCTTCGGCTCAATGGCATGTCCCCATAATTTCCTCAGCAGCGCCCCCAAGCTGGCCGGTAAATTCCCCTCCGCATCGGCCAGAGTCGGGATTTCGTTCGGCGGAGCAACGCATCTTCCTCCCACCAGCACAAGATGAACGCCAACTCCAAGCTGAGGATTCTCTTTCGCGCAAACCACCGCGTCTTCAAACGCGTTTCCATTCGCCATGATCGTCGCACTCGTCACCATTCCCTGCTTGCAACCGCGCACAATTCCACGGTTTACGCTTCGCGTGTAGCCAAAATCGTCGCCGTTCACGATGAGCTTTTTCATGGAAATTTACGCCGCGCGGCGCGCGGCTCCGAATCATAACACGCCCAAAACAGGAACCCGCGCCGAAGGTATCCCGATTTGAAACCAGCGCACAGCAATTTCATTGCAAAAAAATTTCAGCGCGAAAGAGTTTTCAACAGTTGTGTTGAAAACCTTGTGGAAATTTGAATTCCTGCTCTCGTAAGAGCGGACATTTCAACTCGCTATGCTCTTTGCACACGAATAGGGCAATCCTGTATTTTCTATCGGGGAACTTACTGACACAGTTCGGCAGCGCGCGAGGAGTGAAACGAAAGTTTCATAACAGCTTCGCCACAGGTTCTGGGCTGAGTCGCTGAGTTCGCAGGAAAAACCTAGTACCAATGCGCCGGAGGCTCGAGCTTTATCGTGATTTTCTGCTCGGCCTGGTTTAGGTCGTAGTATCTGCCAAACGGCCGCCACCCGTTTTTCACTACTTGAATCAAAATCTTCCGTCGCGGCACACCTTTGACAATCGCAACGCCCTTCATGTCCGTCTTAAGGTCGAACTCCATTTGTTTGTCACGTCGCAGGAATCGCTGCTCGTCCCAGTGCAGGTAAACGCTCGCGTTATCTACGGGCTTGTCCTTCGGCCCGCCGACTACCGTAATTGCCAGCGCCGTAACCGCATCCTTCGCATTGTCCGCGGACTTGTCCTTCTTATCCTGGTTGTCCGACTGCGCCACCGCCGCCGAAAGAACAAGAAATGACGCCACCAGCGCAACCAGAAGAGCTTTCGCAAACGAAAACACGACAGGAAACCTTTTCATTTTGATTTGCCATTAGGGCGTCCGGCTTTTCCGTCGCCTCACTGGCAAGAGCATTTTCTCACATTCAGCCCGCACAGGCACATTGAATCAAATGAACGACCAGAAGATTACTGATATTTCTCATGGCCCGATGCTCGTGACGCCCCGATGTTCCTGATGATTGACCCAAATGCCCGCCTGAGCTACCTTCAACTGGCCATTTTGCAGACGTTTCAGGCTGGAGCATGCTCCCTCATTCGCACCAGCAGGAGGATTTCACCATGGGATTTTCTACAGATGCCATTCATGTAGGACAGGAGCCGGACCCCGCTACCGGAGCAGTCGTCGCGCCAATCTACCAAACCTCCACTTACGTGCAAGAAGCGCTCGGCAAAGACAAAGGCTTCGACTATGCGCGCACCAATCATCCCAACCGCAAAGCCCTCGAACGCTCTATGGCCAGATTGGAAGGCGGTACCGCAGCCTACGTTTTCACTTCGGGAATGGCCGCCATTGACTCCGTTTTCCGCCTGCTCCGTCCGGGAGATCACGCAATCCTCTCTGAATCCGTCTACGGCGGCGTCTACCGCCTCACCACGCAGTTCTTGGTCCAATTCGGAATGGAATTCAGTTTTGTCAATACTGCCTGCCTCGACAAAGTCGAAGCCGCGCTTCGTCCCTCCACCAAAATGATTTACGTCGAGACGCCCACGAATCCGACAATGATCGTAAGCGACCTCGCCGCCATCGCCGCCGTCGCGCGTGAGAAAAATCTTACTATGGTCGTGGACAACACCTTCATGAGCCCTTATCTCCAGCAACCTCTCGCGCTTGGCGCGCACATCGTCGTCCATTCCATGACCAAATACCTAAACGGCCACAGCGATTGCATCGGCGGCGCGGCCGTGCTCGCCCGCAAAGAGGACGCCGACAAAATCTATTTCTTGCAACGCTCGGCGGGCGCAGGCCTTGCGCCCATGGATTGTTTCCTCATCTCGCGCGGAATCAAAACATTGGCTGTTCGCATGGAACGCCACTGCTCGAACGGCATGGCCGTCGCTCAATTCCTCGAAAACCATTCCAAAGTAAAGAGGGTCATCTATCCGGGACTGCCTTCGCATCCGCAGCATAGCGTTGCCAAAAAACAACAAAGAGGATTTGGCGCTATGCTGTCCTTCGACGTTGGCTCTCTCGAAGCCGCGCGCGGCGTCCTCAATAACGTGAAGCTCTGCTCCCTCGCGGAAAGCCTCGGCGGCGTGGAAACTCTAATTTCCCTGCCCGCTCTCATGACTCACGCTTCTGTTCCCCGCGATGTGCGTCTGGCAACCGGAATCACCGACGGCCTGATCCGCCTCTCCATCGGCATCGAAGACGTGGAAGACATCATCGCCGATCT
>DASUAV010000197.1:0-16546 GCA_035763605.1 Candidatus Acidiferrales bacterium
CTTCTCCACGACAACCTCAACGGCTTCCTCGTCAAAGCCCCCACCGTCGAACTTCTCGACGAAACCATGAACCGCGCCTGGGAAAACCGGCGCCGCCTCCGCGAAATGGGCCAGCAGGCCGCCCTCGATGTCCGCAAATTCGTCAGCACCGATCCCGTCGAAGACTTCGTCCACGAACTCCTCACTCTCATCAAATCGCGGGTTCCCGTCTCCGAACCCGCTGCCGCATCGCCACAAACCAGCAAATCCACACCTGGCTTCCAAGAGGGCGGAGCTTCATCTCCGCTGAAATGAGGCAGCCCTGACCTTTTTCCTATTCGCGACATCCTGCACGCGAGCCCACGCCGCCAGTTCCTCCACAAGTTATCACAATGTTGAAGTATATTTATAAGTTAACATACGCGGTCTAAGTGTTGATGGTGGGAAAGATCCGCCGCCGAAGCTGTGGCGAGGTGGGAATCCTGAGGGGTTGGCAGGATTTCAAAGCGCCGATGGAAGACTGTCGTTGTTTTTCCACTCGAGCGAAAATAGATTGTCGGCAAACGCGAGTCAACGGTTCGCCGCAATTACGTGCTTTTCAAAGCGACGTCCGCAGAAACATGTGAAATGCAAACGTCACATCGAGCCGCAGCACCCCCGATGCAGCGCTGGCCAGGGTAATTCGAGGTGGATGTCTTTGATTTTGTTTCTTCCGGGGCCTAGGCTTCGCGCGAAACTACGAGCTGCACGGTCGCGGTCACGTCGCGGTAGAGCTTCAGCGTGACGCTAAACTCGCCGACGGTTTTAATCGCATCGGTAAGCTGAATTTTCCGTTTGTCAATCTCGTATCCCTGCGCCTTAAGCGCGTCCGCGATGTCGCCCGATGTAACGGAACCGAAAAGCTGATCGTTCTCGCCGGCTTTGCGCGAAAGGGCCAGCTTCACCGAAGCGAGCTGCGCGGCCTGCTGTTGTGCGCTCTCGCGCTCTGTGGCTTCCTTCTTGGCAAACGCCGCGCGAATCTTTTCGAGCCGCTTCATATTCGAAGCGTTCGCGGCAATGGCCAGCTTGCGCGGCAGCAGATAATTGCGGGCGTAGCCGTCCTTCACGGTCACCACTTGCCCGCGATTTCCGAGTTTTTCGACGTCCTCTTGCAGAATGATTTCCATGGTCCTCTATTCCTTCCGATTTCGGTTCTCTCGCGCCTGAAACTAGAGCTCGGATGCGAACGGCAACAGCGCGATATTTTGCGCGCGCTTGATTGCTACGGTAAGCCACCGCTGGTGACGCGCGCATGTGCCGGTCATGCGCCGAGGCAGGATTTTCCCGCGTTCCTGCACGAACTGCTGGAGAATTTCCGGCTTCTTGTAATCAATCAAATCGATTTTCTCGACGCAAAATTTGCAGACTTTTCTCTTGCGCACGAAATTGCGCTTGCCGCGCCGTGGTCCTCCCGGGCGCGCGCCTCCCGGTCCCGAGGGCTTAGGCCCGGATGGGCCAGCGGGACGCGGCGCAGGCGAAGTTTGCTGCTGTGGTGCTGATGGTGTTTCGTCTGGCATTGGTATTCTCCCTATCCATTGGCCGCAGCCTGCTCAGGAGCAGGAGTGGCGGCGGGTGTTGCGGTTTTGCGCGGACGGCGAGCGGCGCGGCGTTCACGGCGCTTCGACAATTTCTGCTGGCGCTTGATTTCTTCGTCGAGGCGAATCGTCAGGTATTTGATCACCGCATCCGAAACGCGCAGGCGGCGCTCCAATTCCTTGAGAAGCTCGCCGTGATTCGAGCGCAGCAGCATGTACACGAAAAATCCGTCGCGCAGCTTGTGGACGCGATATGCCAGCCGGCGCACGCCCCACTTTTCGATTTTTTCGAGCTTGGCTTGTTTTTCGTCAACGGCGTGCTGCAGCGTGGCAATCAGCTTGTCAATCTCCGCCTCCGGCGTATCCGGCCGGCAAATGAAAATCAAATCGTACAATCTATCTTCCATTTTTCCTCTTTTCCTTCATGACTCCGCTCTTCAAGAACTCGCCTTCGTCTCATCGTCTTCCGATGGCGTGTTGCGCCGGTTGAATCTCGACATCGCCGCTCCCACGCCCTGGGCCAAAATTACTTCGATCGCATCCGCGGCCGTTCCGATCATCTGCTCGGCAACTTCCCGGACATTCTTCCCCATCGGCGCGAGATCGTAAGCGGCCAGATCCTTCGGCGGAAATTCAGGGCAGATGCCTAAGCGAACCCTCAAAAACTCATCTGTACCCAGCGCCCCGATTACCGATTTCAGACCGTTGTGACCGCCGGCGCTGCCCCGTTCGCGAATGCGAATCGCGCCCCACGGAAGAGCGATCTCATCGCTGATAACAATCGTCTCCGCCGGATCCGCTTCGTACCTCTCGATCAAATCAGCCACGGCGTGCCCGCTGGCATTCATGTACGTCTGCGGTTTTGCCAGCGCGACTTCGTGACCCGCGATCTGTCCGAGTCCGACATACGCCTGCGCTTCCGGGCGCGTCACGCGTATTCCAAAACGCCCCGCGAGGCAATCAATGGTCAGAAAACCCAGATTGTGCGGCGTGAGCGCATATTCGCGACCGGGATTGCCAAGCCCAACGATGATTCGCATCTGCGCATCCCCGCCACGAATTCGCTGAACGGGCCAGCCACGCGGACTGGCTTAAAACCCGCCCTATTTCTCCTTGCCCTTCTTCTCGGACTTCTCCGCCTTCTCCGGTTCCGCGCCCTCTTCGCCTTCTTCGGCTTCCTTCTTGCCTTTCTTGATGACTTCGGGCTCCGCCGGCGCGGCTTCTGTCGCTGCAGCGGCTGCTTCCGGTGCCGCAACTTCCTCTTCCTTCTTGAGAACGACCACGTGCGCCAGAACGCGCTGCGGATCAGTGATCAGCTTGACCTTATTCGGGTCAAGCGGCAGGTCCGCGGCCCGCAACTGTTTGCCAATGGTCAGGCCGCTCACATCCATCTTGAATTCCTCCGGAATATCACCCGGCAGGCATTCCAACTCGACTTCGCGCGTGACCATTTCGAAAATTCCGCCTTGCAATTTCACGCCTTCGGGTTCGCCAAACGTGTGCACCGGCACTTTGACGCGCATGCGCACGTCCATGGCGATGCGCAACAGGTCAACGTGCAGCAAATTGCCGCTGACCGGATCCACTTGCCAGTCTTTAAGCATCGCGCGCTGCTCTTTGTGCCCGGAAACCTGCACGCTGAAAATCGTGTTGTGCCCCGTCTCCGAGCGCAGAATGCGCGCCACCTGCCGCGCGTTCACGCTCATCGCCACAGGCTTCTCTTTGCCGCCGTAAAGAATTGCGGGAACTTGTCCCGTGCGGCGAACTCGCCGATTGGCGTTTTTCCCGCGCTCCTCGCGCGGCGCGCCTTCCACCACAAATGCTTCCATTTCTTTCCTTCCTTTGCTGCCCGGTTGAAACTAGAGGAACAGCTCGCTAATCGAAGTCTCTTCGTGAATCGAACGGATGCCGCGCGCGAGCAACTCCGCCACGCTGAGCACCTTGATCTTGGGTAACTTTTTAGCCGCGTCCGTGAGCGGCACGGAGTCGGTGACAATCACTTCTTTAATCGGCGATTTGCAAATTCGCTCGACTGCCGGCCCAGACAAAACGGCATGCGTGCAACCCGCGTATACTTCCGTCGCGCCTTCTTTCAACAGTGCTTCCGCCGTTTTCACCAGCGTTCCGGCGGTATCAATAATGTCGTCAATCACCAGCGCCGGACGGCCTTTCACATCGCCGATCAAATGCATCACTTCGCTCACGTTGACGTCAATCCGACGTTTATCCACGATGGCTAGCGGCGCGTCCATTCTCTTGGCAAAAAACCGCGCTCGTTCGACGCCGCCTGCATCCGGCGAAACCACCGTCGCATTCTTGACGTTGTTATTCTGAAAATATTCCACCAGCACGGGCGCGGCGAACAAATGATCCACCGGCACGTTGAAGTAGCCCTGAATCTGCGGAGCGTGCAAATCGAGCGTCAGCGCGCGGCTCGCACCGGCCGTCTCCAGCAAATCTGCAACGAGCTTCGCGGAAATCGGCACGCGCGGCCGGTCTTTTCGGTCCTGCCGCGCATACGCGTAATACGGAATCACCGCGGTGACGCGCCAGGCCGATGCGCGTTTGAACGCGTCAATCATCAGCAGCAGTTCCATCAGGTGGAAATCCACCGGGCTGCTGCACGCCTGCACCACAAAAACATCCGCGCCGCGAACGTTCTCGAGAATCTGAAAACGCGTTTCGCCGTCGCTGAACTGCCCGCGCTCCGCTTTGCCGCGCGACACGCCGAGAAATTTGCAAATCGCCTCGCACAGAGACGGATTCGCACTGCCGCTGAAGATTTTGAGCTTGCCGTGCTCCAAGTTGTCCTCTTGGCGATTACCGCGCGAGGATTCCCCGCCGGTAAGCTTCTCGTGAGAGAGTCCGCGTTACAAAAACCTGATCTTCCGGAAACGCTCGAGCGGCTCGGCGCGCCTGCGCTGGGTTTCGGAAGATTCCGAACACCGCCGACCCGCTACCCGCCAGCGCGGCTTCCGCGGCTCCTCCCTGAAGCAATCTTCGCTTGATTTCACTCAACCGAGGATAGCGGCCAAAGACAGCGGCCTCGAAATCATTCGAGACGCTATCTTGCCGGCTCCAGCACAGAGCGCAGAAACTCCACATTTTAGGGGCAGAACGCGAGGTTGTCAACTGCTCGTCTACCCAGGCATAGGCATCCCGCGTGCTCACCGCGATATTCGCCGGCGAAACGACGAGAACCGTGCGCGCTGCCAAATCGGGCAGCGGATAAATTTCATCGCCGCGATTCACTCCCAGCGCCCGCCCGCCAAACAGAAAAAAAGGCACGTCCGCACCGAGCGAAGATGCAATCTCGAGCAATCGCGGCAGCGGCACTTCGCGCTTCGTGAGTCGCTGCATTCCCACAAGCGCCGCAGCGGCATCGCTTGAACCCCCTCCAAGCCCGCGCGCCAGGGGAATACGTTTCGTCAGCCGCGCATGAATACCTGCTTTCAGCCGCAGTTCGCGCTTCAATGCGTCAATTGCGCGCCAGACGAGGTTCGTCGAATCCGCGGGCAATTCCGAATCCGCAATATCGAGTGAAATTTCGCCAGGCGAGGAAAATTGCAGCTCCAGTAAATCGTGCAGCGATATGGCCTGAAAAATTGTGCGCAGTTCATGATAGCCGTCCGCCTGCTTCCCCAAAACCTGTAAGCAGAGATTGACCTTGGCAAATGCCTTCAGGCGAACGGTTTTGCTCATGCGGCGGGGAGCTACCGCGGATTCACTGTACCCGAGGAGCGCTGCGCCACTCGGCTTTTTAGATTCTTCAATTTGCTGTGAAGCTCGGCAACTTTCTCCGGCTTGTAATCGGCAGGCAGAGCCTTCTGCCAGCGTTCCAGAGCCTTTTGCCAAACTTGCTCGGCGCGCTCAGACTGGCCGGTTTTGGCGTAAACGTCGCCGAGGTGTCCGAGGATCGTCGGATCGTCGCCGTCATGTGCAACAGCTTGCTGCAAATATTTTTCCGCTTCAGGAATGTTCCCCTGTTTGAAGTATGCCCAGCCGAGGCTATCGAGATAAGCACCGTTTTGCGGATCTTCGTCCACGGCCTTGTGAATCAGCGAAATCGCTTCGTCCAGCCGAATCCCGCGGTCCGCCAGCATGTAGCCATAATAATTCAGCACCATGGCATCGTGCGGATTGAGATCCAGCGACTTGCGAAACATCTTTTCGGCTTCGTTGTAGCGCTTCTGATCATCGTAAATCGCGCCTAACATGAAGGAAGCAGATTCCTGATCTCCGGAATCCTTCGACAATTCCAGGGCCTTGCTCGCGTCTTTTTCCGCTTCGGTGTAACGCTTGCCGCGTTCCTCCACTTGCGCGAGATCCAGATAAGTGTCGCGCTGCGACTGCCCGGGCAGACCGCGAAGCACCTTCGCCGCGTCTTCGGTCTGATTATTATCGCCGAGCAGCATCGCGTATGTGACTCCCAGAGATTCATCGCTGCCGCTGGCGCTGCGCGCTTTTTGCGCTTCCGCGAGCGCCGCTTTGATGTCGCCGCTGGCCCGATAGGTGTCAATCAGCAGAAGCTCGCCGCGCCGTTTGCTGGCCGGGCCAAGCTCTTGCATTTCCTGGAAAGTGCGCTCCGCGGACGCATAATCGCCCGCGCCACGGTGCGCCATTCCCAGTTGCTCGTAAAGAATCGCTAGCGACCTCGGCCCGGGCTGCCCCTGCGCTTGCTGCGCTTTGATTCCCGCGATCGTATCCGAAAGCACCTGAATCGCGTCTTTGTATCGCGCCTGCGCTTCATCGAGCAGCGCCTCGTTGTAGAGGACTTCCACGTTGTCCGGCGCGTACTTTTTGGCCTGCTCCAGCGCTGTCTGCGATTTGTCAAGTTCATTCATGTGACGGTAAATCTGCGAAATCCGCAGATAATTTTCCGCGTTGTCCGGCTCCGCTTGAGAAAGTTTCTCGTACTGCGCAAGCGCTTTGTCGTATTTCTCGTCCGCGAGATAGGCTTGCGCAAGCCCTTTGCGGTGGCTGGCCTCATCCGGATCCATTTTTACGGACTGCTCGTACGCAGATTCCGCTTTCCCGCTATCGTGCGTTTTCGTGTACGCATCGCCGAGCAGATCGTAAAGATCGGCGTCTTGCGACGACTCTACTGCATCCTTCAGCAGCGCAATGGCCTGCTCCGGATGGCCTTCGTCCAAATAGAGTTGGCTCAACTGCCCGAGAGCGCCCGGATTATCCGGAGAGTGCGTGAGAATTTTCTTCAGCTCCTGCTCCGCCAGATCGGGCTTGTTTTCGAAGCCGTAAAGATGCGCCAGCCACAGCTGCGATTCCAAATCGCTTGCATCAAGCCGTTCGACCGCTTGCAGTTGCTCGACCGCTGCGGCAATCACATCGCCTTGATTCGTTTCCGAACTGGCATTTCCCAATTGGCGAATATAAATGTGCGCGAGCAAACGGTGCGCCGCCAGATTGTCCGCATCCTGCTGCAAGGCCTGTTTCGCGGTTCGAATCGCATCCGTGGTTCGCTCCATGGCGGCGTAAACTTCCGCCAGCCGCTCGGTAATCGAAGCGTCGGAATCGAGCGCCAATGCCTTCTTGTAATAATCCACCGCTTCCTGAGCTTCTTCCGGCTTGCCGCTGGTTTCGAATTGCCGCTCCGCCAGATGCCCGATCATGAAATCCGTATAAGCCTCGGCCCGCTTGGCCTGATCCGCTTGCGAATACTCCGTTGCGCTGCTCGCGCTATCGTCATTTGACGAGCTCTGCGCGGCTGCGCCTGTAGCGCAGAGGCAAATGGCTAAAACTGTTCCAACAACATAGGTCTTCATACGGACTCCAAATTGGAAGCGGTCACTCATTATTCTATACGCACCGTCGTGCGTCAAAGCCTTCCGCGCCGCGAGTTTCGGTTCATCGCAATCATTCGACCGATCAGTCGTTGGATGCGCTGAGCTTGCCTGAAGGTTAGTGGCGGAAGTGCCGGACGCCTGTGAAAATCATGGCCATTCCCAGGCGATTCGCCGCAGCAATCACCTCATTGTCGCGAACAGATCCGCCCGGCTGCACCACGGCGACCGCCCCCGCCTTGGCCGCTTCTTCCACACCATCAGGGAATGGAAAAAACGCATCGGACGCCACCACGCTGCCTGCCAAAGGCATTTGCGCCTTCATCACCGCGATTTTTACTGAATCCACTCGCGACATTTGCCCCGCGCCGATTCCAAGCGTCTGCCCCTCGCGCGCAAAGACGATGGCGTTCGATTTCACGTGCTTGCAAACAATCCATGCGAAGCGCAGCGCGCGCATTTCCTCAGCGTTTGGTTGCCGCGACGTGACTGTCTTCCATTCCGCTCCTGAAATCGGCCGCTCGTCGGCGTCCTGAATGAGCGCTGCACCAGCAATCCGCTTAATCTGCAATTCGCCTGCGGGCGAATCCGCCGGCATTTCGAGCAGGCGCAAATTTTTCTTCTTCGCGAGAATTTCCAGCGCAGGCTTTTCGTACCCCGGCGCAGCGATGCATTCCACAAACAGCTTCTCCACTTCTGCGGCGGTATCCGCATCCAGCTTTCGGTTGAACGCGATAACTCCGCCAAATGCCGAAACCGGATCGCACGCCAGCGCACGCCGGTAGGACTCCGCAAGCACATCGCTCTCCGCCGCGCCGCACGGATTGTTGTGCTTAATGATCGCCGTCGCGGGCCGGTTGAATTCGCGTGCGAGCGACCACGCCGCGTCCATATCCACCAGATTGTTGTATGAAAGCTCTTTGCCCTGCAGTTGCCGCGCCGCCGCAAATCCGCCGCGCCCACCCGCCGGCGCGTACAAAGCAGCCTGCTGATGCGGATTTTCGCCGTAACGCATGGCTTGAAGCCGCTCAAAATCGAAATGCAGTCGGCGCGGCAGCTTTTCCGTCGCCCCAGTAATCTGCACATGCCCGTTCGCCGAAAGGCGCTCCAACTCCGTCGTGATCTGCCCGTCATAGTGCGCGGTTAGCGCAAACGCCTTCCTCGCCAGCTCAAGGCGCGTTGCGAGCGAGACTTCACCTCCGCGCGAAAGCTCTTCGAGCAGTTTCGGATAATCCGCCGGGTCGGTTACTACGGCCACGCTCTCGAAATTTTTCGCAGCGGAACGCACCATCGTCGGCCCGCCGATATCTATGTTCTCAATCAGCTCCTCCGCGGTGACTCCCGTCTTCGCCGCCGTCGCTGAAAACGGATACAAATTCACCACCACCATATCAATGGGCGCGATACCGCTCTCCGCAATTTGTTTGCGGTCATCCGCATTTCCGCGCCGGAACAAGATTCCTCCGTGGACTTTCGGATGCAGCGTCTTCACGCGCCCGCCCAGCATCTCCGGCGAACCAGTCAATTCCGCCACATCGCGCACCGCCACGCCCGCCTCCCGCAAAAATCGCGCCGTTCCGCCGGTAGAGACGATTTCAATTCCCATTTTCGCAAGCTGACGCGCCAAATCCGCCAGCCCTGTCTTATCGTAAACGCTGATGAGCGCTCGTTCCACCGCCACATGGACCTCCGCGATAAAAAAGGAATTCCAGTTTATGCGGTTGCGCGGGAATGGAAAAGCGGAAATAGGAGAACAAAGAGGAAATTAACTGCTAACTCGAGCCTTCAACTTCACCCGGCCGTCTTCGATGGTCACCGTATATTCCACCTGCTTGGCCGACTGCCTCGATTTGAGCTGGTGCGTCTTTTCGCGGACGAACTTGCCGAACTCCTCGAAGCTTGGAATGCCGCCTTTTTCGCCCGCGGCTGTGCGCGCTTCGACCAATTTCTTGTAAAGCTGCTCAATTTTCGGAGCCTCGCGCTCTGGATCGCTAAAGCGCATGGCAAAGGATCCGCCGGTGGCAGTTTGCTGCGCCGAAACGTGCTCGGCTTTCGCGCGTTCCGCCTCAATCGCCTTGGCCGCCGCGCCAAAGTGGCGCGGACTCGCGCCTTCTTCTCGTTCCTTGAGTTTCTTGCGCCAAATTTCGCAATACTTGGCGAAAGTCTGCGCGATGTTCGTGTAACGAAAGCGCTGCGCGTGGCTCATTTCGGCGCCGCGGTCTCCGTAACGCTTGATCAGCATCTCCACGCGCCATTGCGTGTCCGCTGGAGGACGTTTGCGCCCGCCGCCGAAGAACTGCTCATACTCGATCTTCAGCGTGCGAATATCCTTCTCCATCTGATTCAGATCTTCTTCGGTCGTGGTCGGCATAGTCGCGGTTCGATGAACCGCATAAGGGACTATGTTTATCGTAGATTTCCTGTTGCCGACCGTCAATTAAAGGAACCTTCTTGCGTGCGCGATAACTAACGTTTCGAGTCACGTCCCGAAAAAGAAACGGCCCCGATTTTCACCGAGGCCGTTCGCGAATCAGTTGAATGTAGCTGCCCTAGTCGCCGGCAACGGGTTCGGCAATTTCGGGATTGCTGACTTTGCCGTTCCCATTTGAATGGCCATTGCCATGTGCTCCATCGATCTGCACCGGCTTGGCGATTGTGCCCGGGACTGCCGTCTTCATCGCGTTCAGCGAACCGATTTGCACAACTTCTTCCTTCGGCCGCTTGAGGACCAGCTCTTCGTAAATCGCGCGGACTTTGGCCGCCTCTTCCATCGCCTGACGACGGCGAGCGCGATCCTCTTCCGCGGCAGTCAGTGGAATGTCGTGCTCGAGATGCCGCACCCGCGCGGCATCGTCCGCGTTCACGTTGAGCGAATGCTCGTAGTGCTCGAGATTCACCTTTTTGCCCTTCGCGTAAATCTCATGACGCCCGTGCTCCTTGTACCACTGCGCGACCGTCGCATTCTTGTGCATGTTCTCGATGATCTTCCGCCAGCCGATTCCCGTATTGTACGCGCAGAACGAAATCTCGCCCTGCTGCGTCGCGTACGGAATAATGCACATTTCCGTGCGCCGGAAATCGTAGTTGAAAAGATCCTGGAACCACATGCCCGCAATGAACAGCATGTTCCACGGATCCTCCGAACGCCGCTTCATGGCGTCTTCGTACGTGCGGTTCGGATTGGTGCGCCCATATTTCTTATCCGAATTTTTCGAAACCGCCCACGTTTTGTCGAATTTCTTCAGAATATCCTTAATCCGAAGATTCGGTGGTGACAGGAACGGGCTGTAATTCTTGAGCATCGCCAGCGCCAGCATGAACGCAGAGAACTTCTTCCCGCGTGCCGCGTCGGTGATGCCGTTGAGGTCTTTCACCAATTGCGTCGCGTTCAAGAATCGCGAAATCGGTGCCCATTCCTTCGTCTCCTTGTGAACCATCAGCGCCGTACCCACGCCGCAATTCGGATGGCAGCCGCAGGAGAGCGAACCCCACATCGCATCCGGGCCGTGCACATGGTCCGCGAAATTCGAGAACGGCGCGATGAATGACAGCGGGAACCAGTCGCGCGTCGGCTCGATCTTCCCGACTTGCTCGCTAACGTCCTTTGCCAGATGCGAAAGCGTATACCGCTGACGCATGCGGCGCTCCGGCGTAATATCTTCGTCGCGTCCTGTGAACGAAACCGGCTGAAACGATACGAACGCAATTTTCTTCGGATTCTCCATCGCGAACTTCACGATTGGCCCAACCTGGTCGTTGTTCACATTGTTCACGATCGTGGTCACCAGCACGATTTCGATGCCCGCCTCGTGCATGTTCTCAATGGCGCGCAGCTTCACGTCAAAGAGGTTGCCAACTTGCCGGTGGCTGTTCGCGTCGTTGCCGATGCCGTCGAATTGCAAATACGCATAACGCAGCCCCGCCTCGAACGCCTTTTTGCTGAATTCCTTGCTCTTCGCGAATTCAATTCCGTTCGTCGCCGCCTGCACGCTGTTGTAGCCCACTTTGCGCGCGTACCGCACCGCATCAATGAAATACGGGCTCATCGTCGGCTCGCCGCCGGAGAACTGCACGGACATCTGCCGCCGCGGCTTGATCTTCAGCGCGTTATCCAGAATTTCCTGCACTTCCTCCCAGCTCAGCTCGTGCACGTAGCCAACCTGGTTCGCGTCCATAAAGCAGGGATCGCACATCATGTTGCAGCGGTTGGTCAGGTCAACGGTAAGCACCGCGCCGCGCCCGTAACGCACCGTGCTAGAACCGTGCTTGTGCAAATCCTCATCGTTGTGCGCGGGAATGTCGCGCCCCGGAAAATTCTTCTCGATCCACTCGAGGAATTTCGAATCCACGGCCATCAAATCTTCGAACTTGCCGTGAATCGGGCACTCTTTCACCATCCACACTTGGCCGTCGCGCTCGATAATCTGAGCTTTGATCTCGCCCACCTTTTCGTGCACGAGGTCAGTCCAATCCTTTTTGCCATTGATGATCGCATCGCGCGCGTCTTTCACGCAGCCGGGACAAAGCGAGTCCGTCGTGCGCGGCCAGCCCAGCGTCGGCTTGCTCTTCTCCCATGATTTCAGCATGGGCTTATCCGACCATTTCGGCGTGAAGCTCGGATTCGGATTGTATTTGTTGAAAAACTGGATCGTGTTGAACGCCACACCCGCGCTCTTGCACATTGCCCAGTCAAATGTCTTCCACATGCGGTTTCGAACTGTCAAAGCCATCGTTCGCAAACCTCTCTTTCCTCAGAATTGCCGCGAACCCAGTCCGGGTTCGACCTAAATCGGCTGAAACTTGTTTTGGCCGGGTCTTCCGAAGCCCCTGCGGGCCCGTGCGCGCAGACGGCTCCCCCTAAATACTTGTACTCCCATAGTTTGCAGGCTGATTCGCCCCCAGTCCAGCAAAAACAGCCAAATGCGTTTCCAAGCGGTTAAACGGGGATTATATGCAGCGAATGGGGATACTCGTTTTCCGCTTGAACTTCACAGACGTGCCCCAAAAGCAGTCCGGCGGCTCGCTCCACGCATTCCACAAATCAGCTCCTCTGTATTGCTGTCACGGCTTCTCCAACTCCGTCAGGGAGATGTCCGAATCTCGCTTGCCTCAATGAGCTGTGAATGACACAGTATTTGGCGGCCCACATTATCTTATCTTGAGCGGGCTCAGATGAGGGGGAACTCGAAATGAGGTCCTGCGCGAAGACGTTGCCGATCTTGCTGGTTACTTTGCTTTGTAGTTTTCCGGCATGGGCTACGAGTGGTCCGCCGAGCCAAAGCGACACACCGCCGAAGCCTTCGCCTGCCGTCGAGCGCGCTGTCCATGAGATGTTCGCGGTTCGCGAAATCTCCGAAGCGGTGATTTCTCCCGACGGCCGCCGCGTAGCTTGGGTGGAGTCGCTCATCGGAAAAAATGGCGCGCTGTCGCCCAACTCCGCCATTTACGTCGCGAACTGGCAATCGAACGCCCCGCCAAAGCGCATCACCGCCGCGCCAGCAGGAGTTCCCGCCGCTGAAACAGATGTGGTGTGGTCTCCGGATAGCGCTCACCTCGCGTTCTTTTCTAATGCCGGCCATGGCAGCCAGGGTCAACTCTACGTCACAGCTCTGGACGGCGCACCGAAACAGCTCACGCACATCAAAGGCGATTTTTCTGCTCCGCAATGGTCGCCGGATGGCAAGCAAATCTCATTCCTCTACATCGAAAATGCGCCCCGCGCGGCCGGCCCTCTCGCGGCGGAAACTCCTGACGAGGGCGTGGTCCGCACCGTGAATTATGAGCAACGCTTAGCATTGGTCGGCTCCGCTGGCGGGACGCTTCGTCAAATTTCACCGGCGGGCATGTACGTTTACGAATACGACTGGTCGCCCGACAGCAAGCGAATCGTCGGCACGGCGGCTTTCGGCAATGGTGACGACAACTGGTGGATCGCGCAAATCTACATATTCGACACGACGAAGACCACCACGCCGCATTCGATTTTTCGCAGCGATATGCAAATCGGCATGCCCAAGTGGTCGCCCGACGGAAAATCGGTAGCTTTCATTGCCGGCTTGATGAGCGATGAAGGCTCGCTCGGCGGCGACATTTATACGATTCCGGCGAATTCCAAGGGCGATGCCCGGGCGCGCGATGTGACCCCCGGAATCAAAACCACGCCCAGCTCATTCGGCTGGTCCAACGATTCGCAGCGAATCTTCTTTTGCGAGATTGCCGATGGCAAGAGCGGCATAGCTTACGTGGACCTCAGCTCCGGCACCGTTTCAACCCTGTATACAGGCGCAGAACGCCTCGGTTCTGCTGGGTTCGGCCTGGGTATCTCTCTCGCGCGGGATGATAAAACCGCGGCAGTTGTACGACAGTCCTTCAGCGAGCCGCCCGAGGTCTGGGCTGGCCCCATAGGCCATTGGCGGCAAATCACGCATCTGAATTCCACTCTGCACCCTGCTTGGGGCAAGGCCGAAACCCTCCACTGGCACACAGATATTGGCGAAGTACAAGGCTGGCTCTTATATCCTCTCGACTATGATGCCTCGAAGAAGTACGGCCTCGTCGTTTACGTCCATGGTGGCCCGGCTGCCGCGAACATGCAGTCCTGGCCAAGCCGCTGGTCGTACTACGCGGCATTGCCCGCAGCCGGATATTTCGTTCTCATGCCCAATCCGCGCGGCAGCTACGGAGCAGGCGAGCAATTTACGCGCGCAAATGTCAAAGATTTCGGCGGCGGCGACTTCAAAGACATCATGGCCGGCGTGGACGCCGCGCTAGGTTCACTCCCCGTCGATCCTGAGCGGCTAGGCATCACCGGCTGGAGCTACGGCGGATACATGTCCATGTGGGCCGTTACACAGACGCACCGTTTTCACGCCGCGGTCATTGGAGCGGGCCTTTCCGACTGGCTCAGCTACTACGGCGAAAATCGCATAGACAAGTGGATGACCTTCTATTTTGGCGATACCGTCTACAACGATCCGGGCGTCTACGCCAAAAGCGGGCCCATCAATTTCATTAAGAACGCCAAGACGCCTTCTCTCATAGTCGTCGGTGATAGCGACGGCGAGTGCCCGCCTCCGCAATCGTACGAATTCTGGCATGGTCTGCAGGCGTTCGGCGTGCCCACGGAATTCGTCATCTATCCGCACGAAGGCCATATGTTCGCAAATCCCATTCATAGCCGCGATGTGGTGAACCGCGCCGTGGCTTGGTTCGATCAGTATTTAAAATGATTTTTCGCTTTCTTGAGCCGATGCGATTCGCGGTGAAGCGCGTTTCTCGTTCCTCGCGGCTTCGGCGTTGCTTCAACGGAAATCCTGTAGCCGCATTTTGACCGCGCGGCTGGCCCCAAAATGCCCTAAACCCTCGTAAATCAGTGAAAAACTTGGCCCCCTCAGGCGATGACATTTTTTCGCCTGTCCTCTGGGGCAAAACTTCTTCGCGTGTGCCGCATAGAACCAAAACTGTACCCATGTACGGTAGCCATTCATCACGGGCGGCGTTAGGCTGTGCGCACTGGCTGGCTTGAGATTTTCCAGGCATCGCGCACAAAGCGCGGCTGAAAGGAACGGAACGATGGCGCAAATGTCCCATGTCGCAGCACTCGGAGGGCCTGCACCCGTGGATGCTGGAATGCTGGAATTCAAGGAATGCCTGAAACGCATGCGCGATGGTCACCCTGACGATGCTCTCGGGCATGCCCGCCGCGCACTCGGCGCGGCGCCGAAAAATCCCTTTTACCTTTCCTATACCGGGCTGCTCGCCGCCGTGGCTGACCGCCGCTTCGGCGATGCGGAAACGCTTTGCCGCGAAGCTCTGAATCTCAAGTGCAACCACGCGCAGCTCTATTTGAATCTGGCCGAGGTCTATCAGCAGGCCGGTCGCACGTCCGACGCCATTGATACCCTGGAAAAAGGGATGGTGTCCGCGGGGCGCGATTTTCGCATTCGCCGGGCGCTGGAGCGCATCGGCGTGCGGCGCTCGCCAGTGCTGACGTTCCTGCATCGCAGCAACCCGCTTAACGTGATGCTCGGGCGGCTGCGCTATCGGCTGACCGGTCCGGCGCGGGCGTTCTAACAGGTTTAGGTACGAGTTCCCCAAGCAGCCAACCCACAGGGAAGCCCGGGGCGAGCTCCCCCCTCGCTCCGGGCGCTTCATTTTTGGAAACCGTTCAGATAATGGCGCGGATTACTCTGGCCCAAGCGGAAGGAAATACTGCGTGCCTTTGACCGGCTGCTTGAGGCGGCGGAGAAGTTCCTGCAAATCCTGGTTGCGCTCGACAAAATCAATATCCGAGGTATCCACCACCAGCAGATTCGACGTGGAATAATGAAAGAAGAAGTGTTCATAAGCCTGCGCAATCGTCTCCAGATATTCCGGAGAGATATTCGATTCTTCGCGAGCGCCCTTCTTTGAAATGCGCTGTTTCAGCACCTCCGGCTTGGCTTGCAGATAAATCACCAGGTCCGGAGCGGCGAGCGGCGCTGCGAGCATTTCGTAATAACGCTCATAGAGCTTCAATTCCTCGTTGTCCAGATTCACGTACGCGAAAATCTTATCCTTCTCAAAAAGAAAATCGGACACGATTGGCGAAGGGGATTCCTCGCGGCCGGCTTCGAGAAGCCGCTGATGGCGCTCCATGAGAAAGTACATCTGCGCGCGAAACGCAGCGCCGGCCTTCTCTTCATAGAAATCGCTGAGAAAAGGGTTCTCCGCGCAATCGAAAACACGGCGTGCGTGAAGTCGGTCGGCAAGAATCCGCGCCAGCGTGGATTTTCCCACGCGAATGGGCCCTTCAATGGCGAAGTACCGTGGGGCTTTGAACTTGGGCTCAGGCATGGCGCGGCATTATAGCAAACCGTTGCGGCACTCAAGGCGCGCCTGGTGTGACAATGAACGGTTTCGGTCCGGCGATATTCCAGTGCGAGCAACGCCTGTACTTTGTATCGGTTAACACCAGGGACGGCTACGGCGGCGGGTATCATACAACTTTCCTGGGCCCGCAGTGTTCAATAGCCGAACGGGATTTTCAAGCGGAAGGGAGACGCACATGAAAATCGAACAGATCATCCGGCGAGGAATGTTGGGATTCGCAGCCATCGGCTTGCTTGTTGTGGGCGCTTCGGCGACGGCCTCACCAGCTTTTGCGCGACAGAGCGACATTCACCAGGATCGCAAGGACGTCCGGCAGGACAG
>DASUAV010000198.1:0-8023 GCA_035763605.1 Candidatus Acidiferrales bacterium
GTGGTATCGCCGAGGCGCGCGCGACGCCGATCTCGCGCGCGAATTGCGTGACCATCTCGAACTGGAAGCCGAAGAACAGCGCGACGCAGGACTCTCGCCGCAACAGTCGCGCTACGCCGCGCATCGCGCCCTCGGCAACACACTGAAAATCGAAGAAGACGTCCGCGCTGCGTGGGGATTCCACTGGCTCGAAACGCTTGCGCAAGACATTCGCTACGCCCTGCGCATGTTGCGCAAGTCGCCGGGATTTACATCTGTCGCCATTCTCACGCTGGCCCTCGGCATCGGCGCGAATACCGCGATTTTCAGCCTGGTTGACTCTCTTGTGCTTCGTCCGGTTCCTGTGGTGCATCCGGGACAAATTGTTTTTCTGACCTCGACGCGGAACGGTAAAGGGGCCAGCCCTGGCACCGTTTTCTCGTATCCCGATTTTACCGACATTCGAAAACAGACCGGCGACGTCTTTTCGGAAGTGTCCGCCGCCGGGGTGTTCGGGAAAGATGGTCTGGCCGTAGATGGTAAGAGCCAGCCAATGTGGTCGACCTATGTCACGGACAATTTCTTCGATCTCCTCGGCATCAAGCCGGCCCTGGGACGTCTCATTCTGCCGTCCGAAGGCGGCGTCGCTGGGACCGACCCGGTTGTCGTCATCAGCTACGCTTATTGGAAATCGCGTTTCAACGGCGACCCAGGCGTCATCGGAAAGAAAGCTTCCGTCAACGGGGTTCCCGTGACTATCATCGGCGTTGCGCCGGAGGGCTTCCACGGACTCACCTCGTTGCTGGATTTTCAAGGCTATATGCCTATGGGAATGGGGTCTGTGGTGAAAGATGTTCCGGAGGATTTCCTGGTCGCGCGTGAGAACGCGCAGTTTGTGGCTGTGATGGCTCGTTTGCGGGACGAAGTAAGCCTGCAACAAGCGCAGGCGGCTCTGAATGTTGTAGCGCGCCGGCTGTCGCAGCAATATCCGACAGCCGATGGCAGCATAGTTCTCGGCGTTCTCCCGCTGGGGCCGCTTGGCTTGGCCACCGATCCAGCAAATCTTGGTACGATGTCCCTGGTCAGCGCGCTTTTCCTGATTCTCGCCGCCTCGGTGCTGGTTCTTGCGTGCATGAACATTGCTAATCTTTTTCTTGTTCGCGCGGCAACGCGACAGCGCGAAATGGCCATGCGCGCGGCCTTGGGAGCGACGCGCACGCGTCTGATCCGGCAGTTATTCACCGAGAGCCTTCTGCTGGCCCTGCTCGGTTGCATTGCTGGAATTATTTTGGGACTCGGCGGGAGTCGCGCGTTCAGCTCTATCCCTCTGCATACTTCGCTTCCCGTTGTTTTGGATTTCCGCTTCGACTGGCGGGTTTTTGCGTACGCGCTGGGCGCGGCGATTCTCACCGGAGTGCTTGTTGGCATCATGCCCGCGCTGCGCGCCGCGGGCGGCAATTTGAACGAAATACTGCATGAGGGTGGGCGAACTTCGACGGCAGGCGGGTACCGTATGCGCAGCGCGCTAGTCGCCGCGCAGGTAGGCGGCTCGCTTATGCTGCTCATTATCGCCGGCCTGTTTGTTCGCAGCCTGGAAAACGCACAGCGCACCGATCTCGGATTCGACGCGAGCCACGTTCTCAACCTGACTATTGATCCGCACGAGGCTGGCTACACCGAAACGCAGGCGCGCGAATTCTTTCACACTCTGCTCGACCGAGCGCGCTCGCTGCCCGGCGTCCAGTCAGCCAGCCTCGCGACCTCTGTTCCCATGGGTTACGGCGGCGCCGCGGGCGCCACGCTCAAAATCGATGGGTATCACCCACCCAAGGGCCAGGGAAATCCCTCGGCGGGCTACAACGCCGTCTCCTCCGGGTACTTCGAGACTATGCATATCGCTTTGCTTCGCGGGCGCGAGATCCGGGATTCCGATACTCAAAATTCCCAGCGCGTGGCCATAATTGACCAGACCATGGCCAATCGTTACTGGCGCGGCCTGGATCCTATAGGGCGTTATTTCTACATTCCGGATGATCCCGGGCATCGTATCGCGGTGATCGGCATTGCAAGAAATGCCGTCCAAAACCAAATTTTCTGGCAAGACCAGCCTTTCTTCTACATGCCACTGTCCCAGCAATACAGCCCAGCTGTGACCCTACAGGTCCGATCGTTTGCTGCCGCAGACGGGGTGGCACGCGAAACGAGCGGTCTAATTCGTTCCCTCGAACCCGCCATGCCCGTCTTCGATGTGCAGCCGATGACCACCGCGCTTGACACTTTGAACGGCTTCCTACTTTTCCGATTTGCCGCCGCTCTCGCCGCTTCGCTGGGAGTTCTGGGACTGATACTTGCTGTCGTCGGAGTTTACGGGGTCATTTCCTACGCCGCCAGCCAGCGCATCCATGAGATCGGAATTCGCTTGGCACTGGGCGCACAGCCAATGCAGATCCTGAAAATGATTTTCCGCCAGGGATTCTTCATTGTCGGAGCCGGAGTGCTTGCCGGAATCCTTGCCGCAACCGCGATGGCGCGGCTCGTTGGCAATTTGCTCTATGGCGTATCACCGACCGACCCGATTACTTTCGCGGCCGTCGCCGTTCTGCTTTCTCTTGTCGCCCTGCTCGCCTGCTACATCCCCGCGCGCCGCGCCATGAAGGTAGATCCCATGGTCGCGCTTAGATACGAATAGCCCCTATCGGCGTCCTAGAGCGCTCGCACAATGCTGGGGACCCAGAAAAGAATTCGAGCGCATTTGTGAACAAAATTGATTTTTTGCTTGCATCGCGCTCGCCACTTCCACTACATTTACGCCAACTTATTGTGGGCTGCGTCCGGGCCGCGCTATATCCAGGCCCGCCGTTGCCAAAGGAGTGGCGGCTGATTTGACGACTGTTCTGGCGATTGCCAACCAGAAAGGCGGCGTGGGCAAGACGACCACGGCCATCAACCTCGCAGCCGCTCTCGCGCTGCGCAAGAAACGAACTCTCCTCATAGACCTCGATCCGCAGTCCAACGCATCCATCGCTTTCGTGGACGCCGGCGACATTCAGCTCTCCATGTTCGACGTTTTCGCCGACCGCGCGCCGGAAATGTCCAAAGTGATTCGCGCCACCAAAGATCCCAATCTTTTCCTCGCGCCCGCCAAACTTTCTCTCGCGCGCCTCGAACAACAGCTTGCCGGCCAGTTCGACGCGCCTTACAAGCTCAAAGACGCGCTCGCGCCCATTCTCAAGGACTACGAATTCGTCGTGATTGACACGCCTCCCGCGCTCGGCATTCTCACCGTGAACGCGCTGGTTGCCTCCACCCATCTTCTCGTGCCCATTCAGGCCGCCTATTTCGCCATCGAAGGCACCGACGATTTGCTCGAAACCTACGGTCGCATCCGCTCGCGTCCCAATCCCAATCTCAAAGTCCTCGGCGTGGTCATCACGTTGTACGACCGCCGCACCAACATTTCGCGCGACACGCACGAGCAAATTCGCGCCGTCTTCGGCGACGCGCTTTTCAAGACGCGCATCAGCAAAAACGTGCGCCTCGAAGAAAGCCCTGCCTATAAAGAAACTATTTTTACGTTCGCGCCAAAATCGCCCGGCGCCGAAGAGTATAAGAAGCTTTCCATGGAGGTTATCCAACGTGTCGAAGCGGATCGGGTTGCCAGTCACTCTCAAGATGCGGCATGACGCGCATTATGTCGAAACGCTGACCAGTTTCAGCGGCGCTTCCGTTGGCCGCATGATTCCCATTTCCAAGATTCATCCCAATCCCGATCAGCCGCGCAAGGCGCTCGGCGACATCAGCGAACTTTCGCAGTCCATCCGCGAAAAGGGCGTGCTCGAGCCGCTTCTCGTCCGTTACATGCCGCGCGAAGACGCCTATTACATCATCTCCGGCGAGCGCCGCTATCATGCTTCGCAAGCCGCCGGGCTTTCCGAATTGCCCTGCATCGAAAAAATCGCCGACGATGCCGAAACGCTCGAACTCGCGCTCATTGAAAATCTCCAGCGCAAGGATTTGACCGCCTTCGAAGAAGCCGACGGCCTCTATCGCCTCGCCGAGCAGTTCGATTACACGCACGACGACATCGCCAAGAAAATTGGCCGCGCGCGTTCATCCGTCACCGAAACGCTCTCCATTCGCAACATTCCCAATTCCATTCGCAAGACCTGTTTGGAGGAGGGGATCATCTCCAAATCGCTGCTTCTCCAGGTGGCGCGCCAGCCTAACGAGAAGAAGATGCTGGATATGGTCACGCAAATTTCCCGCAGCGGACTCACCCGCGACGAAGCGCGCCGCGTTCGCAAAGAGGAAAACGAGACCGAATCGCGCCCGCATCCCTACGTCTTCGACTACCACGCGCCCGACTCCTCCTATCACGTGCGCATTCAGTTCCGCCGCAGCCAGGTCTCCCGCGATGAAATCGCCCGCGCGCTGCGCGACGCGCTCGTCGAACTGGAACGCAACGCCATGTCCGCCTCCTCCGCGGCATAACGCGAGTTATTTGGCTTTGCGCGAACTTGGGTCATACGTCGCAGAGGCACGCTTTCGTGATCTCCTGAGTCCGACCGTGTACGCGTTCTATTGAAATCACACGATGATGAAAATGACTCGTCATTTTCATGTGGTTGTATTGATCGTGGCGCTCGCTGCTGGCGGGCGAATCCTCGCTGCTGATAATGCCACTGGCCTTGCGGAAGCCCGGGCAGCGGTGGAGGCCAACCTTAAGACGCCCGCAGGCAAAGCTTACGATCAACAACTTGGAAAAGAATTCATGGACAAGCAGCTCTCGACCATGAAGCGGTGCAAAGCGAGCGCGGGCAACAACTTGGACAGCTTCTGGATTTTGATGAAGTTGGATAAAGACGGCGCGGTGAAGGAGGTGCTGCTGCATCCCACAACGAAAATGGGAACCTGCGCGCGAGAGACATTGTTAAAGAGCGCGTTCTCGCCCCCGCCGAAGCCACAGTACTGGGTGAGCATCTTCATGAAATTGAGTCACTGAAAGTTCAGCGCGGGCTCGACTGCCTGGTTGTCCACCTGCTCCACACCATCCGATTCGCCTGAATTCTCTTCTGCGCCGTTGAATCTCGGCTATGATGTTTGCTTCACGCCGTCATGCCGTCCCGCGCGCCATCTTCACGAAAACGCATCACACGCCGCGAAGCGCTTCAATCCGCATCCGCGGCGCTCGCCGCAGTGTTTGCCACTGCGCATACCACGGCCGCATCTTTCACATTTTTCGCTCAGGAGAATCCCATGCCGCCAAAAATCATGTGCGTCATTCGCTATCAAATTGATCCGTTTCAGCGCGAAGCCTTCCAGCAATACGCCGAAAACTGGGCCCGCGTCATTCCGCGCTGCGGCGGCTATCTGGTCGGCTATTTTCTCCCCTACGAAGGAACTAATGACATCGGCTGGGGCCTCATCGCCTTCGACAGCCTCGCCGCGTACGAAAAATATAAAGCTCGTCTCAAACAGGATGCCGATGCCGTGGCAAACTTCAACTTCTCGCAATCCAAGCGCTTCATCCTGCGCGAAGAACGCAATTTCGTCCAGCTCGTCCCGTCAACTTTCAACCAGCCCTCCACATTAAAAGGCGACTGAGTTTTCGCTGCTTTCGCCGCGCTGAGACATTTTGCGCAAAGGCGTTACGTCTCGTAGTGATTTTTGCCGTTGTAGCGCAGAATCGCGCTTTTTGCGAATCTGCGGCTTTTTGACTTTCTGCCGGGCGCGGGCGCTCGCACTGTGAACGTCGCATTCCCGCGATTCACAGGTAACGATTCACGGGTTACGTGCTTTTTCTCATCACTCGTTTACCCTGAGCGCAGTCGAAGGGTCATTTGTCACTGTCATTACGGCAGCGCCATATTCCGAAAAATTTTCCAGCTTCCGTCCTTCTGCTTTTGCCAAACTGTCAAATACGGCCCTTCGATTTTCTTTCCGTCCGCAAACACCGCCGATGCCGAACCCCACTCGTACACAAAATTTCCGCGCTCAACGGAACCCAAGCTCATCACCGACGCCGACGCCGCCCGCCCCATTTTTACGATGCGCGTCTTCATCGCCGCTTCAATCGCCGCACGGCCTTTCAGGCATTCGCCCGTCGCGCCGCAATCCAGAGCATTCGCAGCATACGTCGCCGCAATTTTCGCCGCGTCCCCGTTCTTCATCCCGCTCACCCACGCCTGATTTCCTTCGTTGATATATCGTAACGCCGCCTCGCTCGCCCTCTGCTGCGCAGACGCGCTTCCGCCCATCATGATTGCCGTGAACGCCATCAATGCGAAAAACGCCACAAATATCCCGCGCACGCTCCCTCCCTTACTTAACTCGTTTGCCGACAAACTCGTCCGCGCCTGCGTGAATCACCATCGTTGGTGATGCGTTTGCGCCATTCTCGAACGAAAACGTTACGTCGCCAGTCGTCACAAAAAATTTCGTATCCGACTCCGGCAGCAGCTCAATCGGCTCCGGCCCCAGCGCGCCGGCTTGCACGTACAGCTTGCCGTTTTTCTGTGTGACACTGATCTTCCCGATCTCGCGCAGCTCATACGTCCCCGCGTAACGCGAATAAATCGCGGGATCCACTTTCGCGAGCGTGCGCTCCGTGGGATGAAAATCCGGCCAGCCGTATTCCTTGGCCACGGCGCGCAAATATTCTTCCGCGACGTTTCCGCCGCTGTCGGAATTGGTCATAATCGCGACGCCCTGCTGCGAATCCATATAGTTTTGCCAATCGTTGCGATACCCTTCATTCGCTCCGCCATGGCTAAAACGTAGCGGATGATTCGCAGGGCCAAGTTCAAATCCCAGGCCCCAATCATCTTTCTGCCGCGTCAGCATTTGCCGCATCATCGCTTGCGACAGAATTTTCTGCGAAGTCCCCGCATATTCTTTTTCCAACTCAATCGCGAGGCGATCCAAGTCCGACGGCGTAGTCCACAATCCCGCGGGCGCCATCTCCGGGTAAGTGTGCGGCCCGCCTTTTACCGGCTCACCCGAAGCACGATACGGCGTGGCCGTCGAAGCGCGCATCGCCGCCGGCAACGGCTGCTGATAAGTGCTGTGCGTCATCCCCGCCGGCCCGAGCACCCGATTGTGCAGCAGGACCGGAAAGCTTTCTCCCGTCTCCTCGGTGAGTAACAATTGCATCACCACGTATCCTCCGCCCGAGTACCGCCAAATCGTTCCGGGAACCACGTCCACTCGAATGGGACCGCTATTGGCCGGCTTTTCGCCGTTGAGAATTTGCACCATCGTCGGCACCGGCTCGCCTGCCGCATATCCCGCGAATCCGTGCACCGTCAGCCCCGCGGTGTGGCTCAGAATGCGCCGCAGCGTCACCTTCTCCGTTTTTGTGAACTGATTTTCCGGCACTTTCCATTCGCGCAGTTTCACGTTCACGTCTTCGTCCAGATTTAATTTCCCATCTTGCACCAGACGCAGCGCCGCAAGCGCACCCACCGGTTTGCTGATGGACGCCGCCTGGAACAGTGTGTCCGGCGTGAGCGGCTTCTTCGTTGCAACGTCCGCGTATCCGTACGCGCGCGTCCATGCGATTTTCCCGTGGTCGTAGAATGCCACGCTCATACCGGGAACCTTGAAGTGCGCCATTCGCTCCGCAACGTTACCGGTCGGAACCGGCTGGCCTTTGATGACGATCGCCGGAAGCAATCCGTTTTCAATGCGCGCGATGCGAGCGTTCTGCTCGGACTGCGCCGCGGCGCCGTTCGCCGCTCCATGCTTCGCCGATCCCGCGCCCAACGCCGCCAACGCAGCGCCAATCACGAGCGCTGCCAGGCTTACACTTCTATGCCGGCTCATCACAAATTCTCCCCCTTGCGCATCGCCTCTTCGCTTTCCCAATCATGAGCGTCCCTTATAACCCAGTTCCTGTTATTGGCCCACTGAAACTCGCGCCCTGACCTCTCTTGGCGAACCGTCTTTCTCATCTGGCTTGCAAGTGGTTTCTTTAAACTGTCCAGTTGAATTCCTGCCACGCTCCGTCGCACACTAACTAGATGAACGCAACGGAAAAACCTTC
>DASUAV010000199.1:0-3527 GCA_035763605.1 Candidatus Acidiferrales bacterium
CGCTGGCCGCGCCACTTGTTCCAAACCACCACAATCGGGGCCGCAATGCCGAAACTGGAGTACGTACCTACCACAACTCCAATGACCATCGCAAAGGCAAAACTCCGCAGCACCTGCCCGCCGAAAACGAAGAGCAGGAACACGGTGAGGAAAGTGAGTCCGCTGGTGAGGATGGTGCGCGAAAGCGTCTGATTAATGGAGCGGTTGACGATGACGGTCAGTGGCTCGCGGCGCATCAGCCGCAGATTTTCGCGGACGCGGTCGAAAATCACGATGGTGTCGTTCATCGAATAGCCCACCAGAGTGAGCAACGCGGCGATCACTGTGAGCGAAATTTCGAATTTGCCGTAGAACAGGCAGAAGAAGCCGAGGGTAATCAGAACGTCGTGAAACACGGCGATGACCGCGGCCAGCCCGAAAATGGTGTAGTCAATCCAGCGCCAGAGGAAAAAGCCGCCGGCGTTGGAGAAATGCAAGAGATCGCCGCCGGAGAAGCGAATGGCGACATAAATCAACATGCCGGCAAGCGCGTAGAGCGTGGCGAGAATAGCCTGGCGGCGCAGTTGCGCGCCCACCGTGGGGCCGACGACCTGCGCATTCAAAATGCTGAAACTGTTCAAAGAATAACCAGCCTTGAGCGCGGCAATCACTCCGGCGTTTGCCCCAGCCACGTTCGAGAGCTGGTCGAAATTGTTGATGATTCCGCCGTGGTCGCGGTCACGCGCATTCACCAACGATTGAGCCAGTTGCGTGTAGCGGTCGCCGGCGGCGGTTTGGAGCATTAACGGGTCGCGCTTGGTGAGATAGTTCGCCAGGTCAGTCGGAGAGGTGGAATTGAAATCCGGCTTGGCGCTGCTGGGCGCGCCGAAATTCTTTTCGAGGGCGCTCAGTATGGCTGCTTTCGCGGCATTATCTTCATCTTCGCCTTTGGCCACCTGGGAAATGCGAATCATCACGTCGTTGCGCGAATTGGGATTGGAGATGTCGCTGCTGCTGGTGACCTCGTTGTTTTTGAGGCCGACGTTGTCCAGCGCGGTGCGGATCTGGCTGATCGGGGGCGCGGAGGAGAAGCGCACAATCACCTGCGTGCCGCCCTCGAAATCAATGCCGTAATGAAGGCCGCCGTGGTAGATGGCCGCAGCGGCGCCAATGGCGAGAAGACAGAGGGAAAGAGTGACAAAGTACTTCGTCTTCTTCATCCAGTCAAAATTCGGTGCGTGAAAAAATTCCATCGACTCTTATCCTTGCTGAATTAGACACCAGCCGAAAAAGAATGTTCCCAAAACGGCGTGGTGGCCATGAATTTGCTTTCCACCTGCTAAATAGCTAAAAACAAGCTAGATACTTAATTCTGCTTCGCGGTTCATGTGCGACAAATGCCAGTCGAAGATCACACGGGATACCCAAACCGAAGTGAACAGGTTCGCCAGAAGACCGATGACCAGCGTGATAGCAAAGCCCTTGACCGGGCCGGTGCCGAACAGGAACAGGAACGCGGCGGACACCAGCGTGGTGATGTGCGTGTCGATGATGGTCAGAAAAGCCTTGTCGAAGCCAATATCCACAGCGGAAGGATTGGCTTTGCCGTTGCGCAACTCCTCGCGTATGCGCTCGAAGACGAGCACGTTGGAGTCAACGCCCATGCCTATCGTTAAGACGACGCCGGCGATGCCCGGTAGCGTAAGCGTCGAGCCGGTAACAGCCATAAAGGCGATCAGAATTACCAAGTTGAGCAGAAGGGCGACGACGGCGTTGATTCCGCTCAGCCGGTAATAGACGACCAGGAAGATCAGCACGGCGATGAGGCTGGCGACCGAGGCGGTCACGCCTTCGCGAATCGAGTCCGCGCCGAGGGACGGGCCGATGGTGCGCTCTTCGATGTACTTGATGGAAGCGGGAAGCGCGCCGGCGTTGAGAATCAGCGCAAGGTCTTTGGCCTGCTGCTGGGTGAAATTGCCTTCAATGTCGCCCTGATCCGTAATGTGGCCCTGAATGACAGGCGCACTCTGCACCTGATTATCCAGCACGATGGCCATGTCATGACCGATATTCGCTGCCGTAAACGGGCCGAATCGTTTCGCCGCATCGTTGGATAACGAGAAATTCACCTGATAGAAGCCAGGCCGCTGACCGTTAGGACCTACGCTGGCGCTGCGCAAATCAGCTCCGGTGACGATGGGCGCACGGGTGAGCAGATACCATCCCTCCGCTCCTTGCGTGCCCTCGATTTTACCGGGAACCAGTTCGCTGCCCGCAGGCAGAACGCCGCTATGGGCGGCAAGCGCGGCGGCCTCGGACGGATACGGATTTTGGTCCAGCACGAGCTGAAGCTTTAGCTGGCCTCCAGCCTGAATCACCTGCTTGGCGCGGGTCGGGTCGCCTTCGCCGGGAAGCTCGACGAGAATTTCGTTTTGCCCTCGTCCTGTGGGCGCGACGTTGGGTTCTTTCAGTCCCAGGCCGCTGATGCGGCGACGAATGGTTTCGAGGGACTGATCCATGGTTTGCTGCTGGATGGCGGCAACGACGGCCGGGCGCAAAGTGAGGAGAAAACCATTGGGCTGGCCGGCAGCCGGGGCTAGGGTCCAATCGGGAAGCTGATTTTGCACCAGCGCCTGCAAGTCGCCGGTGGAAGCAGGAGCTACTTCGGGAATGAGAATTTGCGTGTCGCTCACGTGGCGAAGCGCGCCGGTGGTGATGTTCTGCTTTTTCAGCTGATCTTCGAGCGAGTTGATGGTTTGGTCGGTGTGCGTGGCAATGGCTTCCTGCACCTGCACTTGCAGCACGAGATGGCTGCCGCCGCGCAAATCGAGGCCGAGCTGCATGCGATTGGAAAAATTGTCCGCTACCTGGCCCCACGAAGTAGGGAATGAGGGCACGCCGAAAAGGGCGTAAAAACAGATGAGAACGACGATAACGATGAAAATGGCTTTCCACTTCAGATTGGAATTCATGGAAGCGACTAACTCTCCTTGGCCTCAGGCTGCAAACCGGCGATGGCGCTGCGCGCCACGCGGATTTTCACTTGTTCGGCGATGCGAAGCTGAACCGATTCGTTGTCCAAGCCGACGATCGTTCCGTAAATCCCGCCGTTCGTAACGACTTTGTCGCCGTTTTTGAGCGCGGCGACCATGGCGGAAAGTTTTCTCTGGCGGCGCTGCGCGGGGAGAATCATGAGCACGTACAGGACGACGAGAATGAGTATGAACGGCAGGATGGCAACCAGCCCGCTGGGCGATGCCTGCTGCGCTGCTAACATGGGATTGAACCACGGGCCGTGCAACATCAAGATTACTCCCACCACAGGATCCTATTTTATTAGATAGGCGATGAGCCGCAAAACGCTGCTCCGCGAAACTGGCCGGCGCGCGCGAATCCATTCGACAGGCACTCACGATTGCGCACCCGCCGATGCGTGCTAATCGGAGACAGTCGTTTCGAGACGAGCCTGAAGCGCAGAACAGAATTCCCGGAGGTTCCCAAAACGGATAGCCTTGCGGATTTTGGCCATGATGTCAAGGTAAAAGTAG
>DASUAV010000200.1:0-5947 GCA_035763605.1 Candidatus Acidiferrales bacterium
GCTTTCGCCGCTTCTGACTGTAAGCCGGACGCCAAATATGTACGCGCGAGATGTTTGGAAATGGCGCAATAGGACCAATTCACCGCATCGGTTGCTTCCATATCTTCCTTCAGCTGCAGCAACTCCTGCTTGTAGAGCGCGAGTTGCAAAGCCAGGTTCTCCACGCGATAGAGGCGGTGCGTGGCATCATCCTGCAAGCGGAGAACGGCAAGACGCTCATCAATGTAGCCGAACCGGCAGACGTGTGAGAGGCGGATAAGATATTCCCAGTCGCTGCCCGCACGCCAGTCTTCGTTAAACCAGCCGGCTAGGCGCAGCGTCCCTGCCCTTACGGTAAGTGCCGTGGGTTTTATGGGAACTTCGCGCAGCAAGCAGAGATACATTTCCCTTTCCGTGAATACGATTTCATGCGGGTAGTTGCGCTCCGCGAGCATCGTTGAGAAATAAGGAGTCTGCCGCTGAAACGAGGCCGTGTAGGCGCCATTGTCGTATTTTTCGAGATCTTCAAATACACCGCCTGCCTCGGGATGCCGTTCGAGAAAATCCACTTCTTTCTCGAGCTTGGACGGCTTCCAGAGGTCATCGGAATCCAGGAAGGAAATCAGCTCGCCGCGCGCTTCGCGCAGGATGAGGTTCCGGGCTGCGGCTACTCCTTTGTTCTGCTCCAGCCGAATGCAGCGAATGCGCGGGTCCTGGATCTGAGCGACAACTTCTGAAGTATTGTCTCGCGAACCATCATCAACAACGATAATTTCGAAGTCCCGGTAGGTTTGCGCGAGGGCGCTTTCGATAGCTTCTCGAATGATATGACCGCGATTGAATGCGGGCAAAGCCACGGAAACAGTCATGTATCCCTGCGCGGCCCGGGTCTGATTAAGGCAAACCGCCTGGAACAAACTGCTGTTTACATCTGGCCTATGGAACGACGTACAGGATACCACCAATAGAGCAACTTAGACGGTTAAAGAAATAATTCGGTAACCGGGAAGGAAACAGCCGATTCAGAGATGGATTTTTTACGCCTTCTGAAGCGAACTCTCATCGAGCAAAAGAGTAAGTGTTCGCTCATCGCGCCTTAGCGGCAAGTACGTTGTCAAATGGCGCGCGAGCCGCTTAAATAGATGCAGCGTGGTGCCGGGCCCTTCGGAAATCGAATGCGTGCGGTTCGGATACATCATGAAATCGAACGGTTTTCCCAGATCAATCATGCGGTTAACGAGAAGCTCGGAGCCGGCAAAGTGCACGTTGTCGTCGCCTGACCCGTGGACCAGCAGCAATCTCCCCCGCAAGCCTTCGGCGTGATTGATTGCCGAAGCGGATTTGTATCCTTCCACGTTCTCCTGCGGCAGGCCCATGTAGCGCTCCTGATAAATCGTGTCGTAGATGCGCTGGTCCGGCACGGGCGCGACGGACATTCCCACTTTGTAGATTTCCGGCGAGCGGAACATGAGGTTCAGCGTGTTCGTGCCTCCGCCGCTCCAGCCCCACACCGCGACCCGTTCTGCATCAACATAACTGCGCTCGCGAGCGATCGCTTGCACAGCCGCGGCTTGTTCTTTCGATGAAAGCACGCCCACTGCGCCGTAAATAATTTTTCGCCATTCGCGGCCTTTCGGAGCCGGTGTCCCGCGATTGTCAATACTTGCGACTAAGTAGCCCTGATTGGCGAGGGCGCGATGAAAGAGCATAGTTGCGCCGCCCCACGCATCCATCACGGTTTGCGCAGCCGGCTCGCCATAGACATTGATGAGCAGCGGATATTTTTTGGATGGAGAGAAATTCGCCGGCTTGATCATGTACGCGTCGAGCTTCACGCCTTCGCCGACGTCCACTTGAAAAAATTCGGCTCGCGCATCGAGAAGAGATTTTGCCTTGTCGAGCAGTTCGGAATTGTCGGCCAGCACGCGCGCTGTGCGGTGATCCGGCAGGCTGATGAGTTCCGTTTTTGGAGGCGTTTCGAAATTCGAGAATACATGCAAGGCCCAGCGGCAGTCGGGCGAGAGTTGGTATGCATGAATGCCCGGCTGAGATGCGGGCGTGAGCCGCTCCGGAGAGGCAGAGCCATCGAGCGATGCGCGATACAGGTAGCGTTGCGTGGCATTCTCCGGCGATGCGATGAAATAGACGAACTGCTCGTCCGGATCCACTTGGAGCATTTCGATGACATCAAAATCTCCCCGTGTAATCAGCCGCGGGCCCGATCCATTTCGCGGAATAACGTAAGCGTGCCGCCACCCATCGCGCTCGCTCATCCACAAAAATCCATTGTGACGTTTCAAAAATCGGGTGTCGTCGTTGACGTCTATCCAAGCCTTGTCCTCGTCCCGGAAGATGCGGTGCGCGCGGCCGCTCGACGCGTTCGCAACATAAACATCATTCCTGTTCTGCGCGCGATTGATGTGCTGTAGGAGAATTTCGTTCGAATCCCCGACCCATTGGAATCGCGGCAAATAGGACTTTTCCGAATCGCCGGTCACGTCGAGCCATTTGGTTTTCGCTGTGGAAACGTTTACCACGCCGATTCGCACGTTTGAATTCGGCGTCCCTGCCGATGGAATGCGGAAAGTCCATACCTGTGGATAGACGCCGTACTTTGGATAAGGAATCTGCATAACAGGCTGGCGGAATCCGCCGCCGAGGTCATTGATCATGGAAAATTCGCGAACGGGACTTGAGTCGAATTGAAAATAGGCGATGCTGCGGCCGTCAGGGCCCCAACGAAAACCGTCGCGGACGTCGAATTCTTCTTCGTAAACCCAGTCGGACGTTCCACTGATGGTCGTCACCGAGCCGTCGGTTGTCAAAGCGGTGATTTTCTTCGAATCAAGCTGCTCCACGTACAGATTGTTTTCGCGCACGTACCCCACCGAGCGGCCATCGGGCGAGAATTTCGCGAACATGAGCGTGGAAGACGCGGCATCGCCGCCGATTTTGTGCAGGTTCTTGGCGCGACGATCGAACACCCAATAATCTCCACGCGTGTTTTCGCGCCAGACGCGCTCGGAGTTTGTGTACACCAGAATCTTTTGGCGGTCTGAGGACCACTCGAAATCGTCAATGCGCAACGGTTCTTTCGAGCCGGGCGGGACCAAATCTTGCGAAGAAAAGAGCACGGTTCGCTCGCCGGAAGTGCTGTCATAGCTTGCGAGTTCTTGGCTTTCCTCCTCGTCATGCTTGAACTCGAGAACGGTGTAGGACTTTCCGCCTTCTTCCCAGCGAATCGGGCCAAAGCGCCGCGCCGAAAATTCGCGCGAGGCGAATATCCGCTCGATCCATTCGTCGAGGGATTTCGGAATGGAAGCCGGCATGGAGGACTCGGCTGACTGCGGCGCGCTCAGCGCGCTCCTTGTCGAAGGAGACTCCGCGTTCAATTCGCTGAACGGCAGCAGGCCGCCGGCAATCGCCGCGCCCGCTCCGGCGAAAGTTGAAGCGCGAAGAAAAATTCTGCGTGACATGCGCGGCTCGCGATTCATGAAAATCTCCTCGAGAAAATTATGAACGGGCATTGTGTCGCGAACATTTCTTCGTGTCACGAACATTCTGCGGCGCTTAGACCGTTCAAAGATTTGCCGCGCCACCATGCTTCTTCGCCGCACATCTGGATAGCATGGATCAGTGCCGCTTTCCGTGGAAGAAGCGATGAGCAATAAGCCCGAGCGCAAGGAAAAGTCCGAAAAGCCCGAACTGGTTGGTGAGGAAGGCCCAATCACCACCCGGGCTGAACTGAAGCAGGTGGAAGAACGGGTCGCTATTGGCGCCAATATAGTCTACGAAGCGATTCGGCGCGAGGGCGATGACGAGTTGCACCGGCCCGCTCAGGCCTTGGCATGGTCTGGACTCGCCGCGGGCCTTTCGATGGGATTCTCGTTTGTCGCCGAGGCGCTGCTGATGGCTCATTTGCCAAATCGTCCCTGGCGGCCGCTCATCTCGCGGGCCGGCTACAGCCTCGGATTCCTGATTGTCGTGCTGGGCCGCCAGCAGCTTTTCACGGAGAACACGCTCACGGGCATTCTTCCTCTTCTTCTCCGCAAAGAAGCAGGGATGCTCGTACGGGTGGGCAAGCTATGGGGCATAGTGCTGCTGACGAATCTACTCGGAACCTATCTCTTCGCTTTGACCATCGGGCACATAGGCATGTTCGCGCCAGAGGTACGCACGTCTTTTCTGGCCATTGGGCAAACGCACATGGGCCTGACCTTCAGCATCGTGCTGGTCAAGGCCATATTCGCCGGATGGCTGATTGCGTTGATGGTCTGGCTGCTGCCCGGTGCGGAGTCCGCTCGCGTCGCCATCATTATCATCATTACTTATGTGATCGGGCTAGGCGAATTCAGTCATGTGATTGCTGGCTCGACGACGGTGCTCTATCTTGTGGTGGTAAAGGCCGCGCCGTGGAGCGCCTATCTGAAGAGCTTCTTTCTGCCCACGCTGCTGGGCAATATCATTGGTGGTGTTTCGCTTGTTGCAGCGTTGGGCCATGCTCAAGTCGTGGGCGGCAAAGAGGGCTGATTCCCGTCGAAAGAAGGAGATGATGTATAAAATAGTCGCAACAGATCAGGTGCAAAGTTTTCAGAAGTCCAAGGCCTTAAGTGTGAAATCCCTTGGCTGAGGCGAGTGCTGTAGGGTTAATGGCTTTGGATGCACCCCTTCAGTAAAGTCCCCATATCCTGTCAATTAAAGAGGTGTGGAGGATATGCCTATGTACAATGCTGGTACATGAATTGCTCAACTCCAAGCAGCAGGATTTTGTAAATCTCAGTATGAGGTGGCTTCGGTGAAGAAATTTCTGGGGGGAATTGCTTCGATAGCTCTTCTGTTGGTGTTCGCGTGCGCCCCGCGCGCGAATGCTGACACCGTGACGTACACGCTCAGTGTGGGGAACAGCGCATTATCGGGAGTTTCGGGGCCGTTCGGCACGGTGACAGTCGATTTAACAAGCTCGACGACAGCCACGGTGACGTTTACTGCGGATGCGGGTTTTCTTTTTACCGACTCGAGCATTGCCGATGTCAATGTCAACGCAAGTAGTTTTTCGATTGGAAGCTTTTCCGAGACCAACCCGCCGGGCTTTATGACGGCGACGTTCACTGATGGCGGTTCAGGAACGGTGGATGGTTTTGGAGTTTTCAACCAAACGACAAATAATTTTGACTCCTTTACGCATGCCGCCAGTTCGCTGTCGTTCACAATTACCAATAACGGTGGTACTTGGGCGAGCGCTATGAGCGTACTCATCGCAAACGCCAGCGGGAATATCGTTGCCGCCCATATTGGCGTCTGCAACACGAATCCATGTGAGAGCGCGGCAAACGGGGGATCTTTCGTCGCCACTGGGTTTGCGACCAATGGTCCCGCTGCGCCAACTCCCGAGCCCTCATCCCTGTTGCTGCTTGGCACAGGGTTAATCGGTTTGGGTGCTGCGGCTCGCCGGCGCTTCTTGGCATAAATCCCGAATTCACCGAACTCACGGGCCTGCTCGTTTTGCAACGGGCAGGCTTTTTTCTATGTGCGCACGAATGCCACAAAAAGCGTACAACTTCCCTAGGACAGTCTAAAACGTCCATTGAACACGTTGCGATCAGAAAACGTCTGACCGGGAGTGAATCGAGGGGACGAGAGCGGAGGAGAGGCGGTGTGCTGTATAAAATAGAGCGCAAGCTGCATAAATCGCTCGCACAAATGTGAAATGGTTTACCTAGAGTAGCAGCCGTCTCAGTAATGGAACTCACCGTACCCGAGCTGCAAACCCCGCAGCATCTGTAGTTTAAGGCTACCCGAGCGGATTTCCCAAAACGCCAGCTGTGGTACATAGATTGCTGTACTGTCGGAGCGAGGGATTTTGTAAATTCTGAGTATTGAGGTGGCTTCGGTGAAGAAATTTCTTGGGGGAATTGCTTCGGTAGCTCTTTTGTTGGTGTTCGCATGTGCCCCGCGCGCGAATGCTGAC
>DASUAV010000201.1:0-9047 GCA_035763605.1 Candidatus Acidiferrales bacterium
TCATTTTTCCAGAATAATTTTTCCCTCGCTTACGTCGTCGAGCACAGCAATCGCGCTCTCCCCGGATGGTACAAATTCGCCGCGCTCTGGGCGGGACAGGAAGGCTCGCTGCTTTTCTGGAGCTGGCTGCTCTCCATCTGGGCGTTCATCGCTCTTTTCGCGAATCGCAAAAAACATCCTGAGCTGATGCCCTACGTGGCCGTAATCCTCGGCGGCATCCAATTATTTTTTCTGATTCTCAATAATTTCGTCGCCAGCCCGTTCAGCCTGTTTGGAACGGTCAGCGCCTCCGGCGCGCCGCATGTTGTCTCGCTCGCCGATGGCCATGGCCTCACGCCGCTCCTGCAATATGGCGAAATGGACATTCATCCGCCGATGCTTTACCTCGGCTACACCGGATTCACCGTGCCGTTCGCGTTTGCGCTCGGCGCGCTGCTCGGCCGCTATCCGGGAGAAAAATGGATTCACATCACGCGCCGCTGGACCATGGTCGGCTGGGCGTTTCTGAGCGTGGGAATTCTGCTCGGCGGGCACTGGGCCTACAAAGTTCTCGGCTGGGGCGGTTACTGGGCGTGGGATCCCGTCGAAAACGCGTCGCTCTTGCCATGGATCACCGGCACTGCGTTTTTGCATTCCGTGATGATGCAGGAAAAGCGCGGCATGATGCGCGTATGGAACGTCTGGCTCGTTTTCATCACCTATATGCTGACGATTCTCGGCACGCTGCTGACGCGCTCCGGCGTGGTCAGCTCCGGTCACGCCTTCGCGCAATCGTCCATCGGCTCTTGGTTTGTGACGTTCCTCGCCATCATTTTCGTCGTCTGCTTGGCCGCGTACTGGCACAATCGCGATTATCTGCGCACGGATAACCAGCTCGATTCCGTGGTTTCGCGCGAATCGAGTTTTCTGTTCAACAATTTGATTCTTCTCGCCGCGTGTTTCGCCGTGCTGTGGGGCACGCTCTTTCCGGTATTCACCGAATGGATCGAGGGCAGCAAAATTACCGTCGGCCCGCCGTTCTTCAACAAAGTGAATATCCCCATCGCGCTGTTTTTGCTGTTCCTCACTGGTGTGGGCCCGCTGCTCGCGTGGCGAAGAACTTCGCTTTCCAGTTTGAAGCGCAATTTCGCGTGGCCGCTCGCCATCGGAGTCGTTGCAGGAATCATCGCGTTCATTTTCGGCGACCGCAATTTTTACGCGCTCGTTTGCGTGATTCTCGCCGTTTTCGTCACGCTGACGATTTTCTCGGAATTTTTCCGCGGCGCTCGCGTGCTCTCCGCGCGCTCAGGCGCAAGCATCTTTTCCTCCGTAGGCCAGCTCACTATGCGCAACACGCGCCGCTACGGCGGCTACATCGTGCATTTCGGCATCGTGCTGATTTTCGTGGGCATTTCCGGGCAGGCGTTCAACCAAAATATCCAGCAGCGGCTTCCGGTCGGCTCGCAAATGAAAATCGGGCCGTACACCCTCGTCGCGCAGAATTATGACGAGACTTCCAATGCCAATTTCAATGCTGAGCGCGCCACCATCGAGGTCTTCGAAGGCAATCGCTCGCGCATGATGCTTTATCCCGAACGCCGCTTTTACACCGCGAGCCAGGTGACGCAAACCGTCGTGGCGCTGCACTCTTCGCTGGCGCGCGATCTCTACATCGTTTATTCGGGCCGCAATCCTGACGACAACAGTCCCGTCATTCACGCGTATTTGAATCCGCTGGTGAAATGGATTTGGCTCGGCGGACTTGTCCTCGTGCTCGGCACGGTGCTCGCGCTCATTCCCAGCCGCCAGCCGCAAATCGTCCTGCACGCCGAACGCGAATCCGCTCCGGCCGCCGCGCGCGTACCCGTAAGCGTAGGCCACGCCGATGACTAAATACGAAATGAGCTGCGCACGCTCCGCCGTAGCGGGAAGTTTCGTAAGGGCGCGGCTTTTTGCCGCGAGCCTTTTTTGCGAAGGGCAGCCGTGCTTGACATCAGCAGTACAGGCGTTTTGACGCCTACCCCATCGTGAGTGTTTGGAATGTTTCTATGACGCAGCTTGCGACAACGAACGGTTTCGTCAGGGCACGGCTTCAGCCGTGCCGTAACGCGCTCGAGCAGCCGTTTCCGTTGCGGCAGGTGACAGCGCGATTCTGGGCGTGGAGCCACTCGGTGCACACGGGCTTTAGGCCCTGAAACAATTTGATGTTTGAAAGTTTTTATGCTGCGACATGCAATAGTTCGTTTCGTCAGGGCACGGCTTCAGCCGTGCCGCAGAGCTATCGCTGTGAAAGCGGCTTTAGCCGCTGAGGTGTGTCCGGCCTCGTTCGATCTGACGCGAATGCGCAAGTTTGCATCATCCGTATCCATCGTGATGGCGCTACTATTCGCCGTTGCGTTTGCGTCCCCGCTGCGCGCGCAAGATTCGTCCTCGCCGCGCGCCAAGGCTCTGAACGACCGCATCATGTGCATGTGCGGCGGATGCAGCGACGCGGCAGGGAAGTGCACGCACTCTGGCGGCGCGTTCGCCGGCCCGTGTGCTTTTGCGCAAAAGGAAATGAAGGAAGTCTCCGACCGCGTTGCGAGCGGCCAGTCCGACGATTTGGTTCTGCAATCGTTCGTGCAGGAATACGGCCCGACCGTGCTGATTTCTCCGCCGGCGAAGGGATTCAACCTATGGGCCTGGCTGATGCCGATCATCGTGCCGCTTGCGGGCATCGCTCTCGCGCTGTTTTTCATAATGCGCTGGAGAAAACGCGTCGCCGCCGCGCCCGCGCCGCGCGTTTCGTCCGATTTGCTCGCGCGCGCCCAGCACGACATGAGCACGCGCCTCAACGATTAGCCGACGACCGGACTTTTGGGAAGAGCTTTGGTAGCGCAGAATCGCATCGTTCGCGACACTGCCTGGCGCACTGTCATTTCGAGCGGATGCGACCAGCATCCGGCGAGGAATCTGCAGTTCGCTTTTGCGCTCGCGCTGCGGAGACTAAGTTTTCGTAAGGGCGCGATTTCAACCGTGCCTTAGTGAGTGCGAGGCCAAGACGTTTTGTAAGGGCACAATTTCAGTCGTGCCTTAGTGAGTTGCGAGGCCAAGAGGTTTTGTAGGGGCGCGGTTTCAACCGTGCCTTAGTGAGTGCGGGGCCAAGAAGTTTTGCAGGGGCGCGATTTCAGCCGTGTCCTCGTGACTGCCAGGCGAAGAGGTTTTGTCAGGGCACGGATTTATCCGTGCCGTAAGCAACGCGCCGCAAAGCGGCTTCAGCCGCTGAGGTGAGTCGTCGCTCTGCAGGATCGCATCGTTCGCGACACTGCCTGGCGCACTGTCATTCCGAGCGGATGCGCCGAGCATCCGGCGAGGAGTCTGCAGTTCGCTTTTGGTCTTTGGAAAATTCATGACCGCGCAAATCATTCTCATCGCTCTCGTCTGCGTGGCGCTCGCCGCCGCGACGCTCTGGTTCGTCTTCGGCGTGCAATTCGAGCCGTCCGATTTCGCGCCGCATCGGTCGAAGCTCGATCAACTGCTCGAGCGCCGCGACACAATTTACGAAAATTTGCGCGACTTGCGTTTTGAGCACCGTGCTGGCAAATTTTCAGAGGAAGATTACGACGAAATGAAGCGCGCGCTCGAAATCGAAGCCGCTCGCGTGATCGGCGAAATGGACAAATTGACCGGCGGCGCACCGACTCCGGCCACGCGTCAAGCGATGTCGGAAAAGTCGCGGTAATGGCGAAATTCAACACGGCAGGATGCAAAAAATGAGCTGTTTTGCGTTATTTCGAATTCGCGCTCGGTACGTGGCGAAAATCGCTGCTATCGTGGCATTTTTCGCGCTCTCTGGTGCACTTTCCACTTTCGCGGGAAGCGTCTCCGGAACCGTAAAAAACGGCACCACGAACAAGCCTGTCGCCGGCGCGGAAGTCATCCTGCTTCAGCTTCAGGGCGGTATGCAGCCCGTGGCGAATGCGAAAACCGACGCCGCCGGACGCTTCACCATTACCAGCAACTCGCTGGGCGCCGCGCCGATGCTGCTGCGCGTCCCGTACAAAGGCGTGCTCTATCATCAGCCCGTTCCGCCGAATACTCCGACAGCGGACGTGGAAGTCTACGAGCCCACGCGCGATCCGCGTTCGTTTGCTGTGACCTCGCGCGCCATCATTCTCCAGCCGCAGGGCTCAAATCTTGTCATCGGCGAAGAATACACGGTCACAAATCAAAGCAATCCACCGGTGGCCTACTATTTGAAAGAGGGGACTTTCGATTTTCACGTGCCGCAGGGCGCGCAACTGAATCAAGTCTCCGCGTGGGGCGCGACGGGAATGCCTGTGATTCAAGGCACGATTGACAAAGGCAAAGGACTCGAAGCTGTGGACTGGCCGTTTCGTCCCGGCGACAACGGCGTGCGCATTTCGTATCAGATGCCGTACAAGGATAATCAAGCCACGATTAATGCGCCTGCGCCTTACGCGATCCAGCGCGTGCTGCTTGCCGTTCCTCCGGGAATTAAAATTCTCAGTGCGGGCTTCACGCCTGCGGGACAGGAGCAGGGCTACGACATTTACACGCGAGACGCTGTTGCGGCGAACGCGCCGCTCGCAATTTCCATTTCCGGCACCGCGTCCGCGCCCGCTCCTTCCACCGATTCCGGCGCCGCGCAGGATCCTTCCGTGAATTCTCGCGCTCCCGCCGGCACGGATGCCAGTGCGGATGCCGCTGCGAACGTGACCGCGCTTCCGCCGCGAATCGACAGCAACGTGCAATACATTCTCGTTGCCGGATTTGCCGCGCTCTTTATTCTCGGCGTGATTTTTCTGTGGCGCAGGCCCGCAACGCAAGTCGCGGGCGCAGCCGTTTCCGCGCAAGCCATCGAGCCGCCCGCTGAAACTCACGCCGTTCCGCAGCGCGCCGTTGCCGGCGCCGACCGTTTCGCCGCGCAAGCCGCGCGGGAGGCCACGCAGAGCCTCGATGAACTCAAAGAAAAACTTTTTCGCCTCGAATTGCGCCACCAGGCCGGGACCATCAGCGAGCAGGACTACGCGCGCGAGCGCGAAACCACGCAGCGAATTCTGCGCGATCTTTTGAAGGGCTGAGCGCATCGGCGCGTCAACGAAAATGCCCGCGCCGCCATCGAACATTTCGCTCGGCGTCACTTTCCATCAAGTCGAAAAACGCTATGGCACGTTTGTCGCGCTGCGCAAAATTTCGCTGGCCATCGCGCCCGGCGAATGTGTGGCGCTCCTCGGACACAACGGCTCCGGCAAAACCACGCTGCTGAAAATGGCCGCGCTGCTGGTACGGCCCACCTCGGGAAGCGTCATTTTTACTGCGGCCAGCGCCGCGTCGCCGAGTTTAAGCGAAGTGCGACGCCAGATCGCTATGGTGGGACACAACATTCTTGCGTACGACGAATTGACGGCACGCGAAAATCTGGAATTCTTTGCGCGCTTGAACGAACTCGAAAACCCACGCGCCCGCGCCGCTGAGGGGCTGGAATCCGTGGGCCTCGCAACGCGCGCGGATTATCTGGTGCGCACTTTTTCGCGCGGCATGCGCCAGCGGCTGGCCATCGCGCGCGCGCTTTTGGCATCGCCTTCGCTTTTGTTGCTCGATGAGCCTGCTGCCGGGCTCGACCAGCAGGGCCTCATTTGGCTGGCGGAAACTTTGCGCAACCTGCGCGCCTCGGGACGCACCATCGTGATGAGCACGCACGCGCGCAACGAAGTCACTGACATTTTCACGCGCGCCGTCGTTATCGCCTCGGGACGCGTTCAGCGCGACACGGGAGCGGCCGGCGATCCGCAGCCGCTCCTCGAAGAGATGAAAGTAGGCGCATCATGACCGCCGCGCGCGCCGCCGCCATCGTCTGGCGCAAGGAAATTCGCGCGGAGATGCGCACCAAGGAATTGCTGCAGACCACGGTCGCGTTCGTGGTGATTGTGGTGATTCTTTTCAGCTTTGCGTTTCAACCTGCCACTGTGCAGGCGCGCATCTACGGGCCCGGGCTGCTGTGGATCGCGCTGCTTTTCGCCAGTTCGCTGATGCTCAATCCATCGTTTGCCAAAGAGCAGTCCAACGACACGATTTACGCGCTGCGCATGGCGCCGGTGAGCCCGTTCGCGATTTATTTGGGCAAGATGCTCGCAAATTTTTCGTTTCTTATCATCACGGAAGCGGTTCTGCTGCCGGTTTTTGCGGTGCTGTACAACTTCGCGCTTTGGCCGATCATCGGTCGGCTCGCGCTGGTTTTGCTGCTGGGCACGTTCGGCCTCGCGGTCACTGGAACAGTTTTTTCCGCGGTGGCCACGCAGGCGCGCATGCGCGAAGTGCTTCTGCCGCTGCTGCTGCTGCCGGTGACAGTGCCGCTGCTGATTGCGTCCGTGGAAGCGACCGCCGCGCTCTTCGCCGAATCGCCGGCGCTCGACCGCACCTGGCTGGCCGTGCTCATCGCGTTCGACGTGATTTTTTTCGCGGCTGCGTGGCTGCTCTCGGATTATTTGTTGGAGGAGTAGTTGAATTAAAATATGTTGCCGCCCCAGTGATGCGAATGACGCAAAGGAATTCATGAAGACTCGCGCTATTTCTCTCGCCATTCTTGCCGCGCTTTTTCTTTTCGCCGGCTACGCCGTATTTTTCATCGCGCCGGACGAAGCCACCATGCATGCCATCCAGCGCATTTTTTATTTTCATGCATCGTCGGGATGGGCGGCGATGGAGGGCACGGCAATCGTATTCTTCGCCAACATCGCTTATCTGCGAACGCGGACGCCCAAATGGGACTGGCTCGCAGTGTCTGCGGTCGAAGTCAGCCTGGCGTTCTGGTCCGTGGTGCTGGTCACCGGGCCGATCTGGGCGCATCCGGTGTGGGGAATCTGGTGGGCGTGGGACTGGCGTTTGACGCTCACGCTGATTCTCTGGGTGCTCTACGTGGCCTATCTGATTCTGCGCACGCTCATCGCGGATTTCGAGCGCCGCGCCGCTGCGTCGGCCATTTTCGGAATTTTCGTTTTTCTCGGCGTGCCGCTCGATTATTTGTCCATTCGCATTTTTCGCACGCAGCATCCGCAGCCGGTTTTATTCGGCGGGCCGGATTCGGGCCTCGCTCCTACGATGCTCAAAGTGTTTCTGTTCTGCGGGTTCCTGATGACGCTGCTGATGATTTTTCTGATTGCGCAGCGGTATCGCGTTGAATCGCTCCGCTATCGCACGGAAGAATTGAAGATCGTCGCTGACGAGCAAGAGGAATTGCGCGCGAGCGCTCGCGCCAACGTGCAAGTACGCGGCGTGGCATTGAAGAAGTAACAGCACTGCCATTCCGAGCGTAGTGAGCCTGCCTGTCGCAGGCAGGGAATCGGCATTGAATTGATGTAAGGAGGAGTTGATGCAAAATTTCTGGAGCTTATTCGCCGCCTACTTTGCGTTCTGGGCGATTTTTTTCATTTACGATTTCACTGTCACGCGCCGTCTTGCGCGCGCCGAAAAAGACCTCGCGCAAATCAAGCAGCAGCTCCGTGAACCGTAGTTGATGAATTTGTGCGCGGTGGGGAAGACCTACCTCAGCGGCTGAAGCCGCGAGAAGTGGCACGCGACACGGCACGGCTGAAGCCGTGCCCTGACAAAGCAAAAAGCAAATGCAGATTCCTCGCTTCGCTCGGAATGACAGTGGTGCGCTTGGAGGCCCAGAGGCCGTGGCATGAAGGCAATTGCGGACGAATCAAGGGAGAAGGCAGCAGATTCGCACCATGCTGGTCACATCAGCTCGGAATGACAGTGGTGTACTTGGATGCTCAGAGGGCGTGGCATGAAGGCAATCGCGGGCGAGCTAAAAGGAAGGAGGCTGATTCCTGGTTTCGCTCGGAATGACAGTGGTGCGCTGGGAGGCTCAGAAGCTTTGGCATTAGAGGAATTACGGTCGAACCAACGGAGAATGCAGATTCCTCGCGCGATGATGCTCGCATTGGCTCCCTTCGCCACGGTACTCAGGGCAGGCGGAATGACGGTGGCCGGGGGCGTGCGCATCGGAAGGAGATTCGCGAGGCGACGGATTCAGCGCGCGTGAGTTAGAGGCGAAGTCGAGGGCGGCGGCAGCCTCGCACCTGCTACAATTCTCAAATGCCTGCGCCGCAGAAAATCGCTGTGGTACTTTTTCAGCTTGGAGGGCCGGACCGTCCCGAGGCCGTTGAACCCTTCCTCTACAATCTTTTCTGCGATCCCGAAATCATCAATTTCATGGGCGCGGGCATCGCGCGCAAACCGCTGGCGAAGCTCATCGCTTCGCGCCGCTCGCAAGTCGTGCGCGAGCATTACGCCGCGATTGGAGGCGCTTCGCCGATTGTTGAACTGACGAATCGGCAGGCTCGCGCGCTGGGTGAAGCTCTTCGCCCGGAGCTCGATGCGAAAATCGTGGTGGCCATGCGCTACTGGCATCCGCTGACCGAAGAGGCCGTCGCCGAGCTGCAACGCGCGCAATTCGAGAAATTGATTCTCCTGCCGCTCTATCCGCACTATTCGTTCGCCACTACGGGCAGCAGCTTGAAGGAATGGCAGCGGCTGTATCGCGGCAACGGCCTGCCGATGCGCGTGGTGAATGATTTTCACGAACATCCTCTGTACATCGGCGCCGTCGTCGAGCGCATCAACGAAGCGCTGTGTCCGCTCGCGAATCCCGGCGAAGTTCATCTCGTTTTCAGCGCGCATGGACTGCCGCTCAGCCTGATCGAAAAAGGCGATCCCTACGCGAAGCAAATCGAGCAGACTGTCGCGCTCGTTCGCCGGGAAGGGAAGTGGCCCAATTCGTTCGCGCTTTGCTATCAGAGCCGCGTGGGACGGCAGAAATGGTTGGAGCCTTCGCTCACTTCGACGATTGAGAATCTCGCGCGCGCGGGCGTTCAGCGCATGATGGTGATTCCCATTTCTTTCGTCACCGAACACATCGAAACGCTGCACGAAATCAATATCGAAGCGCGCGAGCACGCCGAATCGCTGGGCGTCCGTGAATTTTGCATGATGCCCGCGCTTAACGATTCGCCGAAATTCATCGCCGCGCTCGCGGACTTGGTTCGCGCCGCCGCGTCGTA
>DASUAV010000202.1:0-5290 GCA_035763605.1 Candidatus Acidiferrales bacterium
TGCGCGCCCGACGCCGACCGCCCCGAGCTTCAGCAGGCGCGCACTGAACTTGCCACGAAGTAGCGCCAGCGCCAGCCTTGAAACTACGCTTTTGCCGCTCGGCGCTGAAACACTGGCGCGAACACTTCTTCAGCGAACTGCTCGAACGTTGTAGGCGTCGTGTTCTTTTCTGAGCGCGTCTCTTCCGGCGCAAGCAGCCCTTCATTGCCGCCCTTCCACATCTCCACCACCAGCGCCGCCGAAGTTTTCGGCAGTCCCATGCTCGCCAGCGCCGATTCGAGCAGCATGAACGGCATCTGCACGTAAGCGAGGTTTGGTTTCCCGATGGCGCGTCCGATAATTGCCGCGCAGTCCCGCATCGCATAATCGCGCGGCCCAAGCAGTTCTTGCGTCGAATGCCCCGAGAAATCGCGTGCCGCAAGCCGCGTCGCCGCGTAATTGCCAATGTCGCGCGTCGCAATCATCGGCATGGCGGCGTCTGCAGGCGCCGACCCAGGCAGCACGTTCATCATGCGAATTCCTTCGATGCTCAAGAGCATATTCTCCATGAAGTGCGCGGGCCGCAGATGGAGCGCGTTCAATCCAGCGATCGCGTTCAGCTTTTGCTCCAGATTGTGCAGCCCCACAATCGGCCCCACGCCTTCCGCGTGCGAAGCGCCGATGCTCGAAAGCGTCACCGCAAATTTCACGCCTGATTTTTTCACAGCCGTCGCGTACGCGTCGCCGATGCGCGCCTGATATTCGCGAAAATCCTCCCGCTGCAGCGCCTGCGGAATAAGCAAATAAACTGCATCCGCACCTTCGAACGCGCGCGACATTTCCTCCGCATTTTCCACGTTGCCGGTGAATGCTTCCGCGCCTTTGGAAGTAAAGCGTTCGAGTTTCGACGCATCGCGGCCAATCACGCGGATTTTTTCGCCCTTCGCCAGCAACGCTTCCGCGGCGGGCGCTCCCGTATTTCCTGTGGCTCCGGTGATGGCGATCATCAGCTGTTCTCCTTCGAATTACGGATTCGACGCGACCTGCTTTCAGCGCCGCGCGAAAGATTCATTCGATTTGCCCGGCGGCCGGCTCTGGCGAATCAGATGCGCGAATTTTCGCACCAACACGAATTTGATTACAAGGAAAACGACGGCCAGTCCTAGCAGTGCCAGTCCTGCAACGCGAAATGAATTAAGAATGGAGATGCCGCCGACCGCCGAAGCGAGACAAAAAATCAGCGCCAAGTTGCTCAGCAAAAATGCCCGCCGCGCCGCTCGCGGCAAATCTTGTCGCTTAGCAATCAGCACCGAAACATAAATCGCCGCCCCCGCTGAAAGCGCGATCAGTACAATCAGCCCGATTTGGATTTTGATTGTCATATCACACGATCACGCGCTTATGTTTTGCATCGCACAGGTCTTTTGCTTCCTCTAACTGCGCATCGTGCTCCGAATTGCCATCCTGAGCGCAGCGAAGGAGCTCGCTTTGTGCTCTCTACCTGATGAGCGGCCACACCATCATCCGATGCGAGATTCTTCGAGCAAACAGCCCTCAGAATGACAAATCCGTTTCGACAACCTTCGCCCTCATGCCATCGGCACTTTCACTTTGTGCTGCTTGGCGAATTCGATGGCTTCGGGATAGCCCGCGTCCACATGACGCGCGACGCCGATGCCGGGATCATTCGTCAGCACGCGCTCAATCCGCGCGGCCATTTCCTTCGTGCCGTCCGCAACGGTCACTTGGCCCGCATGCACCGCATAACCAATTCCCACGCCGCCGCCATCGTGAACGGAAACCCAGCTCGCGCCGCTGGCCGTGTTCAGCATGGCGTTGAGCATGGGCCAATCGGCAATCGCATCCGAACCGTCGCGCATGGACTCCGTTTCGCGGAATGGCGACGCCACCGAGCCGCAATCCAGATGATCGCGGCCAATCACGATGGGCGCTTTCAATTCGCCGCGCGCCACCAAATCATTCATCGCTACGCCGAATTTATCGCGCTCGCCGTAGCCCAGCCAGCAGATGCGAGCGGGCAGTCCCTGAAAGTGCACGCGTTTCTGCGCCAGCTTGATCCAACGGCACAGCGATTCATTCTGCGGGAACATTTCGAGCACGAGCTCATCGGTGCGATGAATGTCCGACGGCTCGCCGGAAAGCGCCGCCCAGCGAAACGGCCCGCGTCCCTCGCAAAAAAGTGGACGAATGTAGGCGGGGACGAATCCCGGGAAATCATAAGCGTTTTTCACGCCCTGCTCGAACGCGAACGTGCGAATGTTGTTGCCGTAATCGAAAGTAATCGCGCCCATTTTCTGCAGCGCCAGCATTCCTTCCACATGCGTCGCGATGGATTCCATCGCGCGTTTCCGGTAACTTTCCGGATCGCGCTGGCGCAATTCTTTCGCTTCTTCGAGCGAAAGCCCCTGCGGAATGTAACCGCCAATCGGATCATGCGCGCTGGTTTGATCGGTAAGCAAATCCGGAACCACGCCGCGCTTCGCCAGCTCCGGAATTAAATCCGCGCAATTTCCAACGAGTCCGACGGAAGTCGCTTCGCGCTTGCGCACCGCGTTTTTCAGAATGCGCAACGCCTCATCCAAATTGTTGACCATCACATCGCAATAGCCGGTCTTCAGCCGTTTCTTGATGCGCTCCGGATCCACCTCAATTCCGAGGAATGCCGCGCCATTGAGCGTGGCCGCGAGTGGCTGCGCGCCTCCCATGCCGCCCATGCCGCCGGTGACAACGAGTTTTCCGGAGAGGTCTGCGTTCGCGCCAAAATGTTTTCGCGCCGCGGCCGCAAATGTCTCGTAAGTGCCCTGCAAAATTCCCTGCGTGCCAATGTAAATCCAGCTTCCCGCGGTCATCTGCCCGTACATCGTCAGGCCGGCGCGCTCGAGCTCGTTGAAATTTTTCCAATCGTCCCAGTGCCCAACGAGATTCGAATTGGCAATTAGCACGCGCGGCGCGTAAGTATGCGTGCGAAAAATTCCCACGGGCTTTCCCGATTGCACCAGCAGCGTTTCGTCGCTTTCCAGATTGCGCAGCGAATTCACAATGGCGTGAAAGCATTCCCAGTTGCGCGCCGCTTTGCCGCGCCCGCCGTACACCACCAAATCTTCGGGACGCTCGCCGACTTCTGCGTCCAGATTGTTCATCAACATGCGCAACGCCGCTTCCTGCTGCCATCCCTTACAGGAAAGTGTCGTACCGCGCGGCGCGCTCTGCGGCTCATAGCCCACGTGATTTTCCACTTCCACCCTGGACATTTCTCCTCCGCCTTGCGAACTGCCATCTTAGCGCGTAGAAGCGGGTCTCGCTAGTTGTCGGTTGAATTACTGCGGGCAAGCGGTTGTGGGCTTCCAGTCTTTCGCGAAGGTCATCCACGGCTGCGAATCATCCTGCAGCACGAGTACAAGCGCGCGTTCCGGACCCTTGATCCGCGTCAGCATCATCGGCGCGCCTGCCGGCACAAGCCCTGTTTCTTTCTCCCCGATGAGGAAGGTCTTCTCAGGAGTCTGCATGCACTGCTCGCCGCTCAAAACGTACCACGCCTCTACGCCGGGATGGCGATGAACGGGAGTATGTCCGGGCCCCGACCCCGAGATGGACTCGAGGTAGCGAGCTTCGTATTCTTTGGCTTCGAAGCGTGGCAGCGGGCCAACCATGGCAACCCTCTGCCCGTTCGCCGGCCGCCAATCTGCTGGTGCAATCTTGAACAGCCAAATTTTCCCCAATGAATTTACTACCGTTCCATTTGACTCTCCCTTTGCTCGCTCTGCTGCTTCATGCGTCGCGTATGTGTAGAGATGCCAAAAGAGAGGGCCTTTCGGCAGCGATTTTATTGATTCAATCGCGGTGATGTAGCAGCCTTCTTGCTCTTTTCGCTGACTCGCCGGGATCGTACAAGACGAAGGCACATCCATCCGCACCGGATCATGATATTGCGCATTTGAATTGGCCGAAGTAATACCGCACACTAATGCCAGGGCTGCCCAAGACAGCAGATAGCTCTTCGTAACATTCTTCTTCAATGTTGAATCTCCCCGGCGAAGCACATCCAATCGCGCGGATACTATCACACTCCTGCGGGCCGAATTACTAAACACAACGAATGGAGCGCCCTGAGCCATGCGAGGGGTGGCATTGCGCGCAACGCCGCTGCTGCGTTACAGTGCGCAACGCAAGCTATGAACGCGCCGCAGGAATATCCAACCCTCACCCAACGTTTTCTCGACGCCATGGATTCCTGTCCCACTCCGCGCGCGCAGCTCTATCGCGCCTCGCCGGGGAACTGGCAAGCGCATTCTTCCGCCGAAATGCTGCGCCGCGTCGCCGGCCTCGCTCAGGCGCTTGCGGATCTCGGCGTGCGCGCCGACGATCGCGTCGGAATTTTCATGCCCAATTCGCCGGAGTGGCACGTTTCGGATTTCGCCATCATGGGGCTGGGCGCCGTGGGCGTCCCCATCTACTACAACGAATCTTGCGAGCGGCTCACCTACATTTGGAATGATTCGGGCACGAAAGTCACCATCGTTTCCGGCGAGGAGCAAGCGCGCAAGCTCGCTACGTGCCGAGCGAATCTGCCCGCGCTCGAAAAAATTATCGCCGTGAATCCATCCAATGAAGTGCGCGGCGAGTTTCTTGACTATGCTTCGCTGATTTCTGGTGCAGGCGATGCGGAGATTGCCGACTATCGCCGCCGCGCTGCGCTGGTGAAGCCGGGCCAACTCGCCACGCTGATTTATACATCGGGCACAACGGGCGAGCCGAAAGGTGTGATGCTCACGCACTCGAATCTCAGTTCCAATTCCATTGACGCGACTTCCACCATCGGCTATTTCCGCGACGACGTGCAGCTTTCCTTTCTGCCGCTCTCTCACGTTTACGAACGTATCTTCGATTACACCGCGATTTTTCACGGCGTGGCCATTGCGTATCTCGAGAAGATTGATGATCTGGCGACGGCGTTCCTCGAAGTTCATCCCACGATTGCCGCCGCCGTGCCGCGCGTGTTCGAAAAAAGTTACGCGAACATTCTCGCGAAAGGTCATGAGGAACAGGGCATCCGCCGCAAAATTTTCGACTGGGCCATTCGCGTGGCCGGCGAAGCGTGCTCGTGGAAAGCGTACGGCGAATCGCCTTCGCTGTCTGTTCGCCTGAAATGGAATTTGGCGAATCGCCTGGTCTATTCCAAAATTCGCGAAGGCGTCGGCGGAAAGTTCCGCTTTTTTTACTCCGGCGGCGCACCGCTGGAAAAAGGGCTCGCGGAATTTTTCTGGACCATCGGCTTGCCGCTCTACCAGGG
>DASUAV010000203.1:0-18619 GCA_035763605.1 Candidatus Acidiferrales bacterium
ACGATGCCGCTTTCCGCGAGCGTGCGATTGAACGCGGGAAATTCCTTGTCCATCAATGCGGTATATTTCGCTGACGCGTCTGCTAAATCCTTCTCGTACATTTGGAGAAGCGTCATGTCAGTGTCGGTGGGAGCGAAGTCCGCGCCGCCGGCGACGTCGCCACCGCCCGTGCCAATCTCGGCGTTGAGCCAGATGAGATTCAAATAGACCTTGTACGCGGCGACGTAATATTTGTCGTCGCTATTGGCCTCGACGCGCGAAATGAGCGTGTACTCGACGTCTTGCATTTTCTTGTCCATGTCCTGCACGGATTTGAGCAAGGCGGCGGCTTTGTCGTCGCTCTTGGAATCCGCTTTGGCGGTGGCGATTTGCGATTCAAGCATGGAGGCGGTGTCTTCGAGCTGTTTGCGGCTCCATTCGATGCGATTGACCATGTCAGAAGTGCGGCTGATGTCGTCGCGAATGCGCAGGAGCGCTTTCACGGAAGCATCTATGTCCGCGTCGGAGCCGGGCGATTTGGGGTCGCGAAGAATCGTGAGCGGCTCAGTGAGAGTTTGCTTATCCACAGTCAGACGAACGGTGTATTTGCCGGGAGCGGCGAGCGGGCCGGACTGAGCGCCTTCGATGCCCCAGTGCGTGATGGGACGCGAATCCTTGCCACGGAAGCGCGGTTCCTCCCAAATGTGAGGATTATCGGGCGCGGCGGTGCGCAGAGCCACGAGATGCGGCGAATCGTAGCGCAGGTCCCAACTCACACGATTCATGCCGGCTTTTGCCGGAGATTTGAGGCGGCGAATCACCATGCCTCGCGAGTCAACGATTTCGATCTGCACTGGCTGCTTGGAGGCGGACTTGAGCGAAAAATCCAGAAATGCGCGTCCGCCGCGAACGAGCCGGTACGCCGAACGAGGAGTGAAGAACCTTACTTCGCTTGCCGAGGCGCCCTTCGCTTCCTGTTCGAGCGGCGTGATGTCGTCGAGAATGTAGATGCCGCGGCCATAGGTGGAAACGACGAGATCATGAAACTGTTTCTGCACAACGGCCCAGGAAACTTCCGAATGCGGCAGGCCGGCGCTGAATTCCTTCCAGTCCGCGCCGTCGTTCAGAGAATAGTAGAGCGCGTTACCGGTTCCGGCGAAAAGCAGGCCTTTGCAATTGGGATCCTCGGCGACCACTTTCACGTAAGACATTTCGCCCTTGGGAATTCCGCCGCTGATTTTCGTCCAGGTCTGACCGAAATTGGTGGTTTTGTAAATGTAAGGATCGCGGTCGTTCATCAAATGAAAATCAACGGACACGTAGGCTGTGCCGGCATCGAATTGCGAAGGCGCGATGCTGGTGATGGTTCCCCAAGCGGGCAGGCCCGAGACGTTCTTCGAAACGTTGTTCCAATTCCCTCCCCCGTTGCGCGTGTACCAGATTTGCCCGTCGTTGGTGCCCGCCCAGATCAGGCCCTTTTGGATTTGCGAAGGAGCGATGGCGAAAACGACCTCGCCGTAAAACTGACCAAGATTGTCGCCGACGATTCCGCCTGACGAAACAATGCGGCTGGGATCGTGCGTGGAAAGATCCGGGCTGATAACGCTCCAGCTTTGGCCGGCGTTGGAAGTTTTGAAGATGACCTGGCAGCCGTAATAAACGGTTTTTGGATCAAATGGATCAATGGCCAAAGGCGGCGTCCAATGACAGCGGTATTTTGTGTCGGTGGGCGGCGAATCGAGCGTGTGGGCCCAGGGGCTCACGGAGCGCGCCATTTTGGTTTTTGCGTTCCAGACAGTGACTTCGTCGCCATAACAAGTGGCCCAAACGATATCGGGGTCGCTCGGATCGGGAAGCGTCCAACCGGACTCGCAGCCGCCCATGGCGTGATCCCAATCAGCCTGCTCGCCTCCGCCAAAAGCGAAGCCGGAGGAAGTGCTGGGGCCGCGCATGTTTCCGTCGTCCTGCATGTTGCTGTAGACGTCATAGGGAACCTGATTGTCCACGGCGACGTGGTACATCTGTCCGATGGGAAGCTGAACGCGATGAAAGCCGCGGCCATGATTTGTGGTGATGAGCATGCCGCCGTCATTGGTGAGCGCAAAGCGGTCGGCATCTTTGGGATCAAACCAGATATCGTGATTGTCGCCGCCCCACGGGACTTCGTTGAACGTGAGGCCGCCATCAATGGACTGGAAGAAGCTGGAATTGGCGAGTAGGATTTCGTTTTCATTTTTTGGCGAGACGGCGATGCGAATGTAATAGCCGGCGCGTCCGATAAGCGCGCGCTGCCAGTTAACGACGCGCCAGTTTTCGCCGCCGTCGTCCGAGCGCCAGAAGGAGCCCTGATCGGCAGTTTGGATGAGCGCGTAGACGCGACTCGAATCCGTGGGCGCGATGGCGACGTCAATCTTGCCAACGGGCGGCTTGGGCAAGCCGTGGCCTTCGATGCGCTTCCAAGTTGTGCCGCCATCGTGAGAGATGAAGATGCCGCTGCCCGGGCCGCCGCTGTCTTCTGCGTAGGTGTGCATCGTAACTTGCCAAGTGCCCGCGACGAGAGTTTGCGAATTTTCGGGGTCCATGGAGAGGCCGGAGCAGCCAGTGTTTTCATCCACGAAGAGGACGCGCTGCCAGTTCTTGCCGCCGTCCGTGGTGCGATAGACGCCACGCTCTTGCTGCGGGCCGGTAGTTCGTCCGAGGGCGCAGACAAAAACATTGTCGGGATCAGCGGGATTCACGATGATGCGTCCGATGCGGCCGGTCGCGTCGAGGCCCATGTGCGTCCAGGTCTTCCCGGCATCAATGGATTTGTAGACGCCATCGCCCATTAGGTCGCTGTCACGGATGGTCCAAGCCTCTCCTGTGCCGGCCCAGACAATGTTGGGACTCGATTCCGAAATGGCCAGCGCGCCGATAGCCGCGACAGGCTCTTTGTCGAAGATCGGTTCCCAGCGATTGCCGCCGTCGCTGGTCTTCCACACACCGCCGGAAGCTGCGCCCGCGTAATAAGTGTTCTCATCGCCGGGAACGCCAACTACCGAGGCGATGCGATTTCCGACGATGGGGCCAACAAAGCGGAAACGAAAGCTATCCTCATTTGCCGCACGGCGACGGAACTGCGCCTGAACAGAAACAGCAAACAGTGAAAGAGCGATGGAAACGGCGACAAGCAGATATGTATAGCGGGAAGTAGTGAGTCGCATCGAATGCCTCCGGCTGGAAAATTCAAGTCGTTGCAGCAGCTCAAGCGCGCACGAGAGTACGCTGGGGCATAGGGAAAGCGCAAGAAGCGAGAGCAGCGACAAGCGAGAGAGAGTGTAAGTATAAAATATAAAATGTCAATATCCCGTCCAAAAGCAGATCCTCAGATCCAGTTAGCCAATGTACGCTCACTGTTCCGTTTTGAAACAGCCTCAGCGGCGAACGCCATTAATTACCGCAGCTAGAATTAATGACCTGATTAGCAGATTGTTCCGATTTCTGAACAGAAACGGCTCTGCTATAATCCGCCCACTCATGACTTTGCATACCGCGGAAACGAGCAGCCTGGTTCCGGGCATTCGTCTGCGTCAGGTTCGCGAGCGGCTCGGATTTACGTATCGCGACGTGGAACAGGCGAGTTTCGAAGTTGCGCAGCGGCGCGGCCGGGCGGAATTCATCGTGAGAATCAGCCGGCTCGCGGATTTCGAGAATTCCGGCGTCGTGCCGAGCCTCTACAAGCTTTTCAGTTTGTGCAGCATTTACCATTTGAGTCCGGATGAAGTTTGCGGCTGGTATGACATTCCCATGAGCGAGGTGTCGTCCCATGCGGGCGCGAATCCGGCGCCGAACACTCACCTGGCGGCGCCTCCACGGGGAGTTTACCTGCCGATTCGGTTTGATCCTGCGTTTGATCCGCAGCGCACGACGTACCTGACGCGAATGGTGCAGCAGTGGGGCCGATTTGAGGCAGCCACTTTTCGAAATGGATCTCCGTACCACTACGGATACGTTGGCCTAACGGACCACTGGATGGAGCCACTGCTGCGACCGGGAGCTCTGGTTTTGGTGGATCCCCGGCGACAAAGAGTAGACGCGGGAAACTGGCGGAGTGAAGCGGAAAGGCCGATTTATTTGATTGATATTCGCAGCGGATACCGCTGCTGCTGGTGTGGGCTCGATGGGAACCGGCTGGTGTTGCAACCGCATCCTTTGTCGCCGTGCGTTTCAGAAAGCTACCATTTCCCGGATGAAGCGGAAGTGGTGGGAAGAGTAATCGGGGTGTCTATGCGTTTGGTGGATGCGTGATAGGCTCCTCCGCGAGCAAGCCAAGGATGATTCCGAAATTGGAACAGAAGAGCCGGCGCAGGTATTCTGGAACGTCAGATGGAATAAAACATTTGTAGAATTCGTGCTCCTTCCATCGCGCGGCGATTTCGTTGACGCGCACATCGAAACAAAGCAGGCACTGCCGCAGTTCCGACTCTTGAAATTCGAGAGAAGACTCCAGAATGCGCTCGAAAAGCTGCTCGTGGCATAAACGCAGAGCCTGATCCACCGCCTCCTCGGAATAAAGAGCCGCCAGTCCATCGTGGCGGTAGCACCCGCTGGCCAAGTCGCGAAGGGTGGCGACATGCAAGAGCCGGGAGACCTCGCTATTGATTTGGCGCAGCGTGTTCACGGTGAAGTCCTCGATCACCACACTCGCCTGATCGAATTTTTCCAAGCCTTCCATTTTCGAATCTGTTCCACCTTCAGAACACTTTTGTGAAATTCGCTGCGAGACGAGCGTTTCTTGGGAGAAGTGCGCCCAAGGAGGCATCACACATGAAAAATACAGCGAAATTGTTTGCGATCGCCAGCAGCGCGCTACTGCTGGGGATAGTAGCGGTAGCTAGTTGGGGTGTCAACAGAAATGCAAAGATACTGAACATTAATCAGCCACGCGTTTCAATTTGGGCAGATGGCAGCGTGCCAATTCCGCCACCTCCCACTGGCACAGGACTCTCGACAACGCCTACTTCAAGCCAGCTTCTCGCGGACGGCAGTGTACCGATTCCTCCGCCGCCAACCGGGGTGTCTTATACCGCAATTCCGTCAACCAATTCCTAGCTGCTTCCCGGGACAAAGAGAAAAATGCTCGGAGGTCTCTCGCGGAATGGCGATTGACAAGCGCTCCCTGGGGTTATAAGTAGTTTACGTAACCCCTGGGAGAATGCTATAGTCCTGCGCGTGAGTCCGTCCTTCCTGTCTCTCGTACACTGGGCCTTCGGAGCGTTGCTTGAGGCGACGGTTCTCTTCCTGGCGTTGCGGCACAAACTGGTCCAGCGCCTCCCCTTCTTCGTTGTGTATCTCGTAGTCCTTGTTGGCAACGAATTGGTATTTTTTGCCATTTATCAGACGATAGGACTTACCTCGGAGGTCTTTTTCTATTCCTATTGGAGCACGCAAGCACTTTTCATCTTGCTTCGGGCGCTGGTGGTATACGAGCTCTGCCGAAGCATTTTCTCTGCATTCGGAGGGGTTTGGAGATTCGTAAAGCCCATCCTGCTCATCATCGGCGGTGTTTTGCTTGTGGCGATGCTGATTTCGATGAGTGGGGCGCCGCTGAACGTCAAGATCGCAATCCCCATGGGACAACGTGGACTTGAAGTAACCATCGCGGGGCTTCTAATTAGCGGCCTCGCGTTTTGCCGATACTACCGCGTGCAGGTCGAGCCTTACCTGGCGTGGATTGCACTCGGCCTCGGTTTTCACTCGATTATTCAAGCGACAGCCGACACGTTCCTGCCCTGGCTAGGCCATTTCGCGTTGTGGGCCGAGCTGTCGCACGCATCCTTCGACATCGCCCTGGTGATGTGGGTTGTCGCGTTATGGAGTCCACTCCCAGCTTTAGAACATTCACGGGTTCTGCTGGCGCAGGATGAATATGAACGGCTGGGCCCACAGGTAACGACACAATTGCGTGAACTGAATACCCGGCTCCTGGAGATGTGGAAATGACAATGGCGATGCTGGTCGCAATCGCGATAATTGTGCTGGTGCTATTGGTGTGGCTGCTATTCGCACCGCAGGGCGTCCAACGATTGGAAGTTGGGCCGCTGGAAATCAAGAACTTGCTGCCGGTGCACTGCAGGCATTTTCCACAAATCAGGATGATATTGCACCGAGAGGATGAGGCGTTTCTGGTCCGGCGGGCTTCAAGAGAAGACGTAAAGCTCTGGCGGACAGAGCGGAAGCAGATTTTGCACCTATACCTGCAGGGGTTGGCGCAGGATTTTCAGAATTTGACGGAGTTAGCGCGGCTGATCTCGAAGCTCTCACCGGAGCTTCGGCCATCGCAGGAGTTGGAACTACTGAAACTGACCGTGCAATTCCAAACACGCTACCGCCTGACGATGCTGCGAATCGCTCTGCGATCGCTGCCGCTGCCGGAACTGTCGAGGCTTACAGAGATGGTAGCGGCGCAGGGTTTCGAGCTCTCACTGCTCTTAGATCAAATGACCGCGCGGATACCGCAGGCCGGCGTTGGCGCGGCGGTTTAATTCCCGGCGCTCGCCGGTTTAGCCAGCGTGAATTGCGCCGCACTGCCGTAACTTCTTCGCAGCAGAAACATGCGGAAACCTGACGCCGGGCCGGGCAACGCCGTTATAATCCAGAAATCAGGAGAGTGGCGTTGGCCGGGGAAAAGATACTCGTCTGCGACGATGAGGAAGCGATCCGCGAAGTGGTTTCCACCCTTCTGGAAGCCCAGGGCTACCGGTGCACCGTAGTTTCCGACGGCAATAAAGCCATTCAGGAAATCCGCAATGACGGGCATGATCTTGTGCTCAGCGATATCGTCATGCCGGAAATGGACGGGATGCGGCTTTTGCGGCAACTCAAGCTGCAAAGCGAAGACGTGCCCGTCATCATGGTCACGGCGATGCACGACATTTCCATCGCGCTCGAAGCGATACGCGCGGGCGCCTACGACTACATTCTGAAGCCCTTCGAGAAGGACCAGCTCTACCATAGCGTGGGGCGCGCGCTGGAGCACCGGCATCTCGTGCTGGAGAATCGCTCCTATCAGCGGAATCTTGAGCATCTGGTCGCGGAACGAACACAGCAGCTTTCGGTTACTCTGCGGGACTTGGAAGAATCCTACGATTACACGCTCGAGGCGCTGGGCAGCGCGCTCGACGCGAAGGACGCGGAAACAGAGGGACATTGCCAGCGCGTGACCGGCATTACCATTCTGATCGCGCGCATCATGAAGGTGAATCAGGAGATGCTGCGGCACATCGCGCGCGGCGCCTTTCTGCACGACATCGGCAAAATGGGCATTCCCGACCAGGTGTTGCGCAAGCCGGGGCCCTTAACCGCCGAGGAAAAACAGCTGATGCGCCGGCATTGCGATATCGGCTACACGGTGCTGAACCGAATTCCCTTCCTCAAAGATGCCGCGGAGATTGTGCTCTCGCATCAGGAGTTCTTTGACGGCACCGGCTACCCGCGGGGGCTGAAGGGCGAAGAAATTCCGCTCGGAGCGCGAATATTTGCGGTGGCGGATACGTTTGATGCGATGACCTCCGACCGGCCTTATCGCAAAGCCCTGCCGGTCAGCGCCGCACACGAAGAGATTCAGCGCTTTTCGGGGACGCAGTTCGACCCACGCGTGGTCGAGGCTTTTCTTTCCAAACCCGATGAGTTCTGGGCCAATGTGCGCAAAAATATCGGCGATCCGTTCCGCTATTTGACCGAAGAACCTTAGTCTTTCGCATTCTTCCCCGCCAAGAAAAAGAAACTAAAAGCGGTTTCGCTCATCCAAGGGCGCGCAGGAACGAATTCGCGAATTGGCACGTGACTTTCGCGCAATTCTGGTATGATGCGGACTCGGTTGCGTAGCTCTTTCAAGGAGATAGCGCATGAAACGAATGGTTTCGATGGTGGCCACGGCTGTTCTGGCTCTTGCCGCGCTTCCGTTCGCGGCGCAAGCGCAGAACAATGCGGCAATCACCACGACGAATCTGAAAGTGGGAGACGCCGCGCCGGATTTCACGCTGCCCACGGATCAGCGGGGCTCGATGACGCTGAGCAGCTTCAAGGGCAAGAAGAACGTGATCCTGGCGTTTTACGTTCTGGCGTTCACCAGCGGTTGAACGAAGGAACTCCAGGCCTATCAGGCTGATTTGGCCAAGATTGAAGCAAGCGATTCAGTGATATTTGGAATCAGCATTGACAGCCCTCCCGCCAATGGCGCATTTGCTCAAAAGATTGGCGTGACTTTCCCGTTGTTGAGCGACATGACTCACAAAGTCCTGAAAGAGTACGGAATCATGCAGGATTTCCCGCTGGGCGGCGACAAGGTGCAGTTCGCCAGGCGTACCACCTTTGTCATCGACAAGAACGGGATCATCAAGCACATCGAATTCGATTCCACGGCCATTGATCCGACCACTGCTGTGACCATCTGCACGGGCTTGAACGAGAAGCACGGCAGCTGAGCTTTTCGGTTTCGAGACGCCTTCTGCGGACATAGTTTCGCAGAAGGCGTTTTTTTTTGCGGTTCGCGTTGGACGGCAGCGCAGAATTCTCGGCGTTGAATCCTGGCAAATCGAACGGGAAATTTGCGATTCGTGCGGCTAGTTCAAATGGAGGACGAATTCAGACATGCTGTGGGATGACGCTACAGCAGCACCGGAAGCAGGCGCGGAAAACTCGTGATGAAGGTTGCGCCGCTTGTAGAGAACGGCGAAAAGCGCGGCAAATATGAGCATCGGCGGAATGGCCAGAATCAGGATCCCGTGGCGCAAAGCTTCGATGCCCTGCGGGCCGGTGGCTGCGGCGTCGTTATAGCAGAGAGCGCAGCCCTGCGCGAAAGCGGCTTGGGCAGATACCAGCATCGCAGCAAACACGCCGCCGGCTATTACGAACACTTTGCGGATTCGATTCGTTTTCATTCTCATCCCAACAACAATCATACCGCGAACCGGACGCGCTTTACATGTGGATCGTCTGCATGTTGACGATGCGCACGCTATCCGGGAACACGAAAATTAGAATCATGATCAGGCAAAACACGAGGCTCGGCACAATTATCAGGAACAGGCCGATTTTCTCGAAGCGAAGGTGCATGAAATAGGCGACGATGAGCGCCGATTTGATCAGCGACAGGCCGACCAGAAGAATGAGCATGACGTGCGGCTCAAGGCGCAGATAGGCCAGCAGGACTTCGATTCCGGTCAGCACCAGCAGCCAGAACCAAACCCACATGAAGAGTTTTTTTGTGCCGACGGCGTGGTGCGGTGTTGCGGCTATTTCGTGCATCGCGCGATATGCTCCTCAGCTTTTCACGTTGAGATTTACGGACATCAAATAGACCATCGGGAAAATGAACATCCACACGAGATCAACGAAGTGCCAGTAGAGCCCGCTGACCTCGACGTGATCGGCATTGAATTTGCGCCGGCCAAAGCCGAACGCAATGATGCACAAGTAAATCACGCCAATCGAGACGTGCAGCATGTGTAATCCGGTAAGCCCGAAAAACGTTCCGCCGAAAAGCGGGTCGCCGGGATGGCCGTCCACAGTGAATTGATTCGACCACGGCGTGACGCCCTCGGCGAACAGGCGAAACCATTCGCCCAGGTGAAGTATGACGAAAGCAGCGCCGCCGATGGCCGTCAATATAATGTACAGCACGGCCCTGCGGACATCGTCGCGGTGCGCGGCGGCCACGGCGAGAACCATGGTCAAGCTGCTGGAGAGAAGAATTATGGTTAAAAATGTGGCGTTGGCGATTGCCGGGTAGATTTCAAATGGGCGCGGCCAGCTCGAACTCGCCAGGCGAACGTAGGCATAGGCTAGAATCGCCGTCGAGAAGGTGAGCGAGTCGGAAAGCAGAAACAGCCACATTCCGAGTTTTTTCGTGTTGGTGGCAAAGGGAGCAACGCCGCCTCCCCACGCCGGACCTGCAACCGCATCAATATCAAGTTCAGCCAAGTCTCACCGTCCCAACAAGAGAAGTAGGAAAAGAAAAACCCAAAGACCGTCCATAAAATGCCAGTAATAGCCGGCGATTTCGGTGGCCGTGGCCAGCGTCAGCCGCCGCAGCCGGCCCCAGCCGACGAAGAGCAGCGCGGTAATTCCGCCAAGCAAGTGAACGCCGTGCGCCGCAGTCAGCACATAGAAGAAGCTGTTGCTGGCGTTCGAAGCGAGGTAAAAACCGGCCGAAACGAGTTCACGCCAGGCGATTAACTGGCCGGTGACAAAAAACAAACCGAGAATTGTGGTGACCGCCCACCAGTGGCGAAATCCGTCCTTGTCGCCACGCTTAAAAAAGCGGCGAGCGCGAACAAGCGTGAAACTGCTGGCGAGCAGAATCGCGGTATTGAGCCACAGCACGCGAGGCATTGGAAACGTACGCCAGTCACTGCCAAGCCCTTTCCTGACGATGAAAGCGCTGGCCAGGGCCATGAAGAACATCAAGATGCCAGCCATGCCGATGGTTACGCCGGTGACGTAGATGCGCTGGGGCAATTGTGGACGCCCGTCGCCGGAGCCATCTCCGTCGCCGCCATCTGGGCGCGCGGGCGGCTTTGCTCCGCCTCCGGAATCGATAATCTCGATGTCGTCGGTGATTATGCTGTGCGCCATAAAGTTCGATTAGGCCCGCGCCACCTGTTCCGGCGCAAGATGCTGGGGAACAAAATCGTCCTTCGCGCCCGGGACGCTGTATTCATAAGGCCCGCGATACACCGTCGGATAATGACCGGCGAAATTATCGTGCGGCACCGGCGTGGGGACGGACCATTCCAACGTCGTCGCGCGCCACGGATTTTCGGCCGCCTTTTTGCCGTGTCCCATGCTCCAGAAGAAGTTCCAGTAGAAGAGCAGTTGCGCCGCGGCGGTGAAAAAGGCCGAGATGCTGATGAAGTAATGCACCGAATGCAGCGGAAGCAAATACTTCACCGATTCAATGCTGGCGTAGCGGCGCGGGTCGCCCGCGTATCCGAGATAGTGCATGGGCATGAAAATGCAGTACACGCCGATGAAGGTGCACCAGAAATGGACTTTGCCGAGCGTTTCGTTCATGTGCCGGCCGAACATTTTCGGGAACCAATAGTAGCTCGCGGCGAACATGGCAAAAATCGCAGCCACGCCCATAATCAGGTGGAAATGCCCGATGACGTAATAGGTATCGTGCAAGTAGAGGTCGAGAGCCGGCTGCGCCAGGAAAATGCCGGAAAGTCCGCCGGTGACGAACAACGAAACGAATCCGATGGCAAAGAGCATGGACGCGGTGAAATGAATCTGCGCGCCATAAAGAGTTCCGAGCCAGTTGAAAGTCTTAATGGCCGAAGGCACGCCAATCACCAGCGTGAGGATGGAGAATGCCAGCGCCGAGTAGGGATTCATGCCGCTGATGAACATATGATGTCCCCACACGGCGAAACTCAAAAACCCGATCGCGCTGAGCGAATAGACCATCGCCTTGTAGCCGAACACGGGCTTTCGCGAAAACGTGGAAAGCACATGCGAAATAATTCCCATGCCGGGGAGGATGGCGATGTAGACCTCGGGATGGCCGAAGAACCAGAACAGGTGCTGCCAGAGCAGCGGCGAGCCGCCCGCGTGATGCTGGAGGACGCCGCTGACGTTAAGATTCGACGGAATGAAGAAGCTCGTCTGCGCCAGACGGTCGAGCAGCAGAAGGATACACGCGGCGAGAAGCACGCCGAACGCGAGCAGCGCGAGACACGCGGTGATGAACCAGCCCCAAACAGTCAGGGGCAGCCGCATCAGCGAGAGGCCCTTGGTGCGGAGGTCAATTGTCGTGCCGAGGAAATTAATCGCCGACATCAGCGAGCCGCCGCAGAAAAGAGCGATGCTGATTACCCAAAGGGTCTGGCCAAGCCCCAGTCCCGGCCCAGCCACTTCTCCTAAGGCGCTAAGCGGAGCGTAAGATGTCCAACCGCTGATCGAAGCGCCTCCCGGAACGAATGCAGAAGCCAGGAGCACGAGCATGGCCAGCAAGGTGGTCCAAAAGGAGAGCATGTTGATGGTCGGAAAGGCCATATCCGGCGCGCCGATCTGGATCGGCAGGAAGTAATTGCCAAAGCCGCTTTGCGGCACGGTGGTGAGCACGAAGAAGACCATCAGCGTGCCGTGCATCGTCACCACACGAAGATAATCTTCGGGCGAAACGATGCCGCTGGCAAATCCCCAAATATGCGCATTCGGCCAGACCAGGTGGATGCGCATGATGAGGGACAAAATCACGCCAATGGTCACGGCAGAAAGGCCCAGAAGGATGTACTGCGTGCCGATGATTTTGTGGTCCAGGCTAAAGATATAGTGGCGGATGAAGCCTTTAGGCGCTTCCGCGTGATGGACGGGACCGGCGTGAGCGCTCATCGAATCTTCCCCTGAACTTCTCGATATAAATTACGGATGATGTTCATTGCGCGTTCTGCGCCTCCTCCTTAGCCTCCCACTTTGCGAAATCGGCCTGCGAGAGCACATGAAGAACCGCGTGCATGCGATAGTGACCCAACCCGCAGAGCTGATTGCAGGTCACTTCGTAATCACCAATCTTGTTCACAGTGAAATGGACAGGAATGATGATGCCGGGAACGGCGTCCTGCTTGACGCGCAGCTCGCGGACGAAAAAGCTGTGAATGACGTCTTGCGAGCGCAGCAGCAGCACGATTGGGCGATTGACGGGCAAATACAAATCGGGTACCACAATGTCATCTTTGGCGGCTGGATCGCTCGGATCGAGGCCCACTGGATTGCCGACCGATGCGTCGATGTCCTTGGGAACGATCTTGCCAAACTTTCCATCCGTTCCCGCGTAACGGAAATTCCACTGGAACTGCATGCCGGTGACTTCGACTTGCAAAGCTCCCGGCGCGGGCCCGCCGAAATGCACTTCGCCCCAGGCATGAGCGGCCATCACGCCCAGACCGACGAAAATCACCAGCGTAATCGTGGTCCAGATCACTTCCAGAACGTGGCTGCCGCGTATGAAATTTGCGCGGCGGCCCTGGTCGCGATACCGGAAAACCAGCCATGCCAGCGCAATTTGCGCGAGGACGAAAACAATCCCGGTGAGCACGAACGTCAAAAACATCTGCTGATCAATCTGATGGCCCACGGGCGTAATGGCCTTGGGAAACCACCAGATGTGATCGAAATGGAGAAAGAGAGTGGAAGCGACAAGAATCAAAAGAACAATCGCAAACAAAACAGCGGGCGCTGCTGAACCTGCAGATGCTTTACGCGAGGACATTTCCTCCGCTCCGGATTTCTGCGGCCTTAGCTGCGTGATTGCGGCCTCGAATCCTCAGTTGGAATGGCTGGTGCATTCAAGAAGCACAATCTTATATAACAGAAAGGAAAAATTTCAACAGAGAATCGAGAAAATCTTTTGTAGGAGAGTAATGGGATGCTGTCGGCGATTTTCCTGAGGAGAAAAACCTTTAAATGCAGGAGATTGGTGCGGTCGAGTGGATTCGAACCACCACGGTATTGCTACCGTCAGCCCCTCAAGCTGATGCGTCTGCCAGTTCCGCCACGACCGCACACTAGAAACACGTTAATTCTAGCAAAATCCGCGGACTATTTGTGAGGCGTTGGAGGCTGCGGCGTGGGCGTCTTCGCCGGAGCGGGCGCCGGCGTTTTCGATGGAGCCACCGGTGATGGAGCCGCCTTCGTTGGCGTTGACGGCATGGTCTGCTCGATAATCGAAGAGCCCTCCGCCGTCGTTGGCGCACGCTTGAGCGACAGCGCCAGAGAACTCATCATAAACACAATCGCGCACCACGTCGTGGCCTTGGTCAAAAACGTAGAAGCGCCGCGCGGGCCAAACGCCGTCTGGCTGCCCGCTCCGCCAAACGCGCCGGCCAAATCCGCGGCCGAGCCGCTTTGCAGCATAATCACAAAGATGAGCAGCAGGCACACAAGGATATGCAGCGTCACCAGCACCACGGAAAAATGCCAGCCGAGCCAAACCAATACCACCGCGGCAAACAACGCAATCGTCCATTTAACTGTATTCGGCATCCCTGCTCCCAGCAGCCACGCGGCCTTAAGAATTCAGTTCAAAAATTCACGATGGACGCAAACGATTCGGCATCCAAACTGGCTCCGCCGACAAGTGCTCCGTCAATCTCCTCTTGAGCCATCAAAGCGGAAATGTTATCCGGCCTGACGCTTCCGCCATACAAAACGCGCAGAGCGGACGCAACTTCAGCGCCATAAGTTTCCTTCGCAAGGCGCCTCAGACAGGCGTGAGATTCTGCCGCGAGTTCCGGAGTGGCGGTGCGGCCAGTACCGATCGCCCACACTGGCTCGTAAGCGATTAGGATACGCGAGAATTCATCGGCGGTCAATGCGGCGAGCGAACCGCGAAATTGGGATTCGAGCACGGGCGTTGTCCTTTTCCCATCCCGCTCTTCGATGGTTTCGCCCACGCACACGAGCGGCTGCAGATTCGCGGCCAGCGCGGCTTTCACTTTGCGATTGACGCCCGCGTCCGTCTCGCCGAAGAAGCAACGGCGTTCGGAATGGCCGAGAATCACCGTGCGGCAATCGGAATCAACCAGCATACGCATGGAAACTTCGCCGGTGAACGCGCCTTCGCTTTCCCAATACGCGTTCTGCGCGGCAATCGCGATGTTTGTGCCGCGCGCCGCTTCGCAAGCCGCCGAGAGTGACGTAAAAGGAGGAGCCACGATAATTTCGCAATGCGTGGTGTCGCGAACGAGCGGCTTGAAGCGATTGAAGAATTCCTGCGTCTCGCGGCGGGTCTTGTACATCTTCCAATTCGCGACAATGACCGGGCGTCGCAAACTCAAGCCTCTGCCGGACTGAGCGCTTCGACGCCGGGAAGCTTTTCGCCCGCAAGAAATTCGAGCGAGGCGCCGCCGCCGGTGGAGATGTGTGAAATTTTCGACGCGACTCCGGCTTTTTCGACCGCTGCGACGCTGTCGCCGCCGCCGATGATGGAAGTGGCGCCGCGTTTTGTGGCGTCCGCGATGGCGCGCGCGATGGCCAGCGTGCCGTTCGCGAACTCAGGCTTTTCGAACATGCCGAGAGGCCCGTTCCAGACGATTGTTTTCGCCTCAGCGATTTCCTTACTGAAAAGTTCGATGGTACGCGGGCCGATGTCGAGGCCCATCCAATCCGCCGGCGTGGCTTCGACGCCGCTCGCCAGAGTTTCCGCGCTGTCGTCAGGACTGCGCGCAAGAATGTGATCCACCGGCAAAACGATGCGGAAGTTGCGCTCGCGCGCCTCGCCGAGCAAAGCCAGCGCGAGATCCACTTTGTCTTCTTCGACCAGAGACTTTCCCGTGGTGAATTTCTTCGCGCGGAAAAATGTATAAGCCATCGCTCCGCCGATCAGCATCGCATCCGCGATTTTCATCAGATTTTTTATCACTTCGATTTTGTCGGAGACCTTTGCGCCGCCCAAAATCGCGAGGAATGGCCGCTCCGGATTGCTGACGGCCTTGCCAAGATAGGAAAGTTCGCGTTCCATCAACAGACCGGCAGCGGCTTTCTTGACGAACTTCGTGATTCCGACCACTGATGCGTGCGCTCGATGCGCCGCACCAAACGCGTCGTCCACATACAGGCCATCGCAGAGCGAGGCGAGCTGGCGCGAAAATCCTTCGTCGTTCTTTTCTTCCTCGGCATGAAACCGCAGGTTTTCCAGCAGTAAAATGTTGCCATTCTTGAGCCCGCGGGAGCGCGATTCCGCTTCTTGCCCCGCGCAATCCGAAGCGAAAATGACCGGTTTCCCGAGCAATTCTTTCAATCGTGCGGCCACTGGCGCGAGGCTGTACTTCGCGTCAACTTTTCCTTTCGGCCGGCCGAGATGAGAAGCGACGACCACGCGCGCGCCGGCCTGCAACGCCAAAGTCAGCGTCGGCAGCGTCGCGCGAATCCGCGTATCGTCGGCCACATTCCCGTTTTCCAGCGGCACGTTGAAATCGGCACGAATGAAAACGCGTTTGCCCTTCAGATCGAGGGCGCGCATCGAGAGCCGGTCTATGGACGAAGTTTTTGTAGGATCCACGGAAACCATTGGTAATCGAAAATTACAGGCGCTCAGCGATCTTTTTTACCAGGTCCACGCAGCGGCAAGAATAGCCCCATTCATTGTCGTACCACGCGAGCACCTTCAGATTGTGCGGCCCGACCATGCGCGTGCTGGGGGCGTCCACAATACCGGAATGAGGATTGCCGCGAAAATCAATGGACACCAGTTCTTCTTCGGTGTAGTCGAGAAGCCCTTTCAAACATCCTTGCGAGGCCGACTGAAAGGCCTCGTTCACTTCCTCCGGCGTCGTCTCTTTTTCGGTGGTGACGCTCAAATCCACGAGGCTCACATCGGGCGTCGGGACGCGCAAGGCATACCCATCGAGCTTGCCTTTCAATTCCGGAATTACCAGGTGCAGCGACTTTGCCGCTCCGGTTGAAGTGGGAATCATGGAAAGAGCCGCGGCACGTGCGCGCCGCAGGTCTTTGTGGGGCAAATCGAGCAGCTTTTGATCGTTCGTATAGGAGTGAATCGTGGTCATGATGCCGCTGGCAATTCCAAATTTTTCGACGAGAACTTTGGCCACCACCGCCAGACAATTTGTTGTGCACGACGCATTGGATACGACGTGGTGCTTCGCCGGATCATACAGCTTGTCGTTCACGCCAAGCACCGTAGTGAAATCCGGATCCGTTGCCGGCGCGGTGATGACCACTTTCTTTACCGTTCCGCGAATGTGCTTGCGCGCTTCCGGCCCTTTGTTGAAGACCCCCGCTGACTCCACAACAATTTCCGCCCCTGTCGACGGCCAGTCCACTTTATCCAGTTCTTTCACCTTGAAGGCGCGAATGGTTTTGCCATCTACGTGAATCGCTTCGTCGCTTGCGGTGATCCGGTTCGGCAGGTTTCCAAGAATCGAGTCGTACTTCAGCAAATGCGCCAAAGTCTTCGCGTCGGTAATATCGTTTACCGCGACGACTTCGATGGCCGGATTCCCCATGGCCGCGCGGAAAACATTACGGCCGATCCGGCCGAAGCCATTGATGGCGACCTTCACTGACATGCGTCCTCCGAAGCGAGCGTGATCGAAATGTGCAGCAACATTACAAGGGCGCAAAGATGGCTGATGCTAGGGCGCGCCGATGGAAAAGTCAACGCAGCGATTCTACCCGTATGATTTGACGCGAATAACTTTGTTTCCCTGAAACGTAACGAGAGTGGATTTCTCCGGCGGAAGGCCATAGATCCAATCTTCTGTCTCATGGCCATTTTCATCCTGTTCGCGCACTTTCTTGTCCGGCCTGCCCATCGCTGCCATCACCATGTCCTGATTCATCCCTACGATGGCCTGGTGCGACTTGATGGCCCGCTGAAATTCAGGCGGAAGAGTGTCAATCCAGTTCACGGCCGCGGAGTGCTGGTTCGAAAAATCCAAAAATGGCGAGAGGTATTGTTTCAGTTGCTCGGGAGTCAGATCGGGCACACGCCTGGGAAACTCCAGCACGAGCTCCGCGCCAATACGCCGCACACTTTGATTCGCGGGAGTTGTGGTCATCACCGGAGCGGCTCCCCCCATGGAAATCTGGATGTGTTTGCGCCAGTCAAAGTGACCCTTGGTCCCGCCGTTGATGCTGACCACAACGGCCTTCGACTGAAATTCGATGTTCGTAATCTGCACCTGGTCACCGGGATTGGCGGCCGAGCCATAGGCCAGCGCGGAGCGCAGCTTGTTGGGATCAAGTTTTTCCCCGGCCTTGTAGTGAAAGCCTTTTTTTTTCGAAGGCAGCGGCTGGATGACGCGGGCATATTCGCCATCCACATAGCGGATAATGGCGAGTTGCCCCTGCAAGCGAGCGTCCTTTGGCTTTTGGTCTGCCTTGTTGCCCGAGGCGCCCTCGGATGAAGCCGAAGCCGCCGAACCAGACGACAATGAGCCATTTCCCGCACCGCGAGCGTGCCCGCACGCAGGAAAAAGAAATGCTAATAGCAAAGTTGCTGCGGAAATCGTCAGACGAACCATATAAATTCATCGCCAGCGGCATTCGAATCGCGGGTTGCCGCCGTTGCCACGCTGTTCAAATAATACCACTTCTTCGAATCCGCTGAATATGGAATGTACAGAGGGGAAAGCATTCTCGCTGGAAGGAGTTACATTCCTGAAGCCGCTTTGGATGCCTGCGATTTCTTTTCCTCTTCGACTTTCTCTGCGGCAAGTTGCGGCTCAAAGCATCGCCGGCAACGCGCTTCGTACATTCCGCCGGCTCCGACCACGATCAACTCCTCGGAAGCGACCAGCCGCTGCGTGTTCACCGCGGGATTGCCGCATCGCGCGCAAATCGCCAGCAGCTTGGTAATCTCCTCGGAAAGAACCAACAGGCGCGGCATGGGCTCGAACGGACGGCCCATAAAATCCGTATCCAGCCCGGCGACAATCACGCGTTTTCCCAAATCGGCGAGCCTCGTGCAGCTTTCGATAAGGCTTTCGCCCAAAAATTGCGCTTCATCGATTCCCACCACTTCCGTCCGGGCTTCCACTTTGGCGAGGACTTCCGCGCCCGTGCTCACCAATTCCGAGGCGATCTCCAGACCGGAATGCGACACAATCCCATTCGTCGAATATCGGCGATCAAT
>DASUAV010000204.1:0-4851 GCA_035763605.1 Candidatus Acidiferrales bacterium
CCGCTGCCGAAACGCGCGAGATAGGCAATTCCAAAGCGCGGAACCACGCGCGTGCCAAAGCTGGCATTGTCCTCCGCGCGCGCCCCAGCAATCGCCGTGATGCGGCGCGTGAACGAGTAATGCGTTTCGATGTACCCGCCCTGATTGTTTCGTCGCTCGTGCGGTCCGCCGGAAGAGCCGTTTTCGACTTCATAGTTGTAGCCGAGCGAAACCGCGAGAGGCCCGTCCAGATACGTGGATTGTCCCTCGAATCCCGCGCGATTGAATTGCTCGATGAAAGTGAATACCGGAATATTAATCTGGAATTCGTGGAAGCGCGATTCCGTGCCCGCGAGATGATGCTCCCAGTGCGAGCCCGTGGAAAAGTCCCAACTAAAATTTGCGGCAAAATCGTGCAAATCGTTCGACTGCCTCAGAATCGGCGGCTCCAGAAGCGTTTGCCCCGGCTGCCCGGCGTCGCTCGCCGAATTGCGCACGGACAAGCGCAGCTGATTCGTCGAGCTGAATTTCCAACCAAAATTTCCGGAAAGCGTCGTGTCGCGAAAACGGTTGTTTGGCCCCTGTCCGTTCGTATCGAAGTACGAAATGGCCGGGGCGTAATCGAATTTCCCAACGATGCCGCTCAAATCCGCCTCTTCTCGCTGCGTGTGGAACGTGCCTCCCTCGGCGAGAACGGTCAGCGCCGGTTTTTCCGTCGTGCCCCGATGCGTGAAAATTTGCACCACGCCGTCCATGGCATCCGAGCCAAAGAGCGCGCTCGATGCGCCGTGAACAATTTCGATTTTGTCCACATTTGTGAGATCGAGATTCGAAAGGTCAATGTCGCCGCCGGGCTGGTTCACAGGCGTTCCGTCAATCAGAAACTTCGTAAAATTGGAATTTCCTCCATCAAGAAAAAACGAAGTGATTCCTCCCTCTGGCCCAAGCCGCTCGATGCTTGCGCCGGTCGTCGAGGAAAGCAGAGGCGCAAGCCACAGCGCCTGCCTCTGCTCGATGTCCGCGCGCGTCAGCACAGTGACGGGCGAAGCGACCGTGTTTGCAGGCGCTGGTTCCGCTTGCGCTGAGACAACCACCCGCGAAGAAAGCGGCGCGAGTTCGAGCCGCACATTCCATTCGCGGCGCTGGCCGGCGGCAAGAGTGAACTGCTGTTCGACTGTGGTCATCTCTGGAGCGTTAATGCGAATGCGATATCGGCCGGGAGAAAGACTCATCGAATAGCAGCCATCCGGTGCAGTCCGCGCGCGAACGGGCAATGCCGTCGCCGCTTGCGGCGCCGAAATTGGCTGGGCGGTGACGTTCGCTTGCGAAATGGACGCGCCGCTGCGATCCGTGACGCGGCCGGTTAATGTTGCTGCAGATTGTGCATGGGCGAAAACGGCAAAAGCAAGGAAAGCAACTGCGAAAAAACTGAAACGCAAAAACTGAAGTGCGCAGAGTCTCATCTTTTCCTCCGTCTCCCTCTCGCGCGGGAGTGTGAAGGCTGTCCCGAAACAAGGATCTGCGAGCGCCGAATTTGCGCGACGCGACAGTTCTTGCGTTCGAGATAGAAACTCCGCCGGTCTCCTGGCTTGGCGGCTCGTGCTGGCACGGCCTTCCCGCACCTTCGCCGCGTCTTTCGACGAAGCGTCCGGCGCAGTGACGCGCGCTCGATGATTTCCGCCTTACAGTCGCGCAGCGGCGGCGGCTTTTCACCGCCTTCCCGTGCACGGAGTTTCGTGGTGGATTTTCCGGTGGCCCGGCTATTCAGTTGACCAGCGCCGCCGGTGCTTCAATTTTCGCAACTTCAGACTGCAAACTCAGGTTAACCCTCCGGCGAAGCGCCGCTCGCGCCTTCGTCCGCGTCCGCCGGCAAAATCACGCGCGGCCGCCCGCTCGCGCTCTTCTCGACTTGCAGCGGCGTGCCAAAAACTTGTTCCAGCACATCGGCGCGATAAACATCCTCAGGCCGGCCCGAGGCCAAATTCTTGCCCTTCCCCAGCAGCACGACGAAATCAAAAAATTCGGCGGCGAGATTCAACTCGTGCGTAATCACGACGCTCGTATAACGATTCTGCTCCGTCAGCCGCCGAAGCACGCGCATGAGTTCAACTTTTCCGCCGATATCCAAATGGTGTGTGGGTTCGTCGAGCAGCAGCAATTGCGGCTGCTGCGCGAGCGCGCGCGCCAGAATCACGCGCTGGCGTTCGCCGCCGGAGAGCTGATCCATGCGCCGCTCAGCAAGCGCCTCCGCGCCCGTCTGTTCGAGCGCGTTTTGTACCATCAAGGCGTCCGCCTCGTTCTCAAATCGCAAGCGGCTCCCATGAGGGTATCTCCCCTGCAAAACGTATTCCCAGACGCTCAGCGGGAAAAGCAAATCGCTCTCCTGATGCACGATGGCGATGCGTTGCGCGCGCTCGCGCAAAGAAAGAGTGCCGGGAGGTTTTCCATCGAGTTCGACGCGGCCGGAGAGCGGCGGGAACTGCCCCGCAAGCATTTTTAGCAATGTGGATTTCCCGCTGGCATTCGGCCCGAGAATGCCGACAATCTCGCGCTGGCGCGCCGTAAAACTGATCGGCCCGAGTGTGAATTTGGGCGCCGTAGTCGCCGCCGCCGCGTACGCGTAGCTCGCCTGCTCGACCACCAGGCGCACGGGATTCTCGACCCAGCCCGTCAATGTTCCTGGCAATGAGCTCATCGCGGGCATTTCGCCGGCGCTCAAGCGAGCCTCCGCTTCAAGAGGTAGATGAAAACAGGCGCGCCAATCGCCGCGGTCATCGCGCCTACGGGCAATTCCGTTGGAGCAACGATGGTGCGTGCGAGCGTATCGGCCAGCGTCACGGCGATCGCACCGCCCAGCGCGGATGCCGGAATCAGCAGGCGATAATCCGAACCGAAGATCAAACGGATCACATGCGGAATCAGCAGACCCACGTAGCCGATCGCGCCGCTCACGGAAACGGCAACTCCCGTCAATAACGAAGCGCCGACGTACACAACCAGTTTCACGCGCGGAACGTTCACGCCGAGGTGATAGGCCTCGCGCTCGCCGGTAAGAATCAAGTTCAAATCCGAAGCCGTGGTGTAAATCGCGCCGAGCGCAATAATCAGCAGGAGAAACAAAAACCACAAGCGCACCGCGGGAGCCGTGGCCAGATCGCCCATCAGCCAGAAAGCCATGCCGCGCAGATCGCGTCCGCTCAAGGTTGTCATTAAAAACATGATGATTGCGGAGAGAAAAGACGCGGCCACGATTCCGGCAAGGAGCAAAGTGGTGCTGTCGAGCTGTCCTCCACGGCGCCCCAAGAAAAATACGACCGCGACCGTGATCAGCGCGCCGATGAAAGCGAGCGCCTGCATCGTCCACGGCTGATGTGGAAACCACGCCAGAGAAACAATCGCGCCGAGCGCCGCGCCGCTGGAGACTCCCAGCACGTACGGATCCGCCAACGGGTTCCGCAATAGCGCCTGGAAAGAAGCTCCCGATACGGAAAGCGCCGCACCCACCAAAACTCCCAGCGCGATACGCGGCAGACGCAAGCCAAAAACGACCAGGCGGTCCGAAGGCGCGATGGCGTTCCAGTGGCCGATCGCGCCGCGCACCAAAGTGACTACCACATCGGCCGCGGAAATCGGGTAAGCGCCGACCTCCAGCGAAAACACCACAATTGCGAATAAAATGGCCGCGAGCGCAGCGCAGATCCACGCGATTCGGCGCGGCGTCAGCGAGCGCATCGCGCTGCCTCCGAAAAAGCGCGCTGAAATTGAGGCGATGCGCTCATTGCGACGTGAGCGTGCACCGCGAAAACATTCGCCGATGAATTACGCGTCGAACCGAAAATTTCAGGATGAAGCTCCTGTGCAAGCTGCTCGATGACATCAACAAGCCCCGGCGCCGGGCTGTCAATCTCCTGGCTGACCACGGCAATATGGCCTTCGCGAACAGCGGGAATCTCGCGCCACGATCTATCGCCGCGCAACCGCTGCAAGTGGCGCGCGACGGCTGCGTTTACGTCGCCGAGCCGGCCCGAATCCGCCGCAGCGCCGGATCCCATCTGATTATCCGCATAGACGATGTACTCGGGATTAAGCTTCACCACTTCTTCCATGCTAACGAGAGGCCAGTCGTGACTCGTGTGCACCACCGATTCAGCCCCAGCCCAGCGCAGCGCATCCGCAATAAATGTGTGAACGCCCACGGATTGCAGCGGATGATCCCAAACGACAAAAAGCACGGGAACCAGCGGCGCATCTGCCAGTTTCGCGTGCAATGAATCGAGGCGCGCGCGCAAACTTTTCACCAGCGCCTGCGCTTCATCCGTCGCGCCGATTACGCCCCCAACATCGGTGATCGAGCGCAGCATGTCCGTGACGCTGTGCGGGTCCGTGGTATACACCGCAATTCCCAGCCGCGTGAGCGAGTTGACGGTTTCCCAAGTGTTGACGGCCGTCGCGAGAACGACGTCGGGCTTCGCCGCGACGATTGCTTCAAGGCTCGGACTTACAGGCATGCCGACGCTTGGCTTTGCTTTCGCGGCCGCGGGACGGTCCGTGTAATTGGAAACGCCCACCAGCTTATCCTGAGCGCCGAGCGCGCAGACAATCTCGGCGAGGTTGGGCGCTAATGTGACCACGCGGCGAACGTTCAGCGGCAGGCGAACCGTGCGTCCGGATTCGTCAACCACCGTGCGCGTCTTCGGCCGCATTACGCTCTTTTCTTTTGCTTCTTGCATCAATCGCTCTCGAGCGTGGGCATGCGCGCTGACAAACAAACTGCAAATCATCGCTACAACCGTGCACGCCGCTTGAATTTCTCTTCGCCGCATTTTGCCGCGCAATAAAAAAGCCCCACGAGAACCCATGGGGCGATTCGCC
>DASUAV010000205.1:0-12572 GCA_035763605.1 Candidatus Acidiferrales bacterium
GCGTAATCGCGCGTGTAACGCACATGCCCTGGCCCCATCGACAGAAAATCCGCATCCAGCGAAACAATCACATCTGCATTCTCGAAGTGGTAAACAGGATGCACATACTCGCCGAACGCCAGCTTCGCGCCTTCCCGTGTATTGTCGCGGCTCCACGGCTCCCACTGATGCCACTTCGCTTGCGAAAATGCCGCCAGAAATGCCCGCATCTGCGCTCCCAACGTGGGCGAAATGATGTTTTCCGTCAGGATGCGCACGCCGGCGCCTTGATTGACGCTCCAGTCGCCGCGCATTCGCCGCAATTCCGCGTAGAAGTCGTCCCACGCGCGAATTTCGCCGTTGTGCACCACCGTCTGCGAGCGGTACGGATCGTACAAATCGAGCGTCGCCGCCTGCCCCCAAATATCCGTGTGGCCCACGCTCCCGGGATGCTCCGGATTTCCTTCGATTTTCGTGGGCCGCCCCATATAGCTCTCGGCCAGCAGCCCAATTCCTTCGCCTCCAAACGTCATCGAAGTCGCGTAAAAAAGCGGCTTGCCCGGAACGATCTCTTCCGGCGGCCGCACGTATGGCACAATTTTTTCAGTGGGAAGCTTCGTGCAAGCCGTCAATCCGGCGAGCGCCGCCGAAGCGGCCATGTACTTGAGCACTTGCCTGCGGCTCAATCCCGGTATTCGCTGTTTCGCATTTGCCGCTTCAATATCCGCGGCCGCATACGGAAATTCATTCTCGCGGAACCGCCGCGCTTCCGGCGCATCGTCAAAATCGGCCAGTCCGCGCCAGAATTTCTCTTTTGATTCAGCTCGTCCGCGCGGTTCCTTCTGCTCGCGCGAATTGTTTGGCTTGTCATTCACGTTCATTTTCAAGGATGTCCCGCTTCTTTCATCGGTGACACGTTTCGCAACTGGTCAAACTCATAATCTTGTATTTGCGGACAAGCTCCCGCCCAAGCTCCAGTTGATTCGGCGGCGGCTTGTAATCCACATTGAAAACTTCATTCTTCGGCCTGACGTATTCCTCGGGATGCCGGTGGCAATCGAGGCACCAGGTCATCTGCAGCGTCGCCGCGCGCCACGTCAGCGCCATTTTTCCAATCTGCCCGTGGCACGTCGTGCAGCCAATTCCCTTCGCGATGTGAATGCTGTGATTGAAGTACACAAATTGCGGCAGCGCATTCACGCGCGTCCAGGCGATGGATTGTCCGGTTTCGTAGCTTTCGCGCACTGGCGCCAGCATCGGCGCGTTCGTCCAAATCTGCGAATGGCAGCTCATGCACGTCTGCGTCGAAGGCATTCCGGCGAACGCGCTTTTTTCCACCGACGTGTGGCAGTAGCGGCAATCAATTCCCAGTTGCGTGACGTGATGCTCGTGGCTGAATGGCACCGGCTGAATCTGCGGAATCGTCTGCGCACGGTAATACGACGATTGGCCCACTTCATAGAGCACGTAACTCAGCAGCCCCAGGAAGACCACCGCGCCGTAAATGCTCAATCGCGAGAGTGTGTTCGTGCTCGGATGGAATATCTGCGACATTTGCGTTCAATCAATCTGCGAATTGCACTTCGCGTATTTCACTTTCCCGGCTTTTCCTTTTCCTCCGCCAATTCCCGCCGCGTTTCGAAAATCGAAATCGCCGGCAAGTAGCGCACAAACAGATAAAAGCAAGCCGCGAATAGCCCCAGCGAGCCAACCAGCACCGCCCAGTCCCATCGCGTCGGAATGTAGAGTCCCCATGCCGATGGCGTGAAATCCCGATGCAAACTCACCACCACAATCATGAATCGCTCCGTCCACATGCCTACATTCACGATGATCGCCAGCGCGAAGAGCGCCGGCACGTTTCGCCGCACGCGCCTCGACCACAGCGCCTGCGGAAGAATCACGTTGAACAACAGCACAATCGTGTAGACGATCCAATACGGCCCCAGCTCGCGGTTATGAATCATGTACTTCTCGAAAATGTCCCCGCTGTAGAGGGCCATGTACGTTTCCATAAGATACCCGTACCCGACGACCAATCCCGTCGCCAGCATCAGCTTCCCGCAGTTGTCCAGGTGCTTGAGCGTGATGAATTCTTCCAGGTGGTAGAACTTCCGCAGCGGGATCGCCAGCGTCAGCACCATGGCGAATCCCGAATAAATTGCGCCCGCCACGAAGTACGGAGGAAAAATCGTGCTGTGCCATCCCGGCACGATCGCAATCGTGAAGTCGAGACTCACCACGCTGTGGACGGAAACCACCAGCGGCGTCGCCAGCCCCGCTAGCAGCAGCGAAGCCATCTCATAGCGCGACCAGTGAATCGCCGAGCCGCGCCACCCAAACGACATGATTCCGTAAACAATCTGTTTGTATTTCGAGCGCGCGCGGTCCCGCAGCGTCGCCAAATCGGGAATCATCCCCACGTACCAGAAGATCACCGAAACCGTGAAGTACGTGGACACCGCGAACACATCCCACACCAGCGGGCTGCGGAATTGCGGCCACACGCCCATGTAGCTCGGGTAATAAGGAAACAACCAGTAGAAGAGCCACGGTCGCCCGAGGTGCAGCAGCGGGAACATTCCCGCGCACGCCACCGCGAAAATCGTCATCGCTTCTGCGAAACGGTTGATAGAAGTCCGCCATCGCTGGTGCAGCAGCAGCAAAATGGCCGAAATAAGCGTTCCCGCGTGGCCGATTCCGATCCACCAAACGAAGTTGACAATCGCGAATCCCCACGCCACGGGAATATTGATTCCCCAAATTCCCACGCCCCACACCAGCAGGCAGCCAATCGCGTAAAACAGCAGCATCACCAACAGAAACGACACGCCAAATCCAATGAACCATCCCAGCCGCCCGCGCTGCCCGAGCACAATCGAGCTGATTTTGTCGCTTACCGTTGCGTACGTGTAGCCTTCAGGTAGCGGCGGGATTTCCGGTTCAGCTTCTTGGATTGCCTGTCGAGTATCTTCTGGAGCCACGAGCGATTCCCGTCATCGGGCTGGGACGCGGAGAACTGCGAAACAAAAGCGGATCTTCTTGAAAATGCTATGAATCTCTAAAAAAGCGTTCCGTATGTCGTTTTGGCTTGCATCGAGCGGACGGATTCCAGATACCGCCATTCGATGTCACTTGCGGATTCTCTTCGGCATCGTCAGTTCAAGGAGGCGAACAGCTATGAGTCCTGATAAACAAAAAAAGTGCGCCCATCCTCCATGCACTTGCCGCTCGTCCGATAAGTATTGCAGTGCTCAATGCCAGGCCATGGAGAAAACTCCCGATGTAAGTTGTCAGTGCAATCACCCCGATTGCGGCGGACACGCCCGTTAATTTCGGCCTGCGTTTTGCTTGCGGGTATGGAGTTGCGCAATCCCGATAATTTCTGATTCGCGAGCGCGCCCGTTGGTCACGTTTTATCGCGAAGCTCCGTGCGCCCGCGCTTTCTTCTCCGAGAAGAGTCGGATCATTTCCCGGTTGAATGCGGGAATATCCGAGGGCTGACGGCTCGATACCCAGTTCCGGTCCTGCACCACTTCCTCATCGCGCCATTCTCCTCCGGCATTTCGGATATCGTCCTGTATCGTGTGATAGCTCGCCAGCGTTCGCCCGTTCACCAAGCCCGCCGATACCAGCAGCCACGGCCCGTGGCAAATCACCGCGATCGGTTTTCCAGCCCGGTCAAACGCCCGCGCGAATTCCTGCGCTTTTTTCTCGACTCGCAGGTGATCCGCATTCAAAGCGCCTCCCGGGAGCAGCAGTGCGTCAAAATCCTCTGGATTTGCGCTGTCGAGCGTCAGGTCCACATCAATTTTTTTCGTTTTCTCGTCATGCTTGATCGCTTGAATTTTGCCGCTCTTCGGCGCAATCACCTTCGTCGTCGCGCCTTCCTCATCCAGCGCCTTCCGAGGCTCCAGCAATTCGGATTCTTCGAAGTTGTCCGTTGCTATGATGGCTACAGATAGTCCTTCCAGTTTTTTCCCGGCCATAAACCCTCCCTTTTCAGCGACGCTTTCAATGATGCGAACTTCAATGGCCTACACAAGGTGTCAGGCGCAGCATGAATTTCCAATCAGGGTTATGTCTGAAATGCGCGGGCGTTTCGCTGTAAGCTGCGATGCGCGAGCGAGCGGAAATACCTGTTCCGTTGTTTAAAAAATGGCGATGAGCGAACTGATGCGATGAGATATTGCGCTCGCCTCCCGAAAAAGCAGAAGGCCCGCCTTTCGACGGGCCTTCATGGGGAGAAAAGCTTCTGGGCCAATGCGCGGATGGCCCTCGAAACCCTTCTACAATCCGGAGTTTATTGGAGATAGCGGGGACGAGTCAAGAAGGAAAACTGCGCCCTTCTTGTTGGCTCTAAGTCCATCTTTTTCAGATGAGTACGGTCTGAGGCTGAATTTTTGGATACAATTCTCGTCCTCTTTCCTAATTCCTTATCTGGTATAAGTCGTTTGTTCTAATAGGCCTTGCGGATAGCCCCAATTCCAGAATTTCCATGCTTCCGGCGCGGTCAAATACCTGTCCGGGCCACATTTTCTTGATCAGCAAGCGCAGTCCCGCGAAAACAATGCCGCCCAGAAGCGTAAACACGCAAATTTCGCCCGCGCCGACAATCGTCCCCACTACGATCGTCGCCATCGATGGCTGGTTTTTCTTCAGCACCGGCTGATTCCACGTAAGGTCAAACTGCGCATGAACCTGATCGAGCAGCGAACTCGCTGCTTGCTCCGACGGCGCGCCCGAAATGAGCGCAATCATGGTCGCATCGCGCCGCGCATAGAGCGTCGCCCCGTTCTTTGCGGCCTCTTTTGCGTTCTGCCCCTCGGTGCCACTGACGTCGACCGCTCCCAACTGCGTTTGAAGCTGTTTCAGCCGCGTTTGCGCAATTTGCGGCGTCGGATAATCCGCGATCAGCAGCGTGGATTCGCGCCCATCCATTTTGTAGCGCCCCAGTTCGGCCTCCGCGCCTCTTGAAAATCCCACCCAATCGCCCTGCGCCAGCGGAAGAAACTGCCCGAGCGCCACAGGCCCCAGCAGGTAGTGATCGGAGCGCGGAACAAAATTTTTCGTCGGCAACCGCTGCGGCAGCGGCGGATAAATCCCAAACAGCGCGTGCCCGCCTGCCTGGGCCACCAGCAGCACCATTGCGTCCGACGCGCGCCGTATATCGTTGCCCGTGAATTCCAGCACCAGATTCCCGGTCAGCGCCAGCGCGCGCCCGCTCGACATGCTCGAATGCAGCGTCAACTTCGCCTGCGCCATGTCCGGCGTGCGCAAAAATGAATACGCGCCATACGCCTCGCTGGGACTGCCAAACGTGAACACCGTCGCCGTGAACGACGCTGCTCCGCGTTCATAAGTGCGTGTCTCCGCGGATTTAACCCCGTATTCCTGCAACGCCGCGCTCGCCGCTCCCGCAACCTGCTGCACATTTGCAGCTGTAATCTCTGTCGCCGCCGTTTTGCTCTTCCAATCCGCCGCTGTCGCGGGAAGCATCCCCTGCGCCAGGCACACCGGCGCGCCCAATAGAGAAAACAGGAAAAACAATGGAAGGATTCGCCGCATTGGTGTTGCCTCTAATTATACGCCGTCAGGGGCTTTTTTGGACTGCGGCTTCGTTGGGCGGTCGTCTCGCCTACCAACCTGCCGGAATTCGCGATTCGCGCTTTGCATTTTTGGGAGTGCGGCGTCGAGACGCCGCTTTGCCACCCGCTTCCACCATTCGAGCACTTGGCTCGCTGGCCGAGTTCTCCACTCTACCGCTGGTCGGGCGTGCTTGCTGCTGCGGATTGCTCGTCCGACAGCAGTTTCGGCTTCTGCCTGTCTATCGCCAGGCTGTTCAAGCTCGAAAGATACTGCTCCACTCCCCGGAAAATCCCTTGCGCAATCCGCTGCTTCTGCGAAGCCTTGCGCAGCAAATTCTCATCCGTCGGATTGCTCAAAAATGAAATTTCCGCCAGTACCGATGGCATGTCCGCGCCAATCAACACCACAAACGGCGCCTTCTTTACGCCGCGATTTCGCTCCTCCGTGCTCACCAGCCGCATTTGCCCGGTCAGCGATGTCTGAATGTCCGACGCCAATTCGCGCGACTCCTCGATTTTGTCGTTCCGCGCGATCTTCTTGATGAAATCCTGCAATTCGTGAATCGAAGCATTCGACACCGCGTTTTCGCGCGATGCCGTTTCGAGCGCGTCCTGCGAAGTCGTGAAGTTCAAATAATACGTCTCAATTCCGCGCGCGTACTTGTCCCGGCTCGCATTCGCGTGAATTGAAATGAACAGATCCGCCTTCGCCTGATTGGCAATCGCCGTGCGTTCCTCCAGCGGCACAAAAACGTCCGTGGTCCGCGTGTACACCACCTCCGCGCCCGGCAATTTCTTGTGAATCAATTTGCCCAGCCGTAGCGCCACGTCCAGGCAAACATCCTTCTCCATTAGCGGATGCCGTCCCGGCCCGATCGTGCCGGTATCGTGCCCGCCGTGCCCCGGATCAATCACGATGCGGTTGATCTTTAGACCCAGCGCCCTCGTCAGTGTTCGATCCCCATCGTGCATCGGCTTCGCCGCAATCGCCGGCACAACTGGAACCCTCGCGCCATTGCGTTTCGCCGCAGTGGAAAGCGCCGCCGCTGCATCCGTGCCTTTTTCCGTGCTCGCCGCGTCGTTCTCCGCAACCTGCACTTTGCCCCTCGGAAGCGGCGGCATCGTGCCCGGCGCGCTCGGCGCTGCATCTCCCGCCAAATGTCCGATCCCCACTCCCGCTGCCGGTTTTCTGTCGCTCGCGCTAACCAAATTTCCGTGAACGTCAATTACCAGCCGGTAGGGATCCGGCAGCAGAAACGCCGAATATCCTTCCACCGCGTTCACGTCCAACACCAGCCGCACCACGCCCACATCGTTCTGCGCGACGCGCACCGCCTTCAAAAATCCATCCTGCACCGGCAATTCTTTCTCGATCACCGACTTCGCCAGTTGCGCCTTGTACAAATCGAAATAAATTCTGTCCGGATTCTTGATTCGCGCCGATTGATACTGCACGTCACCGTTCAAATCCACCACCACGCGCGTGTAATCGTCCGCGTTCCACGTGCGAATCGCCGTCACTTCCGCCGGCCCATTCTGCTTTTCTTCGGGACTCAGTTGCTCCGTCACCGCCCGCGCGCTTCCGGATTGTGCCTCACGCGCAGACGCACGTGTATCTTGCTCGCTGCGATTTTCCTGGCCCTCCTGCTTTGCGGCGTCACTACGATCTTTGTTGTCATTCTGAGCGGAGCCGTTGTTACGCAGCGAAGAATCCCGCCTCGAATCAAAATCCTTGGAATCATCCGCCGCATCAGGCGAATTTTTCTCCGCGCTCTGCGCCGGCCCCAATTTCCCTTCATTAATTTCTTTCAGCGCGACGCGCGCTTCCGCCACTCGCTCCGATCGCGGATACGTCTTCAGCAGCAGCCCAAATGCATCCTTCGCCTCCGCCGCGTTCTGCACGTTCTCTTTTTCGATTTTTCCGATTTGAAAAATGGCTTCCGCGCGGAATTTGCTTCCCGGATACTGCGAAATCAAAAATTTGTACGTCGCCAGCGCATTTTGGTAATACGCCTGGTCAAACTGATCCCCCATTTCGTGATACAGCTCGCCCACTTCCATCAGCGCCGGCGTCACTGCTCCCGCCGAAGACGAAAGCAGATAAACCCGCCGATACGCCGCCACCAGTTGCTTGTACCGGCTGAGCGGCCATTGATCCGCCGGCTGCGCTTCCGTGAACGCGCCGCGCATCTGCTCCGCTTTTTGATACTGCGCTTCCGCCTGCTCCGCGGAATTTCCCTGCGCTTTCGCCCCCCTCGGGCACAAAACGAGCAAAGCCGCTACCAGCGCCAATCCGCCGCCGCGCGCCAAAGATCTCGATTTGGAAAATTTATTTTCGCGTCGCCGCGTCATTCGTTCGTGAATACTGTCCGGCCTCCGGAATCCTTCACCTGCCGGATTTCCGAGTGCCTGTGGAACTGGCCCGCATAGGCCTGTCCCGCGCCGGACTGGAAGTAGGTGTTCGTCACTTTTCGGACGTAATTCCGTGTCTCGCGATACGCCGGCACTCCGTTGAACCTCGCCACCGCCTGCTCGCCCGCGTTGTATGCCGCAAGCGATTTTTTCAGGTCGCCGTGGTACAGATCCAGCAGGTCCCGCAAATATCGCGTCCCGCCCTTCACGTTCTGCGCGGGATCGAACACGTCTCTTACGCCGTAACGTTCTGCCGTCGCCGGAAGCAATTGCATCAACCCGTATGCTCCCTTGCTGGAAACCGCAAATGGATTCCAGTTCGACTCCGTTTGAATCACCGCCTGCACCAGCGCGGGATCCATGTCGTTGCGCTTCGCTGCCGCTTCGGCGATCTGCAGCAGCTTTTCCGGTGGCGAAAACGGCTGGCGCATCGCCCCGTGCCGCTTCGCCTTCGCGGGAGGGTTCGCGTTTACGTAAACCACCCTTCCGCTGGCATCTACATAGGATGCAATTTGCGCCTGCGCCGGCCTGCTGCACGCCGCCAACAGACACAAACTCGCCGCCGCTGCGAGACTGGCCAGCGCGGCCCTGCGCAACACCGCTCCGGTACGGGAAAGGCAGAACATTCCCACTTCCTCACAAACGACAGTGCATTCGCGACAACCGGGCTTGGAGTGATGCCCGATTTACCCGCCCGCCCTGGGTAGCTCCAAAGGGCTTCGACGGATTTGCCTGAATAGACAAGCCGGACTGTACAAGTAGGCTTGCCCATGTGCCCCGTTACACCACGGGCAACAGGCTGCGTTTCTAGCGCTTGTAGGGAATTATACCAGCCGCTCGACGAGCGGGAAGACTTGCGCAAGAGCTGTTTCGATACCTGCAACATCCCTGCCACCGGCTTCGGCCAGGTCTGGCCGGCCTCCCCCGGAGCCCCCCACGTGCTTGGCGATTTCCGCCACGATTTTCCCGGCATGGAGCCGGTTCGTCAAGTCCTTAGTAACAGCCGTAATGAGAGCTACCTTACCAGACTCCCCGTCCTGGGCAGGTGCGCCCGTGGCCAAAACCACCATCCCAGACCCCATTTTCTGCCTCAAACCGTCCGCAAGCTGCCGCAAACCCTCCCGGTCAACTCCCGGAACGTTCGCCGCCACCACTTTCACGCCCTTCACCGTCCGCGCGCCTTCCAGCAGCGAATCCGCCATCGAAACAGCCGTCTTGCGCTTGAGCGATTCGATCTGCCTTTCGAGCTGCTTGCGCTCATTTTCGAGTTTTTCCACCGCTTCCAGCACGCGATCTTCGCCGGTATTGAGCATTTCCGCCAGCGTGCGCAGCGTGCCCAGCGCCGACTGATACTTCGCCAGCGCCGCGTCTCCCGTCAGCGCCTCGATTCGGCGCACGCCTGCGGCTACCGACTGCTCCAGCGCAATCTTGAACACGCCAATCTCGCCCGTGCGCCCCACGTGCGTGCCGCCGCAAAGCTCCTTGCTGTAAAACCCCCGCGGATACGCAGCATCGGCAATCGTCACCACGCGCACGTTCTGCTCCGGATACTTGTCGCCGAAAAACGCCAGCGCGCCCGAAGCGAGCGCGTCCTCGATGTTCATCACGTCAGTCTGAAACGGCAGGTCGCGGCGAATCTCTTCGTTCACCTGCTGTTCAATTTCCAGTAATTCGGCTGCTCCAACATTTGTAAAATGGCTGAAGTCGAAGCGCAGATGATCCGGCGCGTTCAGCGAACCGGCCTGCTTCACGTGCGTGCCCAAAATATTTCGCAGCGCCGCGTGCACCAGATGCGTGCCGGAGTGGTTGCGCATCACGCGCTCGCGCCTCGCCGCATCCGCGACGGTGGCCACGCGATCGCCCACCGCGAGATCTTCTTTCGCCACGATGCGATGCGCGATCAGTCCCGCCACCGGGTAATACGCGCCGCGCACTTCCGCGACTTCGAGTGACATTCCCGGATCGAACATTTTCCCGGTATCGGCCACCTGCCCGCCGGATTCCGAATAAATCGCTGTGCGGTCGAGAACGATTTCGCCTTCCTGTCCCGCTTTCAGCGCGCCGGTTTCGTTTCCATTCGCGACAATCGCCTGAATTTTCGAGTCGCGCGTCTCCGTGCCTCGGTAAAACTCCGGCTCCGTCTTTTTGAACGTGTCCGCCAGCTTTCTGTAAACCGGACTCGCCGCCTCCTTGTGCGCGCCCTTCCAGCTCGCCCGCCCGCGCTCGCGCTGAGCCTGCATTTCTCTCTCGAAGCCGGCCCAATCCACGCCAATGTCCCGAACCCTCGCAGCTTCCTCGATGACGTCCTTTTGAAGACCAAACGTGTCATACAACTTGAAGGCCAATTCACCGGGTAACTTTACATTGCGAACCGGAACGCCAGGCTGAGTTTTTCGCCACTTGGCCTCTTCGCGGAAGATTTTAACGATCTCCGCATTCATTATTTCGGCACCGCTCTTTGTCGTCCTGAGAAATCGCGCCGACTCCGATTTCAGCACAGAACAGATTTGAGCGATGTTCTGAGTTAGTTCTGGATATGCTCCCTCCATCTGTTTTGCAATAGCCTTCGCCATGCCTGGCAGCACCAGTGTTAGAGAATCTTCAAGAGCTCCAGCGTTAACGAGCGCGCGATTCAGGATTTTCCTCAAGACGTAACCGCGGCCATCGTTCGAGGGAGCAACTCCGTCAGCAATGAGGAAAGTCGCGGCACGTGAGTGGTCAGCGATGATGCGGAGGGAAGTCTCTTCGCCACGGCCCAGACCGGTTAGTTCGCTGCCTCTTCGCATGAGCGGAGTGAAGAGATCGGTGTCGTAATTAGAGAACTTGGTTGGATCTTGCATGTTCAAGAGCGTTGCCGCCATGCGTTCGAGGCCCATGCCGGTGTCCACGGAAGGCTTGGGCAGCGGATTTAATTTTCCGCTGGCGTCGCGATTGAACTGCATGAAAACCAAATTCCAAATCTCGACGTAGCGCCCGCAATCGCAGGGAAACGCGCAATCGGTGTGGCCTTGATCGGAGGCGGCAGGCCCCATGTCGTAGAAAATTTCGCTGCATGGTCCGCACGGGCCCGTGTCGCCCATGGCCCAGAAATTTTCTTTCAGCCCGGGAATTTCGTAGACGCGATCTTTCGGCGCGCCGGTCTGAATCCACAATTCGCCCGCGTCGTCATCCGCTTCGAGTTTGACGCCCGGCGAAATCTCCGCTCCGCCAAAAACGGTGAAATACAATTTCTCGACAGGAATCGCGAACCATTCAGGCGAAGTCACCAGTTCCCACGCATACGCAATCGCTTCCTTCTTGAAATAATCGCCGAAGGAAAAGTTTCCCAGCATCTCGAAAAAAGTGTGGTGCCGATTGGTGAAGCCGACGTTTTCGAGATCATTGTGCTTCCCGCCGGCGCGCACGCATTTCTGGCAAGTAGTCGCGCGTTGGTAATCGCGTTTTTCGAGGCCCAGAAAAACGTCCTTGAACTGATTCATCCCCGCGTTGGTGAAAAGCAGCGTGGGATCGTTCGCCGGGACAAGCGAAGAGCTGCGCACAATTTTGTGCCCGCGCTCCTCGAAAAACTTCAGGAACGTCTCCCTAATCCTATTCCCCGGCCACTTCAGCTCAGTCATATACCTCGCTTGTATAAACTCAAGCCTCGCCAACTGTCATTCCGAGGAGGATGCGACCAGCGTCCGACGAGGAATCTGCATTTGATTTCTTCTGCCCGTCATGTCGGAATCGATTCATTATCGCAGACGCATTTCACCCCCGCAACGCACCTCCAGAGGCCATCGCTCCGCTAGTGACTTCCCCTCTAGTTCTGACACTTCTAGGTAGCGGCCTAAGTTTGTCCGATCGCTCTTTGGTCGCGTCCTAAATTTCAACTAAACAACTAGGACACTACGACCCGCTCTTTAGGGGTCTGTACAGTAACCTTCACGCCATGATATAGTTGTTCGACGGAAAACTCTTATGAAACCGCACGCACCCGCAGGAGACATGGCCCAAGATTGGAAGGCAATGCGAAACGAAATTATAGATCTGAAAGCCAAGCTTTCGAGGTGGGATGACGCAGAAGCGGACAGGATACTCAAGCCGAAAAAAGAACCACCACCCTCCATCTCCGTATTGCCAGGTGGGCAGTTCGAATCGAACCGCAGAAAGTTCTAGTCTTTTATGATCATCCCGTTTAACTCTGCACATCCCAACCCCCCGCGAGGTTCCCGGTGGCATTTCCTCGCCGCCTGCCTGCCCTGACGCAGGGAGCGGCCCTGCCGAGCCTTCAAACCGGACACCCACAAAGTAAACATAACATTTCTAATCGCAAGACCTATGAAAAATTAGAAGTTCACCTAACTGCCACGGAATCAGCTACATCGCTTTTTCTAATCGCAAGAAAACAGCACTTTGCCCAAGGTGAAGGTTCTCCCAGCAGATTCGCGCCGAACGGAATTCAATGTCACCGTAAACGCACTTCACGCATATTGTTTCTTGTACGCGGAGCTATCACACTATGACACGGACTTTTCGGCTGTCTCTCGCACTTCCCATGGCGCTGCTGGTAATCAGCGGCGGCGCGGCGGCGCAGGATTTGCAGTCGAAACT
>DASUAV010000206.1:0-5250 GCA_035763605.1 Candidatus Acidiferrales bacterium
CGTGGATCGCGGTAAAAACACCGTCATTACCAGTTGGCTCGTCAAGTTGTGCAAACAAAATGTTCCGGCCGCGGTGGATTCCGTGGATCATCGGCTCTTCGTCGGTTGCCGTAACGGCGAAATCTCCATTTTCGATACGCAAACGGGAAAAGAGATCCAGGGATTGGCAATCGGCAAAGGTGCGGACGATTTGACATACAGTCCGGAAAATAAACGCATCTACGTGTCTTGTGGTGCAGATGATGGTTCCGTTTACGTTTTTCAGCAGAAATCCGCCGATCAGTACGAATCTCTTGGACATGTGACAACCGACCCGGGCGCGCGCAATTCGCGCTACATCGCCAGCCTGCACGAGCTTTACGTCTCCGTCCCGGCTCACGGTGATACCCCAGCGGAAATTCTCGTCTACCGCGACCAGTAGGATTTCACGAGGCGTCATCGCTCAAAATGGGGCGAAAAGGCTCGCTCTTGCAGTTTTCACCTTGGACGATTTCTCGTTGCAGAAAAGTACTTGCGCCCAGTCCCCTCTTTTGCTACGAATATTTATTGTAACCTCGCTTTTTGTCCTCTGAAGAAACGCTCTCTCAATCTCAGCAACGTCGGATTCCAAAGGATTGCCTCGCCGCCTCAGCGTATGGCATAGTTGCTTAGGGCTTTTTCTCCTGTGATTAGGGCCAGGGGCGCTGAAAATGACCGATTCAGCTCTAAAAGAATTGCTATCCGTTCCGGCGCTAGGCGCTTTGCCGCATCTTGAGCTGCTGCATTATCTGCTCTCGAAAGAAGGCGGCAAGCACGTCGCCCACTGCCTCGATCTCGATCTGGTTGCTACGGGACATTCGCGCGACGATGCAGCCAACAAACTCGATGCGCTCGTAAAGACTCACATTGAACTCTCGCTCGCTACCGGCCAGCTTGGCAACTTGCACACTCGCGCTCCCCAGCCTTACTGGATCCGCTTTCACAATGGCAAGCGCATAATTTTACATCCTGCGTCCATCCACATTCAGATTCCCGATTCCGTCCAGATTGTCCCGCTGCCTGAGAGCAAGCTGCGAATCCTCGCGCATGCGGCTTAGCCTGCTGCTCGAAACGTCCGAATTCAAAAAAGCGGACATCGTGATTATCGGCAGCTACAAAACGGCCCGCCACGAATTCGCCGTCCTGGCCAAAAAAGGCGAGCCCGCGTTTCCGGTTCCCAAACTTTTTCATCTGGTCGAAATCAGCTCGAAGAATCCCGATCCCGAATTGAGCGAGGCCGAGATTCAATCTATCCGCCGTCGTTTTCTCGGAACTGTTTTCCGAATGCCATAGCATCGGCCACATTTAGGCGGCGCTGTCTGCATTTTTCACAGCCATTCCGAATTTTGCACTGGATTCACGCTAGAATCGCCGAATGGCCGAAGCTGCCGCGCCGGTAGTCCATTTTCGCGATGTTGCGTATCGTCGCGGTGAAAATGTAATTCTGCGAGACCTCTCTTTCGCGGTGCACGCTGGCGAAACACTCGTCCTATTGGGACGCAGCGGCTCCGGCAAAACCACGGCGCTCAAACTCGTCAATCGCCTGCTCGAACCACACTCCGGCGAAGTTCTTGTCGAGGGCCGCACAACCACGGCTTGGGATCCGATTCTCCTTCGCCGCAGAATCGGTTACGTAATCCAGGAGGTCGGCCTCTTCCCTCATTTCACGATTGAAAAAAATGTCGGCCTGATCCCTGAGCTTGAGAAGTGGACTGCGCAGCGAAAAGAGGAACGCGTCAAAGAAATGCTGCGCACCGTAGGACTCGAACCATCCCAGTTTGCCCGCCGCTATCCTCACGAACTTTCCGGTGGCCAGCGCCAGCGCGCCGGAGTTGCACGCGCTCTGGCCGGTGATCCGCCAATCCTGCTAATGGACGAGCCATTTGGCGCTCTCGATCCGCTCACGCGCGCCGAAATTCAAAACGAATTTCTCGCCATTCAGCGGAAACTCGCCAAAACCATCGTTTTCGTCACGCACGATATTCGCGAAGCCCTGCTTTTCGGCACGCGCATCGCTCTGCTTGAATCCGGCGCTCTGGCCGGCATCTACACTCCCCAGAATTTTCTGCGCGCTTCGGACCCACTCGCGGCTGCGTACGTCGCCACTTTGCAGAAATCACCTATTCCCATTCCGCAACAGCGAGGAAGCTCATGAGCCTCATCCATTTTTTCCTGGCGCATCGCCTGGAAATCGCCGGTTCCACCGCCGAGCATCTTTGGCTCGTCCTGATTTCCATGCTGCTGGCCATCGCCGCCGGAGTGCCGCTCGGCATTGCCGTGACCCGCAAGCCGTGGCTCTCCAAACCAATTCTCGGCAGCGCGAATATCGCCGAAACGATTCCCAGCCTCGCTCTTTTCGGCTTCCTTTTGCCCGTGCCCTGGCTCGGCGCGCGCGCCGGACGCCTAGCCATCGCCGCTCTCGCTCTCTATGCTCTGCTTCCGATAATCCGCAATACAGTAGCCGGTATCAATGGCATTGACGCAAACGTGCGCGAAGCCGCGCAAGCGATGGGCATGACCGGCTCGCAAATTCTCTTTCGCGTCGAACTGCCGCTCGCCCTCCCCGTGCTCCTCGCCGGCATCCGCATCGCTGCCGTCTGGACCATCGGGATCGCGACCATCGCCGCCGCGGTCGGCGCGGGCGGCCTCGGTGAATTCATCTTTCGTGGCCTCGCCATGGTGGATAATCGCCTCATCCTCGCCGGAGCAATTCCCGCCGCGCTCCTTGCGATTCTCGCGGACATTGCATTGGGCCTATTGGAGCGCCGTTTGGCCCGCACCCGAAAATAATGCGCGCAACTTTCTCGATTTGCGTGTCATGCTTGATTTTTCTCTGCGGCTGCGCCGATCGCCGCAATACGATTGTCGTCGGCTCGAAAAATTTCCCCGAGCAGGCCATCCTCGGCGAAATCCTAGCCCAGCAGATCGAATCCCACACACATCTCCGCGTCGAACGCCGCTTCTATCTCGCAGGAACTTACATTTGCCATCAGGCGCTGCTCGCCGGGCGCATTGACATGTACGTGGAATACACCGGCTCGGCTCTGAGTGCCGTGCTGAAAGAGCAGCCACAAAAAGATCCGCAAAGCGTGTTTGAAAGCGTGCGAAACGAGTACGCCAATCGTTTCCATCTGCTCGTCGAGCCTCCGCTGGGCTTCAACGACAGTTTCGCCATCGTCATTCGCGGCGATGACGCGCGCAGCCATCAGTTACGCTCAATTTCTCAGGCGCTCCCTTACGCAAACTCCTGGCGCCCCGGATTCGGCTACGAATTCATGGAACGCCCTGACGGCTATGACGGATTCGTGAAAACCTACGGTTTAAAATTCGCCGCCGCCCCGCGCATCATGGACCTCAATCTGCTGTATCGCGCCCTCGATTCACATCAAGTGGACATCATTGCGGGAAACACCACTGACGGCCAGTTGCTCAGCGGCGATTTCGCCGTGCTCGATGACGACAAGCATTATTTTCCGCCTTATCAGGCAGTGGTCATCGTCCACGAAGCGCTTGCGGCTTCGCATCCAGACGCGTTGAAAGCAATCGTCGCGTTGTCAGGAAACATTTCAGACCGCGATATGCAGCAGATGAATTACGAAGTGGTGGAAAAAAAGAAGGATTCTGTCGTTGTCGCGCGCCAATTCCTCAAATCAAAGCGCTTGGAATGAAACCGCCGCGCTGCCTGTAACCGTTATTTCGCTTCCTGCAGCGCTCGCACGTGTGATTCGAGCGATGCCACGTACTGCCGCTCCGCTTCGAGTTCCGCCTGCAGCTTGCGCACCAGCATTTCGATGCGCTGAATTTCAAGCCGCAGCTTCTGTATCTCCGCCGAGCTGACTCCGGAAGTTTCGCTGCTGACTGCTGCACCGCCATTCGTCCGCATCGCCGGACGCGCAATTGCTTGACCTCTCGCTGATGCTGGCGGCGCTTGAGGCGGAGCAACTCTCTCCGGCGCTGCAAAAATTCCCGACAAATCTGCCGCCGGAAAATTCGCCGACGCTCCTGCCGGATTCGCTTTCTCAGCAACCGGCGGCGCCTGCGGCTTCGGATTCAGCAAGTTTTTCACGCGCGCAATCAGTTCCTGCGGCTGGAACGGCTTGCGAATCAGCTCATCCGCGCGCGCGGCAATCGCTTTCTCCGCCACTGTGCGGTCCACCACGCCGGACATCAAAATCACTGGCGTCCGGCTCAATTTCTCGTCTTTCTTGATGATCTGGCAAACTTCGTATCCATCTTTGCCCGGCATAATCACGTCTGTAATCACCGCGTCGGGCGCATTTTCATCGAATTGCGCGAGCGCCGACGCCGCATCGTTGCACGCGATCACGCGCATGGATTCGCGCCGAAACGCAATCTTGATCACCTCGCGCATCGTCGCGCTATCATCAATAAAATATACCGTCGGCACTTTCGGCGCTGCGGTTTCCGCAATTTCCGTCATGGCCGCTCCAATCTCACACCGTCGCTCGCAACAGGCGCATCGCTCTGCGCGTCGGCTTCAACCGCGGTTCCGATTCCATGTTCAGCAGCTTCATTTTCGCCGCTTCCTTCAGCAAGGGACTCCTCGTCCAGCTCGCGCATCGCATCGAGCATCAGGTCCGTCCCTGAACGAAGCACGGTTCGCTGCGCCGCCGTAACGCCGTAAACGAATTTGTAAACGCCCTCCCCTGCGCCCTCGCACGACTTCAGAATGTGTATCACCGCTTCGTCGCCGAAGAGCGCTCCGCATTCCGCATGCGACATCTCTCCCGCGTCGAAATAGATCACGCCATCTATCTCACCCGTGTTGATGCTCAACGCTCCCGTTTGCCGCGCCTGATTCAGCATTTGAATCACTCCGGGCAAATCCATCCGCGAAAGATCTCCGGTGAGTGCGGCCATCGAATTCGGAACCATCTGCGTCGGCTGAAATCCCTCCAGCCTGCTGACCAAAAATGCGCGGATATGCGCCGCAATCTCCTCAATGCCGCTGCGCCGGTCAATGTAATCATCGCAGCCGTGTCGAAACGCCTCCATAAGCGCCTGATCGCCGCCATTGCCTACCGCGATAATGGGGATCGACGCGGTCTTAGCGTCCGCGCGCAAGATCGGTGCGATCTCGTACGCGGCCATTTCGCGAAGATTCGTCGCGCACAGCACAGCCGCCGGCTTGCTCCACTCCAGCATCGTCAGCGCGTACGCACCCTGTGAACTCGTCAGCACTTCGAATCCTTCCGACTTGAGCGCGCTGCC
>DASUAV010000207.1:0-2672 GCA_035763605.1 Candidatus Acidiferrales bacterium
ACGCGCCAGACCCTTGAGCCTGGCGCGCCTTATAGTACTCGTCTGATTCGATTGTCAAGGCGTTTTCTCCGCCTCGTAACACATCCCCCGGGAAAAACTCACTGCCCAGCACATTCGCACGTCACATACCAATCCCGTCCCGTCAGGCATCCCTCGCGTAAGCACCTGAATTACTTAGACTTCAACCATAAATCCGATTCCGCATTTCACGAAATACACCTCAAATTCATATTGAAAGTCATAGATTTGTACGCGGATTCGTATGTTTCGCGGAAAGCAGGCTTGTCGTCCACCGCAATCCCAAAGCTCCGGCATAGCATCACTGTCCTCACCCAGCCTTAGGCCGCAACTCGATTCGAACACCGGCCGCAGTTCCATTTCGGCACCGTACTTTTCTGAAACAGGACGCCGGGACCCGCCTTATCCAATGGCTCTCTTGCTATTGGATCGCTAGCCTCATCGTTGGAATCATTCGCCACAATCACAAACGCTGCCATATCAGCCACTTACATGTGCCAGCAGCATTCGCCGCCGAGGGCTCCGTAAGTCCGCCACAACCTGTCTTGCGACGCCATCCGGCACAAACCTTGCTCTTTCAGTGTACCGAGATGCCCACAGCCACGGAAAACTTCGCGGCGGAATCGGTCCGCCACAATTTGCCCGTGTGTATTCTCGACGACGAACCCAATCTCGTCGAAATCACCTCCGCCAAGCTCTCCCGCCTCGGCTTTCCGACGCTTGGCACCACGAACCCCAACGAAGCACTCGGGCAGGTCCGAGTAGGCGCTTGCCGCGTCGTCCTCGCCGATATGAAAATGCCGGAAATGGACGGCTTCTCTTTCCTCGAGAAATCGCTGCAAGTCGACCCCAGCATCGCCGTCATTTTGGTCACCGGTTTCTATTCCGTGGATGCCGCTATCGAAGCCATCCGCCGCGGCGCGCACGATTTTCTCTGCAAGCCTCTCGACGACGAGCGCCTGATCAAAGCGCTCGACGAGCTCGCGGAAGTCTCCACGCGCCGTTCGCAAATCCGCGCGCTCGACGATCAACTGCTCTCCAACTTTGAATTCGAAGGAATCGTGGGACGCAGTCCGGCCATGCTCGAAATGCTCGACATGATCCGCAAAATCTCGCGTCATTATACGAATGTTCTGATCTCCGGGCCTACCGGCTCCGGCAAAGAGCTGGTCGCTCGCGCTCTCCATCAAATGAGTCCCGTCAATCACCAGAAATTCGCGGTCTGCAATTGCTCCGCGCTGGTTGACACGCTTCTCGAAAGCCAGCTCTTTGGCCACATGCGCGGCGCATTCACCGGCGCAACGGACACGCGCCCCGGACTCTTCGAATACGCTAATGGCGGCAGCGTTTTTCTCGATGAAATCGGCGAAACCTCTCCGCAAATGCAAGCCAAGCTCCTGCGCTTGATTCAAAATCGCGAAATCCAGCGCGTCGGCTCGCCGGAAGTAAAAAAAGTGGACGTGCGCATCATCGCCGCCACGAATCGCGACCTTCGCAGCGAAGTCCTCGCTGGCCGCTTTCGCGAAGACCTTTTCTACCGCCTCAGCTCGCTGGAAATTCAAGTTCCCGGCCTCGCCGAACGCACCGAAGACATTCCAATCCTCGTGCGCTACTTCCTCAAAAAATACAGCGAAGCCTACGGCAAGACGTTTCAGGGACTCACGCGACGCGCGCAGATAGTCCTTCTTCACCACGACTGGCCCGGCAACGTCCGCGAACTCGACAACGTGATCTCCAGCGCCGCCATCACCGCGTTAAACGAATTTATTGATGTCGGCGATCTTCCCGGCAATCTGCGCAAGCGCCCGGTGCACGCCGGAAGCTCCGACGAGACTTGGCGTCCGCTGCCGCTCGATGAAATTCGAAAAATTCATATCAAGCGGGTGCTCGATATGTGCAACGGCAATCGCGTGCGCGCTTCCCAGATCCTCGGCATCGGGCGCACCAGCCTGTATCGGTTTTTGAAACACGATTCTGCGCATCTTGCTAAATCTCGCGCTTGACCGGCGACGCCTCTGCGCGTGATACGCGATTCCCATAATGGAACTCTGTTCCCGCGCCGAACGGCTCCGCGTCTTCCCATTTTGGCAAACAGTTCATTCTTGGCAAGATAGAGCGGCCTCCACAAGGCAGCCTGAGTGCTCTACCTCGCTTGGAGGTCTGAGAGCGGTGCGATCCGGCGTCAGTTGGGAAGACCTGGGAATTTGCGGGAATCAGGATCGCCGCAGCGAAACGCGCGTCGTCAAAGCGATTCCCATCGAGGTCACCGGTTTTGACGTGGCCGGCAAATTCTTTGTCGAGACCACCGAGACGCTGGACATCAGCGAGACCGGCTGCGCCTTTCGCCTGACGCGCCGAATCGAGCGCGGTGGCATCGTGTCCATCAAAGCTCTGAACACCAAAAGTGATGCCGCCAGCAGCCCCTTGATGTACCAGATTGCGCGTGCAACGTCCCACGGAAGCGGCTGGACGCTCGGCGCCGCAAAACTGCAGCCGCGCAGCCTCTGGTCAATCGCCTTTCCGGACGCCTTTCCGGACGCCGTCTCCGATGCAGAGTGCAAGAAGGACAACTAATCGCCGCTAAATCGCCAAACCTTGTATCAGCCGCTTGCGGCGTGTTTTCAAGCGAATCAAGCGGCCGACTCCGGAGATCG
>DASUAV010000208.1:0-11329 GCA_035763605.1 Candidatus Acidiferrales bacterium
TCCACGGGAATTTTTCACGCGCCCGCTACCGTTCCCGCGAATCCGCAGGTCACCATTACCGCCAGTCCCGCCGCCGCTCCTGCCATTTCAGGACAAGCCTCCATCACCATAACCATCAGCCTCTCCGTATCCCCAGCAGCCGCCATCGTGCAAACTCTCACCACAAAAGCTTTCTCCGCTTCCGTCCAGGGTTCGTCCAATCAAGCGGTCACCTGGCAAGTCAACGGCATCACCGGCGGCAACGCCTCCGTGGGCACGATCAGTTCCAGCGGAGTTTTCCAGGCACCCGAATCTGTTCCCTCGAATACCAGCGGGCAGACTGTCACCGTAACGGTCTCTGCGATTTCGCAGGCGAGTCCCTCCGTTTCCGGCTCCGCCATAGTTACCGTCACTTCTCGCAATCAGCTTGGGCAGAACACTCCCGTGAAACTCGGCGCTTCCGGCGGAAATGTTGATGACGAGAACACCACCGAATGCGAAGGCGGCACCATCGGCTCCCTTGTTGTCCGCGCCGGAACGCAATTTATCCTCAGCAACAATCACGTGCTCGCGCGCAGCGATGCCGCCACACTTGGAGAGGGAATTATTCAACCCGGCCTCATTGATACGTCTCCTGCGTGCTCTTCCAACGCCATCACCGTCGGGCATCTCTCGCAATTCATCACGCTCGAACAGCCGGCCGGCTGCACCAGCAATTGTGCGCCGCCCGTGGATGCCGCTATCGCGCAGGTCGTTTCCGGCACCGTGGACACGAGCGGCAACATCATCGAACTCGGCGAAACCGCGCCGAATGGCGTCCCCACCGACGAGCCGCCCGCCAGCGCCATTCTCCCTGTCTCGTCACTCGTGCCGAACGCGACCGCCGTCGCCAAAAGCGGACGCAGCACCGGCCTCACGTGCTCCACGATTGAATCCATCAACGGCACATTTAGTGTTCAGTATCAGAAGGGCCTCGGCGGTGCGAAGTTCACCGCCATTTATCACAATCAAGTGGCCATCAATGGCGGCACATTCAGCGCCGCCGGAGATTCCGGCTCGCTCATCGTTTCTCAGGCCGGAGGCCAGCCCATCGCGTTGCTCTTTGCCGGTTCGGACACGAACACCGTCGGAAATCCCGTCGCCATTGTTCTCTCCAGCCTCGGCGACACAAGCAATCCGCAGAATTTCCCGGCGTTCGTCGGCCCGACTACTCGCGGCGCAGTCGCCGGATGCACTTCCGCTGGCGCTGACGCTCTCGGAGCTACTGTTTCGCAAAATGCCGCCGCAAAACCATCCGACGCGGAAATTTCCCGCGCCGAGGCCATCAAGGATCAAAAGGCTCCCGACCTAATGTCCGATCCCTCCGTGCTCGGGGTTGGCGTAGACGGCAGCCTCGACCGCCCCGAGCACGCCGCCATTGTTGTCTTTGTGCAGCAGGGCCAGTCTCTGGCGCGCCAGATTCCTCACACCATCAATGGGATCCTCACGCGCGTGGTCTACGCTCCGCCGCAAGCGCGAACCGGAATCCTCACCCGCGCGTCCACGGCCGAATTGCTGAAAAATTCGCGTGCCGCCCTCGCGCATCCGACAGCGCAGCAACTCGCCTCCGCAGCTTCGATCAAAGAAAAGTATTCTCCTTCGCTGATGCGTCAGCAGGGAATCGTCGGTGTCGCCGTTACATCCAGCCTCGACAATCCCAGCGAACCGGCCATCATTGTCTACGTCGAAAAAGGCAAGCCGCAGCCGTCCATTCCTCTGGAATTCGACGGAATCCGCGTTCGCGTCAAGCTCACCTCCGCTTTTCGAACCTATTCTTGGGGCCACCCGCGCGCACGTTTGTAGCTCATCCGACATACAGGGGTTCCTGTATTGAAGTAGTGACGACTCGCGTACACCATGTGTACGGGTAGGCCCATTCCGCGGCAGGAGAACGCTCGAAGCCTTTCAGGATATTTTATCCTCGACGCCGATTCAGAAATTACTTATGCCGACCACACCTCTTTTGCGTAGGCGTTCTGCGGCCCACAGAGATTCGCAAGCCGCTACACCTCAGAACAATGCCTCCTCTGCCGTCGGCAACGGCCACGGAACGGAGACCGTTCCTCTGGACTCCGTAATCATCAACGATGAACTCGCGCGCCGCCCTGCGCCGCAGCCCCGCTATGAAGCAGAAAACCGCGCCTATCTGGCCATGGCACAAGCCGCCGCTGAGTCTCCGCAGCGCCTTTTCGACAGGCTGGCGGAAACCGCACTGGAACTGTGCCAGGCCCATTCCGCAGGCATCAGCCTGCTCGACGAATCCCGAAAACGATTCTACTGGCCGGTGATTGTCGGCAAGTGGGCCTCGCACGTCGGCGGCGGCACTCCTGCGGATTTTGGTCCATGCGGCACGGTGCTCGAACGCAACGCGGCGCAGCTTTTCCGCCGTCCCGAACGCCACTTTGGTTATCTCGCTCCCGTAGAACCGCACATGGAAGAGGCGCTGCTGATTCCGTTTTACGCGAACGGCGCCGCAGTCGGCACCATCTGGGTGATGGCTCACGATGAAACGCGCCGCTTCGATTCCGAAGATCTGCGCCTCATGACCAATCTCGCCGGATTTGCGTCCGCCGCCTACCGCATCGTTGACGCCGCGCGCGAAGAAGAGCTTGCCGGCGCGCTGCACTTGCAAAGAATCAGCGCTCAATTGATCCAATCCGGCAATACCGCCGAGCTTTACGAAAAAATTCTCGATGCCGCTGCCGCTATCATGCGCTCGGAGTTTGCCAGCATGCAGATGCTCGACGCCGGGCGTGGCGAACTTCGCCTTCTGGCATTCCGTGGATTTCATCCCGATTCTGCAAAATTCTGGGAGTGGGTGCGACCCGCTTCCGGCTCGACCTGTGGTCGCGCCATGGCAACTCGCCAGCGGGTTGTTGTTTCTGACACGGAAACCTGTGAATTCATGGCGGGCACTGAGGACATGCATTTCTATCGGCGCTCAAAAATTCGCGCCGTGCAATCCACGCCGCTTCTCTCGCGCTCCGGCGAACTGCTCGGAATGGTTTCCACGCATTGGAAGCAGCCGCATAATCCCACGGAGCGGGAACTGCGTCTGTTTGATATTCTCGCGCGGCAAGCCGCCGACCTGATCGAGCGCGTGCGGTCGGAAGAAGTTTTGCGGCGCTCCAACGAACTGCTGGAAGAGCGCGTGCAAACGCGCACGCGCGAACTGGAAGCGCAAATTTGCGAAACCAGGCGCGCCGAAGAAGGCCTGCGCGCCGTCACTGAACGGCTCTTCAAACTCCAGGACGACGAGCGGCGGCACATCGCGCGTGAGTTGCACGCCGGCGCGAGCCAGGCTCTCGCCGCGCTCTCCATGAGCCTCGGCCGATTGACGAAAGTGGCGACTCGCATCGAAGAGCTCGAACTGATTGACCAATGCCACGCGCTTATCGAGAGCATCACGCGCGAAATTCGCACCATTTCCTACGTACTGCATCCCCCGCTGCTCGAAGAGCTCGGCCTCAGTTTTGCTCTCCGCTCTTACGCGCAGGGATTTTCGGAGCGCAGCGGGATTCTCGTGCGCGTGGAAAACGAAAAGCTTCTCGAAAAATTACCTGACGATTCCGAGATCGCTGTCTTCCGCGTCATCCAGGAGAGCCTGTCGAACATTCATCGCCATTCCGGCGCCACCGAAGCCAGCATTCGCGTCGCCGAGTGCGCTGGCGGCTTGCAACTGACGATCGCCGACAACGGCAAAGGCCTCTCCGAAGGAAAGCAGCGCGAACTCGCCGAGTCTGCGCGCGCCGGCGTGGGAATTCTTGGAATGCGCGAACGCATTCGGCAGCTCGGCGGCACGCTCGAAATTGTTTCCGGCGTACCGTCGGCGGACCCTGCCGTCGATTTCGCGGAGGCGTTTTCGTTGCGCAGCAGAGGCGCGTCTGCGGATGCGGGTCGCGGGCGCGAGAAGCCGAAAGGGAGCGCGCACGCCGGAGAGGCAACAACATCCGCAGAAAAGGGCTTGGACGGTTCTGAAGCGGTATCGGCGCCAAAAAAGTTGGCGCAACGCATCGCGAAAAACAAAGCCAAACAGCAGTCTCAGCCGGGCACTTGCGTGAGCGTCACCGTGCCCATTGTTTCTGCCCTCAATACCTGATTTATTTTCTGTTGCCGCAGAATCGCGCTCTTCGCGAACCTGCTGTCGTTGCCGCGTTTGCTTGTGTGTTCGCTCTTGCCATCTGCATGTGACACCAAACCGCGCAACTTGCAAAATCGCAGATTCGCAAAGCCGTGATTCTGCTCTACGAAGCCAAAAAGTAACGCGCCGGGGATTGACTTCACCCCCGGCGCGCCTCTCCTGCGAACTTCAACTTTGCGGATCCACGGGCCGATGAACAGAATCGGTCCCTACGCCTCACGGTGCAAGACTTTTATCTGTTGTACGCGCCCGCGCCTGCTGCTGTGCCGGCGGCCTTCGTGTTCATCACTTCTTCGGCGAGCTGCGTTAGCTTCGCGTCGGCGTTCTTCTCTTCCTGCAGCGTCTCGCGGAGCAACATCGCCGCTTCCGTCAAGCCGAGGTTCTTGGCGAATGACGCGAGCGTGCCGTAAGTCGCGATCTCGTAGTGCTCGACCAAGTTGCCATTCGCGATCAATGCCGCATCGCGCAACGGCGTCTCCTCGATGTGCGAAATAGAATCTTTCGCCGCGCTGGCCAGTTTGTCGAAAACATCGTTGCTCTTGGTGTTCGGCTTCACGCCAATGGCCGAGAACACGCGTTCAAGGCGCGTTACGTGCATGCGCGTCTCCTGCAAATGTTGCTCAAGCGCCGAACGCAATTCGCGCGAAACGGCGTGTTCAATCATTTCCGGCAGACCTTTGTCCACCAATTTCCGTTCGCAGTCGTATGCGTAACACAACTCGACTTCAAATAGTTCACGAAGCGATTTCACTTTCATTTTGGCCTCCTGTCCCAAATTCAATTTCGATGCAAAATCTCCCTAAGCAAAATCTCAGGCGCTTTTTGCGCGCAAGGAAATTATTGCGCGCCAAAATTGGCTGAACCGCGTTAGGTGCTGCTTCGCGCTCGAGGGCTTTTGCTGAGCGGTGCCAGCGGCTTGGCTGTGACCCGGCACGCATTTCTAGTGTACGACTCGCCGTTCGGCCCGCCTGCGAATGAATCTCTGTATTTCCCGTCCGAAATTTTTCCTAAGGCCCGTAAATCTTCGGTTTTACAGCGCGTGGGGACAGTCTCGTAAGGGTGACTGACACACGATCAGCGGCGGCGGGGTTACTGGCGCTTCTGTGTCGCGGGCTTTTTCGTGGCGGTGACGAATTTGTAGGACATGGCGAGGAGGTCGCGCAAAACGACGGGAGGGACGCGGGAAAGCCGGACGAGGACGACGGCGTGCGGGATGTAATGGTCGGTGACGTAATAGATTTCGGGCGCTTCGGCGAGGAGCTGCGCGCGGTCACTGATGTCCACGCGAACCGCGAGCGAATTCGGTTCGGCGGAGCGATTCACGGGGATGCAGGCGAAAAGTTTTCCACGGACTTTGAGCGCGGGCGAGCCGTAGGCGGTGCCTTCTTCTACGCCGGGGAATTCCAGCGCGATTTTTCGGACGGTGTCGAAGTTGAGCGGATGTTTGGGCATGATGAGAGACTCAGTTTACTTAAGTGGGACGGCAAGGCTTCAAAGCAAAAGCTAAAAGCCGCAGATTCGCGAACGGCGCGATTCTGCGCTACCAAAAAATAGGACCAAACTACTTCAAATCTGCGGGAAGCGGGTCGCCCCAGATGTAGTGGGCGAACCAGTTCCAGTTTTCCTGCGTGACCGCGCGGAGTTCTTTGGGCTTGGTGATGGGATGGCCGAAGCCCTGGTACAGAACAAATTTCGACGGCACGCCGCGGTCCTGCAGTCCGCGATAAAGTTCCCACGAATCGGGTACCGGAACGCGCGCGTCGCGGCTGCCTTGCTGAATGAGCGTGGGCGTGTGCGCGTGATTGATGTAAGTGATAGGCGACGTCTTTTTGTAAATTTCAGGATCGCTCCACGGCGTGGCGCGGAGATACTGTCGCGTGAACGGGGTGATGTCGGTGTTGACGTAGTAGGTCATCCAGTCGGAAATGCCCGCGCCGACGGAGACCGCGCAGAACTGGTCGCTATACGTGGTGATGAACGCGGAGATGTAGCCGCCTTCACTCCAGCCCATCGAGCCGACCCGCTTGGGGTCCACATAGCCCTGCGAAATTAAGTAGTTCACGCCCGAAATCACATCGGCGTAATCTCCCACGCCTAAATTGCGCACGTTGAGCGAACGGAACTTCGCGCCGTAACCGGCGGAGCCTCGGTAATTCGGTTCGAGGATGAGCGCGCCGCGTGCGGCGAAAAGTTCGGTGGGATAGTAGCGATCAGGCGAACGCGTGGCGCGGCTTGTACCGGTCGGCCCGCCGTGAATTTCAACGAGCAACGGATATTTTTTGGATGAATCGAAATTCGCGGGTTTGATGAGAATGCCTTCGATCGCAGCGCCGTCACCGGATTTCCAGTGAATGACTTCGCGCGTGGCGAGATGAAATTGCGCGTACTGCGCGGAGATGTCGGTAAGCTTTTTGGGCGCGAAAAAATTCACGGGTGAAGTGTAGATTTCGGGGAACTCATTATCGGCGGCGGATTCGTAAGCAACGCGGCCGAAATCGTGCGTGAAGGTGAACGAAAATGCTGAAGTTTTATCCGGCTTGCTAATGCGCGTGACTTTTTGCGTTTGAGGATCCACGCGAAAGAGATAAGAGTATGTGCGCTGGCCGGCTTCGAAATAAATTCCTTCAGGCGACCAGGCGATGGCGCGAGCGTCTTCGTCGAAATCGGCGGTGAGGACTTTGGGCGCGCCTCCGGAAACGGGAATCACGTCAATGACAGCATTCGCGTAGAAGAAATAGGGATTGCCATTGGCGGTGTTGAAGGCGATTTGCGAACTGTCCGGCGACCAGACGGGATTTTGGTTGGGCAGGCCGCTGTCAAGGAGTTTGCGAACGGACTTATCGGCGAGGATGAGGACGTAAACATTGGCGGTGCCGCCGTCGGCGAGCGCGGGATCTTTCGTCCCCGTGAACACGATGCGCGTCGAGTCGGGCGACCAGCGAAAATCCTGCACGGTAAAATCTTGGCCTGAGGTGAGGCGCGTGGGCTTGGGAAGTTCCGCGGCATTTGGCGCGGGAACGTCAATGAGCCAGAGATGCGTCATGGTGTAGTCCGAGTCAATGATGTGGTAGTCGCCGTATTTTTTGACGCGGGCTTTGTGCGCGTCGGATTCGGGATCAGGCGAAGTGAAGGCGATGTGGCGGCCATCGGGAGAGAAGTCGAATCCGTCCACGCCGGTTTCCATGTTGGTGATTTGGCGGGCCTCGCCGCCGGTGGGCGAAATCAGATAGATTTGCGCCGTATCTTTTTTGGCATTGGGCAGGGAAGATTCGCGCGAGGAGAGAAAAGCAAGCCAGTGGCCGTCGGGCGACCAGGTCGGCTCAGTGCTGGATTTTGCGCCTTCGGTGAGCGGAAAAGTTTCGCCGGTGGAGACATTCGCCAGCCAAATTTGCTGGACGAAGGCGTTTTGGTCCCAGTCGGTGTGCGTGACTTGGTAGGCGACGAATTTTCCGTCGGGCGAAATTTGCGGATTGGAGACGGATTTCATTTCGAGAGCCTGTTGGATAGAGGGCGCGGAGGGTTCAGTGGCGCTCGACTGCGCTGCGGCGGAACAAACGAGCCAGACGAGCGCGAAGAGTGCGGCTGACAGCGCAACGATGCGAGGTTTCATGAGAGAGGCTCCCAGTTCTCTGATTTGAGGAAATGCGCCACGCGGCGCGGAGGCGCGAGTATACTACGGCTTCGCTGAGGAGAAATCATGAAGAGTGGAGTGCGCGGGTTGGTTGTGTGGGTGTTCGCGGTGAGCGGAATTTTTGTGGCGGCGGGTGTGGCGAATGCGAAGCAATCGCAGCAGGCAGCGCAGAATCCCGAGCAGACGCCGAGTCAGGCGCAAGGACAACCGCCGCAGAATGCTGGGACAACTGTGGCGGCGCAGTTGAATCTAGTGCCGCAGCCGCGCGAAGTGAAATTGAATTCAGGCGAGCCGTTTCGCCTCACGCGCAAGACGAAAATCATCGTCGCGAAGAAATTCGGCCGCGATTTTGCCGGCGCGCAGATGCTTGCGGACGAAATTGCGCGATGGACGGGTTCGAAGTTGAAAATTGACGACGCGGAGCGCATGCCCGGCGGCTCGGATTTTATTTATATCGGCGACGCGATGGACGATGCGCGGCTGCGCGACGCGCTGGGCACGTCGGGCCTCGCGATGCAAAGCGGATTTGACCCGCAAGGGTACGCGATTTTGGCCGAGCGGCAGCGCATTTTGGTCGCAGGCGCGAGCGAGCAGGGCGCGTTCTACGGCGTGCAGACGCTGAGACAATTGTTGCGCCCGGCGGCGGCGCACGCGAACCAGCTGGAATGCCCCGTCGTGGCGATTCGCGATTGGCCCGCCATGAAGTGGCGCGGCGCGAGCATTGACATCAGCCGAGGGCCGATTCCCACGCTCGAGTTCATGGAGAAGCAGATTCGCACCCTCGCGGCGTATAAGCTGAATTTGTACGGCCTGTACATGGAAGACGTGTTCACGGTGAAGGGCAACGGAATTTTTGCGCCGCCGAACGCGCTCACGCCGGACGAAATCACGCAGCTCGTGGCGTATGCGAACAAATATCACGTGACGATTCTGCCGGAGCTCGAGACGTTCGGCCATTTGCACAATGTTCTTCGTTATGACGCGTACAGCGATTTGGCGGAGACGCCGCATGGCTCGGTGCTTACGCCCACGCTGCCAGGAAGCTACGACCTCATCGGAAAATTGATTTCCGAAATGGCCCCGCTGTTTCCCGGGCCGTTTTTTCACATTGGCGCGGACGAAACCAACGAGCTTGGCCAGGGCAAAACGAAAGATTTAATCGCGCAGCAAGGGCTCGGACAGGTTTATCTGGCGCACATCGCCAAGCTCGATGGAATGTTGAAGCCGTTCCACAAGCAGACCATGTTTTGGGCGGACATCGCCGAAAAATTTCCGCAACTGCTGCCGACGCTGCCGAAAGATTTGATCGCGGTGGTGTGGACCTACGGCGTGCAGCCTGATTACAACGCGGACCTCGATCCCTTCAAAAATGCCGGCTTGCCGATTTTTGTTTCTCCGGGAATCGGCAACTGGCGCAAAGTCTATCCCGATTTCAATTCCGGCTTCATGAACATACGGAATTTGACGCGCGATGGGCAGAAATACGGCGCAATTGGCCAGTTGAATACGGAATGGAAAGATCGCGGCGAAGAATTGGGCGGAATGGACTGGCCCGGCTTGATTTTCGGCGCGGCTTGCGGATGGCAGGCGGGAGAAAGCTCCGTCGAGCAGTTCATGGATAGTTATGACTGGGCGTTTTACCGCAACACGGATCACACGTTTGAGGATGCGCTGAACAAACTCGCGGGAACGAACACGCTGCTGCACGGCGTCAAGCTCGATGGCACGCACGTGGATTATTTCTGGGCCAGTCCGTTTTCGAAATTGGGCGCGGAGCAGGCGGAGAAAGCTGCTCCCGTGGTGCACGAATTGCGCGTGGACGCGGAGCAGGCGTGGGAATCTTTGCTCGACAATCGCGCCAAAGCGCGGATGAACGCGGACACGCTCGACGATTTGATTTTCGCGGCGCAACGCGTTGATTTGCTGGGATTGAAATTCGAGTACACGCAGGAGATGAGCGCGCTCTACTGGAATGCGTACCTGGACATGGCCAACACGCGCCAGGTGGAAAACGATTTGATCGGCATCAGTTCCACCAACGGCAGGCTCGAGGACTTGCGCGAACGCCTCGCGGAGGTGCGCGACTTGTACGCGGCGCGTTTTCGCGCGCAGAATCGCGAAGCGTGGCTCGGGAACGTGCTGGTGCGCTACGACGAGCTGTCCAGCGTCATTCAGCAAAAAATCAATCAGATTGACGCGCTCGAAACCGAGTTTCGGCAGGAAAAAGTGCTGCCGCCGCCCGAGAACATGGGATTTTACTATCGTCCAACGCCGATTCCGCCGCAGTGATACAAGTCCACAAACAGAGATAGCAGCGAGATGGTTCGATTTGGTTTCTTACCGAAACCTCCAGACGATCCAAATCAGGGTGATGACGATTGCTGGCAAGAATGTGAGGCCAGCCGAAAAGATCAAACCAACGCGGAACACCTTTGGACGAATCGCTGCTGTCTGAGCAGTTCTTCCCCAGCTCCAAAGGATTTCCGTAAGCCATCCCAGTGTGTAGCAGAGATTAGCGGCCAGTACGTAGAAAACTAACACTAGTAATGGGCTTCCAATATCCCGGTCTTGAAGCACCTGGCTACCTATAACCGCAAATAAAAATCCGGACAGGATCCCGACCGCGATTATCGCAACGTTAAACGGAATCCGTCGGATTTCCCACCACGCGATCGCATCCCACGGCTGTTTCATGCGGGTAAGCTATCAGACATTCTTGCGACAGTCCACATACGCCGAGGCACAGTGTCCAGTACTTTTCCCGCAACTAAACCCTCGCTGCTGTCATTCCGAGCGGATGCGACCAGCATTAGGCACACCGGCAATCAGCGCCGCCCCCCCGCTCTACTGTCATTCCGAGCGTAGTGAGGAATCTGCATTTGGCCTTATCGCCTTCACATGCCATGAGTGAATGAGCTCGCTAAAAGCCGCATAGTGGCGAGGGGTAACGGAATGACAGTGTGGCGGGCAGGTGCTCCTCGCACTAGCATCTTGTGGTGAGCGAGTAGTCGGTGCGTGGGTGCTCCTCGCACTAGAATCGTGGTGAATGAGTAGCAGGCGGGCGCTCCTCGCACTAACAGTGGCGAGCAGACGCTCCTCGGAATGACAGTGTGGAAGGTAGGCGCTCCTCGGAGTGACAGTGTGGAGGGCAGGTGCTCCTCGCCGCGGTGAGCGGGTGGTTGGGCTGGGGTTCTTTTGAATTGACAATGCGCGCGCTGGCGGCACTCGCTTCATCATTGCAGCGCAATTGCCGCGCGGCCGCTGCGCAGGACAAATTTCTGAATTTTCCCGGTCGCGGTTTTGGGCAACTGCGCGACAACCGTAAACGCAGTGGGAACCTTGAAGTGCGCCATGTTCGCGCGCGCGAATTCCTTCAATTCGCCATCCGCAAGCGACGAGCCATCGCGAAGAACCACAAACGCGTGCGGCGTTTCGCCCCATTTGTCGTGCGGCGCGCCCACCACGGCCACTTCCTTCACCGCCGGATGCCGCAGCAAAATGCCCTCGACTTCCACGGAAGAAATATTTTCGCCGCCGCT
>DASUAV010000209.1:0-21330 GCA_035763605.1 Candidatus Acidiferrales bacterium
TGGACAATTGCCGCCCGGGAATTACACCGTGACCATCGAGGCCAACGGGTTCCAGAAAAGCGAGACGAAAGACGTGGTCGTCCTCGCGGAGCAGATCCGCGGCCTGGATTTGACCCTCACCGTCGGCGGCGCAAATCAAACAGTCACCGTAAACGGCGCAACCACGCCCCTCCTGCAGACCCAGGATGCGAGCGTCTCAAAAACACTATCGGGCGAAACCATAGAGCAATTGCCATCGTTCGGGCGAGATCCTTTTCAACTGATTCGGTTAACTCCGGGGGTGTTTGGCGATTCGGCTAGAACAGGAGTCGGGCAATCTTCGAACTTGCCATCGCAACAAGGGCCTGGTGGTTCAAACAATCAGATATTCCAGGTAGAAAACCAGGTACAAGTTGTTAGCAACGGTCAACGCGTGTCCGCGAATAGCTACTTCTTGGATGGTGTAAGTATCAACAGCTTGGAATGGGGTGGGGCAGCTGTGCTGACGCCCAACGAGGAATCTGTGCAAGAAGTTGTCGTAACGTCCAGCGACTATGACGCTGAGGATGGGCGCAACTCCGGAGCGATTACGAAAGTGATATCGAAATATGGAACAAATCAGTTCCATGGAAGCGGCCTGATTAAGTTTGACGATAAGGGCTTGAACTCATTCAACAGGTATCGCGGACCTTTTGGAAATCCGCAGCGAAACAATCAGAAGCTCCGGCAGTTTGGCGGGAGCGTCGGCGGACCAATTATTCACGATAACCTTTTTTTCTTTTTCTCATATGAGGGGGCGCGCGTCAACAACTCCCATGTAGATCTGAACGTTCCTGTGGAGACGCCGGAGTTTCGGCAATACGTGACATCGTTACGACCGGACAGCATCGCCGCTCAGTTATTTGCGTTCCCGGGAATTGCGCCGCGCACAATCGTGCAGACGCTCGATACCTTTGATTGCTGTTCATTGAATCAGCCGGCAGGGTTTTATTATGCTGGGGGCACCGCGCCCGGCGGTGGTCCGGATGGAATTCCAGATTTTGAGAAGGTAGATATTCTTGTCCCTAACACTCTGAATTCCAACCAGTACAATGCCCGGCTGGATTTCCATCATGGAATCGATCAGTTCTTTGGCAGCTTGTACCTAACGCATACGGATAATTTCCAAGGAGGAGATCGGCCGATCGAAAACCTATCTACAGTGCCGACCAACACGGTCGCAACCGTTGGCTGGACGCGCCCGATTGGCTCAAATATGGTCAACCAGGCGCGCGCGAACCTGACGCGCTGGTACTTCAATCAGATCAGTTCTTCCTCGGGAACGAATTTCGGCGTTCCTTTTTTCAACGTGTTCGATTTCGCGAATCCGTCCGTGCCGCTCAACGACCCCACAGCAGCAGCACAACCTCTGGGATGCTGCCTGAACTTGGGCGTACCAGCATCAGGTACGACGCCGGGGATTTTCGCACAGAACACTTATGAGTTCCGCGACACGCTGACGAAAATCTTTGGAAACCATTCGATTTCGTTGGGCGGGCAGATTCGAAAAGAGCAAGACAACAACACGGAAAACGGAAATGCACGGCCTCTGTTCCAATTCGAATCATTTTTGAATTTTGCGAGCGATCAGCCTCAGTTGGAACAGATCACGGTTAATCCCAATACCGGCGCACAAGCGAACGATTCCCGCAGCTTCCGCACAAGCGACTATGCACTTTTTGTGCAGGACAACTGGCACATGCGTCCGAACCTGACGGTGAATCTCGGCATGCGATGGGAATATTATTCGCCGCTTTCGGAAGAGCACGGTGTTGTGAGCAACTATGCGCTCGCAGGCCCGGGCTTGGATGGGATCGTGAACGGCAGAGTTGTGGACACCACAGCCGTGGCGGGAGGACACAATCTGTACGATTCAACAGGACACGATTTTGGCCCGCGACTCGGAGTGGCATGGTCACCGAATCAGCTGAACGGAAAACTCGTGGTGCGGAGTGGATTCGGTATCGCTTACAACCGCATCTATGACGCGATTTTGAGCCCGGCCCGCGCCAACACGCCGTTTGAAGCCAGTGCGTTTCTCTGCTGCGCTGGTCCAACAACGTCGCCTTCGTCGCTTGGAATTCAATACGAACTGGGCGCCAGCAATTCGCCATTTAGTTTTGCGCCAAATCCGAACTTGGCGTTTGGGATCGACCCCACTACGGGCGGCCTGTGTGCGAATGCGGCATGTACGTCGGATACCCGTGTGGACATTTTCGCAGCTCCGCACAATCTGAACCCCGCATACGTCTACTTGTATTCGACCGGTGTTCAGTGGGCGTTTACAAAAAATGACGTTTTTTCCATCGGCTACTCGGGGAGCAGCACGCACCGGCTTGTACGATTAATTGATTTGAATCGGCAGTATCCCGGGGACACGTTCGACGATACTTTCGACCTGTTCCAAAATGATGGAGCGGATGGACAGCCGTGCGGGCCTACCAATACGACCTGCAGTGCTCCGCATCCGACAGGAAATATCAATTTCGGACGTATTTTCCAAGCAATGCCTGATGTAAATGCGAATTTTAACGCGCTTATCACAAGTGTTGCGCACCAATTCTCGCGTGGGTTTACGCTGACAGGCACATACACGTATGCAAAGTCAATTGACACGGAGTCTTTCGAACTGGGCCCGCAGCAGTTGCAGGGGCTTAATCAGCAATTGGATCGTGGGCCGTCCGACTACGACATCACACATAACATCATTATTGCGGGCGTGTGGCAATTGCCCATCTTCAACGGAAGATCGGATTTCGTAGGAAAGACACTCGGCGGATGGGGAATCAGCGGATTGTTCGAGTGGCATACGGGATTCCCGTGGACTCCGATTTTGTTCGGGCCGCAAAACAACGATCCGAACGGCGACGGGCTGCGGCCTGACTATCCCCCCTCGTACAATCACAGCTGCATCAGCAATCCGTCCAACGCGCAGTTCATGACCGGCATCTGTCCGACTACGAATACGCGCGCGGCCAATGCACCGGATCCGAATTTCAATTTCCTGACCGATTGCTCAAATGTGGATACCTGCAACACCGTTCCCTTTCCGCGGGGAGGAGCTGAAATTGGGCGAAACTCGTTCCGCGGGCCGCATTATCACGATGTGGACCTGAGTCTGACGAAAACGTTTGGGATTCCGACTACTTCGGTTCTCGGTGAACATGCGGGGCTGGAATTCCGCGCAAACATGTTCAACGCTTTTAACTTGCTCAATCCAGCTCCATTTCCATTTTCAAGTGGAAACACGGATTTGAGTAATTCTGGCGCGTTCGGTCGCACTCCTGGCGCGCTTTCTGGCCGCGTAATCGAGTTCCAGGCGCGATTGTTCTTCTAGCCTAACGAGCGGCGGATCGGAAACCGTGCCGGTTCGCCGCCGCGTTTACTCTGAATGACAAGCTCGGGCATGTGTCGGCATACCTCGGGGTTCCTTAATTCTCTGCCCTTTACGCTGCTTACCCTGCTATGTGCTGGAATTCACGGGTGGGCAGGCAACGGCTGCTGCCCAAAGTCCGTCGTATAGTGAGTACTAAAATTGCCTAGTACTCGGCCGCGGCGCATTTCTAATCGCAAGATCTATGAAAAATTAGAAGTCGAGCTAAGTACTCTCGAATCAGCCACATCATCTTTTCTAATCGCAAGATAAATGCACTTTGCCCAAGGTGTGCTGTCTGCATTCCGGTCGTTTTGCAGAACGAGTTGCTCGCGTGTCCGCGTAAATCCAGCGGTCAAGTCATTAGCAGTCCTTATCCGTCATTGGCAATCAATCCTCATCTCGGGCAATCTGTTTGTCCTCTGGTGAACTGGCTGACTTCCATTGCATAATGTGACCATGTTTCTGGCGCTAGGACGTATGCGGCAGTGCCTGTTTACCCTAATTGTCCTGTCGCTCCTCGGAGCTCCGGCACAAGCGCAGACGGGCACAGCGGCAGCTCAGCCCGCGACTGTCATCCACGTGAATGCGGCATCAGCGGGGACGCCCTTTCCGCATTTTTGGGAGGAGATGTTCGGCTCGGGACGTGCGACGTTAACCTTGCGTGACGAATATCGCGACGATTTGCGCGCGGTGAAAGCCATCACGGGATTCGGTTATGTTCGCTTCCACGGCATTTTCGACGACGACGTAGCACTCTACAGCGAAGCCAAGGACGGCCATCCCGTCTACAACTTCTCCTACGTGGACCAGATTTACGACGGGCTGCTGGCGAACGGCGTGCGGCCGTTTGTGGAGATGAGCTTCATGCCGCCGCAACTGGCGTCGAAGGAGATTCATCAGGCCTTCTGGTATCACCCGGTGGTGTCGCCGCCGAAGGACTGGACGCTTTGGGAAGACTTGATTACGAAATTCGCGCAGCACCTGATTGCCCGCTACGGCATCGACGAAGTTTCGCAATGGTATTTCGAGGTGTGGAACGAGCCGAATCTGGATTTTTGGGCGGGCGAGCCGAAGCAGGCCACGTATTACGAGCTGTACGATCACACGGCGCGCGATTTGAAGCGCGTGAATGCGCGGATTCGCGTGGGCGGCCCAGCAACGGCGCAGGCGGCGTGGGTGCCAAGTTTCATTCAGCACGATGCGCAAAACGACGTTCCGGTGGATTTCATTTCGACCCATGTTTATGGCGACGATACAGCCCAGAATGTGTTCAAGACCACCGAAAACATTTCGCGGCGGGACATGGTTTGCCGCGCGGTGAAGAAAGTTCATGATGAAATCGCGCAGTCCCCGCGGCCGCAATTGCCGCTGATTTTCAGCGAATACAACGCCAGCTACATGAATTTGCCGGAGGTGACGGATTCGCTTTTTATGGGTCCGTGGATGGCGAATACGATTCGCGAGTGCGATGGGCTGGTAAACATCATGAGCTATTGGACGTTCTCCGATGTCTTCGAGGAGCAGGGGATCATCAAGACGCCTTTTTATGGCGGATTTGGCCTCGTGGCCGAGGGCGGCGTGCCGAAGCCGTCGTTCAATGCGTACAAGTTGCTGCACATGCTGGGGACGGAACGGATTCCGGTGGATTCGGATTCGGCGCTGGCGACGCGAGCCGGAAAAAAGAAACTGGAAATTGCGGTGTGGAATTATTCAGATACGAAAGCAGAAGGACAGCCCAAGCAAGTTACGCTCGAGATTGATGGCTGGCGCGGCGGGCACAAAATTCTCATTTACAGATTGGACGAGCAGCACGGCGATGCACTGCCTGCCTATGCAGCGATGGGAAAGCCGGCGAGTCCGACGCAACAGCAATACACAGACCTTAAAAACGCAGCGAAGTTGGCGCCGCCGGAGAAGGCAAAGCTAAAGAACAATCAGATCACGATAACACTGCCGCCGAAGGCGCTGGACCTGATTGAGGTGTACTAGCAGGCTGCTCGGGTTGGAACCCGGCGAATTTCATCCCATTCTGCGCTTCGGGGTTTTTCATGAATGTCTCCCAGATTAAACCGGAGCGAAGATTTTCGGCCATCAGTACGCCAATGCCGGTGTTGATGCCGACGACTTCCGCGTTGTACCAGTTCTTTAGAGGATTGAAGGCATCCTGAAACGCGTAGCGCTGCCAAAGTTTCTTGCCATAACGGCGGCGCATCGTGTGAAGAACGAGAAGAGTTTCGCGCGGGAGGAATGGAAGCGAACCGGCCGCGGCGCAAGGAACGAGCGTACCGTCTATCGCGCCGATCGGAGGAGGTCCCCCCCACCACGTATAACCATCCATCGAGTCTGAAGCGGTGACACCCCACATGTTATCGGCGAAATCGGGAAAGCGCGAATGGAGGCTCATGCAAAAGAGGCGGTGCGCCTTTGTGGCCACGATGGAATTGTCGAAGTAATTTGCATAATGGTCGCGTTTGTCACGAAAATCGAACCACGCATGAGAATACTGGTGGATGAACAGGGGCGCATAGGAGCCAATGTAGCGCAGGCCTTTGTAATCGAAAATAGGACGCCACCAGGCGTTCCAGGAAGTGGCGGGAATAGCGTGCGTACGCGAGCCGATACCCAGTAGATAGATCAGCATGAGCTCGCAATATGTGTTCCAGCGATAGGGGAGGAATCCGTGCTCAGGCGTCCAGCCGTGCGAAAGAGTGCGGCCTCGATCGAGCATCCACAACCAGTCCACACGATCGAAAATCTGCGTGGCGAGCGCGCGGATTTGCGGATCATTGAAGTATTCGCGGCAGGTGAGCACTCCGCAAAGGAGCAGGCCTGTATCTATAGAAGAGACTTCACACTGAAACGCGCGCTCGCCGGTATTGAGGTTCACGAAGTGATAGAAGAATCCATGCTGGTTGTACATGCGATTGGCAAGAAATTCCAAAGTGGCGCGGACGCGCGTAATAACCGAGCGATTCGGAATGAAACCGCGCTTATCCGCTATACATAGGGCCGTAAGACCGAAACCAGTGGCTGCGATGCTGGCGACATCGTAGTCGTCGAATTCGCTGGGCGTGCTACGGTCCTTGACGAGCCCTGTGTTCGGATTGGCCTGTTCCCAAAAGTAAAGGCAGCCTGCTTGCTCGTAGTCGTTTAAAAGATCTTCGTCATAAAGAGTGAGTTTGTAAGGCGGTTCGGGAGAAACCGGCGGCAAAAGCTGCTGAGAAGGGAATGCCAAAGAAGCGGTTGCCGCGCCAAGAAGAGGTGAAATGGCTCCGAGGCGAGCAACGTGCGCAATAAATTCCCTTCGGGTTAGCTCGTTGCGAGCTGAGCCCGAAAATTTTCGATGCATTCCTGCTCCGCGAGTTGGATCCTCCGAAGTGCCCACTCCAAAGTAAACATGCAGAGATGCTTTTGCAACCATCAGATGAAGAGGCCTTTGCGTAAATGGAGCGTCAGGAAAAGACTGGATGTCCAGATGAGGAGCAGCCCACTGCCTCGGCGGCGTGGCCACGGCTCGGCTGAGTTACACTGGGACTGCAATTGAATTGAGGTATCGCGGCGCGCGCGGATTTGATCCACCGAGTTGCGGCCGAGCCGATCTTTAGAGAACGCGAATACGGAGGCGGGAGAATGTCAACCGCGCCATCAGCGAGTGTCAACACGGATGTGGGACGGTTTGTCACCGTAGTGTCTTGGATTTCGGCGTTAGCCGGGTTGCTGTTTGGCTACGACACAGGCGTGATCTCCGGAGCGATCCTATTTGTCAAAAAAGACTTTTCGCTGAACGATTTCCAGGAAGAAGTCGTCGTTTCCGCCGTGCTGGTCGGCGCTGTCATTGGAGCGATTTTTGGCGGAAAGCTCGCGGACCGTTTCGGCCGCCGCAACGTTCTCATTCAGGTCGGAATTTTGTTTATCATCGGCGCGATCGGAACCGCCCTAGCTCCCACACCGACATGGCTGGCAATTGGAAGAGTAGTGGTAGGAATTGCCATTGGCGTTGCCTCGTTTACGGCGCCGCTGTACATCTCCGAGGTCTCGCCGCCGCAAGTGCGGGGGAAATTGGTTTCGCTGAATCAGCTGATGATCACCATCGGAATTGTGGTGAGCTATTTGGCGGACTACGGACTTTCCGGCGCGCGGGCCTGGAGATGGATGTTCGGTGTCGCCGCCATACCTGCGCTCATTCTGGTGATCGGATTGATTTTTGTGCCGGAGAGCCCTCGATGGCTGATGAGCCGCGGGTTGGCGGAGCGAGCCAGAGAAATTCTGAAGCGCATAAGGCAAAGCAGCAGCGTGGACGCGGAAATCTCAGAAATTGAGCAAAGTCTCGGCAAGCAAGAAGGAGGATGGCGCGAAATTCTGAGCTCGTCCGTGAGACCCGCGCTTATTGTGGGAATCGGTCTGGCGATTTTTCAGCAGTTCACCGGAATTAACACGGTCATCTATTACGCTCCGACGATTTTTCAGTTCGCCGGCTTCCCGAGCGCGTCTGCGGCGATTCTGGCCACAGCAGGAGTTGGTGTCGTGAACGTGGCGTTGACCATTGTGGCTCTGCGGCAGCTTGATCGCGCCGGAAGGCGTCCTTTACTTTTGTATGGCCTCATCGGAATGATTTTGAGTCTGGCGATTCTGGGATTCGCCTTCTTGTCCCCCTCGCTGTCCAGCGTAATCGCTTGGGTTGCAGTGATCAGCCTTGCGGTTTATGTGGCCTGCTTTGCCATTGGACTCGGGCCGGTTTTCTGGCTGATGATCTCCGAGATTTACCCGTTGCGCGTTCGCGGACAAGCCATGGCCGTCGCCACAGTGGCCAACTGGGGCGCGAATCTGCTGGTCGCCCTGACGTTTCTGAGCTTGCTGCATTCGCTCGGACGCTCGTGGACCTTCTGGCTCTACGGCATCATCGGTGTACTGGCTTGGATCTTCGTCTACAAACTTGTTCCGGAGACAAAAGGCCGTACGCTTGAGCAATTGGAAGAATACTGGCGAACGCGCCAGGCGCGCGCCTGACAATCGCGCACTTTTTTCGGATGTTCCGCAAGACGCGAAAAAAGAACGATAAGACACATTTTGACTTACCCTAAGGGACACAGATAGAATCCCTCCGCAATTCATTCGCATTGCATATAAAAAAGGGAGTGAGCGTATGAAAAAGATTGTCCCTGTTGGTGCCGTGGCCATTCTTCTGTTTGTTCTCAATCTAGGCGGCTATTCCAAAATCGCTTCGGCTCAGATGCAGGAGAGGAGAGGCCCCGCTCCGGAAGCCAAAGAACAAAAAGCGCCGGAAGCGAACGCGGACGCAAAAGAGGAGAAGTCCGTAACGGACCACACGGTCCGAATCGGCGGGCAGACCATCCCGTACAAAGCGACCGCCGGAACAATTATTTTGAAGGACCAAAAGGGCGAGCCGACCGGGAGCATGTTTTATGTGGCCTATACGCGTTCGGATGAAAAGGACCTAAGCCAGCGACCGGTTTCGTTCTTCTATAACGGCGGGCCGGGCTCTTCAACCGTTTGGCTTCACATGGGCGCTTATGGTCCGAAGCGCATCGCGACGGTTGACGCGGCGCCAACGCCGCCCGCGCCGTATAACCTGGTGGATAACGAGGACAGCATTTTGCCGGCAACGGATGAAGTTTTCATCGACGCCATGGGAACGGGCTACAGCCACGCGCTCGGAAAAACGCAGAACAAAGATTTTTGGGGTGTGGATCAGGATGTGGCGGCATTCGCGCAATTCATCGTGCAATACATCACGGAGAATGACCGCTGGAACTCGCCGAAATTTCTGATTGGCGAGAGCTATGGTACGTTCCGCTCCGCGGCACTGGGAAATTACTTGCAGTCGCGCGACAACATTGATTTGAACGGAATTGTGCTGATGTCGTCGGTGCTTGACCTCGGGACGATCTCTTTCTACCCCGGCGAGGATCTGGCCTATGTTCTGTATCTGCCAAGTTACACCGCAACGGCGTGCTACCACAAAGTGATGAGCTGTCCGTCGGATATCAACTCTTTTTTGCAGCAATCGCGGGATTTCGCGATGGGCGATTACGCGCACGCGCTGATTGAGGGATCAAAGCTCAGCGAGTCGGAGCGGCAAAGCGTCGCGAAGAAAATGTCTGAATTTACAGGCCTGAGCACGGATTACGTATTGAAGGCAAACTTACGCGTGGCTTTGCCGCAATTCATGCAGGAGCTGCAACGCTCCAAGGGGCAAACCACCGGGCGGCTCGACTCGCGCTTTTCGGGGTACAGCAACGATCCGTTGGCCGAGTTCGCCCAGGGCGATCCTCAATCCGCGGCGATCAGCAGCGCGTACGCTGCGGCATTTAACCAATATATCCGGCAGGATCTGAAGTTCGAACAGAAGAGGCCCTATGAGGTCGAAACCTTCGCCGGAGGGCAATGGGATTGGAAACATGCTGAGGGGCGGGGATTCGGTTTCCCGGGTTCACCGAACGTGGAACCGGATCTGACGGAGGCGCTCATTGCCAATCCGAATTTGCGCGTAGAAGTGGAAAATGGAATTTATGATCTGGCCACGCCGTTTTTCGAGACGGAATACACGATGGACCACCTCAATTTGCCGGAAAAGCTGCGCAGCCACGTGCAATTGAAGTATTACGATGCGGGCCACATGATGTACGTCAACCCATCAGCGCACGCTAAACTGAAAGCAAATGTGACGGCGTTTATCGAAAACACGCTGAAAGAGCAACATCCGTAGAGAAGCCTAAGGAAGCCCAGGAATGCGCGGCTATTTTGTGCGCTCATTGCGGCCTGGGACTCGGAAAGCACCGATTCGAGTGCTGTACTGTTTGGTGCCGGCCTTAAGATAATCGCCGACATACCAGAAGGTGCAGTCGTCGCTCGGATCCATTGCCGTTGTCGTGTAATCCTCCCAGCGAAGCGTGTTGGTTTGCGCAGCCTCACCTTCGGCCAGTACGCTTTCGTGGAACGTGAGCATTCCTTTGGGGTCCGACGCGAGGCGCGCCGCGAAACGCTGCCCCGCAAAATTCGGAGCGCCGCCGAACGAGTAGCCAACACCGATATCTCCATTCTTATCCACATCGATGCTGGGCATCCATCGGTAAAAATTGTCCGGCGCATACGTGCCCTGTTGATAGAGAGTGGGGTCGCGATGCTCATTGAGACGGAATTCATACCAGCGCACTCCGCCGCCTCCCGCTTTCGTGGCAACGGAGTGCGCCGCGACGATGTATTCGTCATTTCCGATGCGACGATAGACGAGGCGCTGCATGATTTTATCGCCCTGAGCGTCGAGCCTCACGTCCGTGCCGGGCTGCGGAACGCAGCTGCTTAGCTGGCCATCGCAAAGGTAGTGATACGGCGCGACAGGGATTTTCACTGGGCCATCGGCTTTGGTGTTTTGTGGATTACGCCAGTCCACATGAACTTTCCAGAAATAAATTCCATCGTCATCGAAGATCTTTTTTAATTGCGTGCCTCCCGCAGCCATCATGATGTTGGGAGCGTCGTGCGGAGGGAGTCCTTGGCCGTCAATGTCGGAATTATTCAGGAAGTTCACGCCGTCAATCACGATGCACTGCTCTGTAGCCGGAAGGCCGCGTAGCATTTTGTTGCGATCGGCGATGCAATCGTGTTTTTGGATGACTGTGTCCCCGGTGCTCGTAGGCACGTAGTAACCATCCGGCCAGACAGCCGGCCGCGGATAGTCTGGAAATAAATTGCGCTGGAAAGCATAGCGATAATATTTGCCTAGAGGATCGCTGGTCGTACTGACCGCATAGCACATGGCGTAAGTTCCTTGCAATCGCGCAGGATTCGCTGGTGGCGCTTGCGGCGGGCCCGGAATCGAAGCGTGGCCTGGCCTAGCCGGCTCACCCGCGCGTGAAGCGGCGTGCGCGTTCGGCTGCGCCGGCAGGATCGGGCTGAAAATTGGCATCACAATGAGCCAGCGATTCGCAAGCTGATCGTAACGTACAACTGCATCGCCGTTGTTGCGGTCCTGGCACACGCCTCCAAATCCCGCAAAAATTGTGTTTGTCGGAACGGGACCATAAAGCACGGTTCCGCTATTGGTGTAGCGCGAACCTCGCTTCGTGAAGACGGCAAGCCGTGAGTTGACGATTTGCACGATCTGATTCGGGCCGACCGCGAGGCTGTTATCAGAGGGATTGCGGAAAAACGCGGGACTGGCGCTGCTTTGCGGACCTTGGAATCCGGCGCCCAGGCCATCGAAAGTTTCGAGCGCCGGAAGCGCGGTTCGTTCACCTTGCGAATTTTGTTCCACAGCCGCGCCGGCGGCAGGAATGTTCGGCACTGAAGGAGCAGGAGGATTCTCCTGTTGCAAATAATCGCGAGCATTTTCCGGTGAGAGCCTGCACCCTGCTCGGGACTGGCAATTGAAATTGTAGGATGTGACTCTCGAACGGTGTTCCCTCCGAAGCGATGCGAGAGGTATAGAAACATCGAAGTGAAGCTGTCGGTGGACGGTTGCCATCGGAATAGCGGCACTCCCTGAAGCAGTGCGCGAGGGCTGCGGATTCAAAAGAGAAAAAGAAATTCCGGAAATCATTACAGCAGCCGTAGTCAACAAAAACGAGGGACGAGTCATGGCTTATCCTAAACGAGAAATTGAAGCGGGCAAATCATACATCCGGACGCTATCCGCGAAAGAGGTTCGATACAAAAAATTTTAGATTGGCGGGGCGCTCAGCGAGGCGGCGCATAAAGTAAGGAAACCAATCCGTGCCGTACGGAATGTAGACGCGCAGGCGGTATCCTTCGCGAATGAGCTGCTGCTGCAAATCGGTTCGAATACCGTAAAGCATTTGAAACTCAAACTGATCATTGCGAATCCCTTGCTCCGCGGCGAACTCCTTGGTGGCTTGATGCATGAGCGGATCGTGCGTCGCGATGCCGTGATAGAGTCCGCTGGTCAAAAGAATTTTCATGACCCTGACGTAATTCGCGTCCACATCCGATTTTTGCGCAAACGCTATATCGGGCGGTTCCTTATAGGCTCCCTTCACAAGTCGAAGACGAACTCCGGCGGCCGTGAGATCGCGCGCATCTTTTTCCGTGCGATAAAGATACGACTGTAGAACGGTTCCGACCGCGTCGGTCTTCGCTTGGATTCGTTTGCAAATGTTGATGGTGCGTTCCGTGTAGGCGGAGCCTTCCATATCTATACGGATGAAATTCCGGTGAGCAACTGCGCGCGCGATGATCTCCTCGAGCAAACTCTCGCAGAGCGGCTGGCTGATATCGAGGCCGACCTGCGTGAGTTTCAGCGAGACATTGCAATTGAGTTGCTCCGAAGCAATGCGGTCAAACATCGATCCATAAACGGCAGCGGCTGCGCGCGCTTCCGATTCCGTGGACACGCTTTCGCCGAGACAATCGAGGGAAGCAAGGCAGCCGGCCTGATTGACGGCGCGGGCAGCTTTTACAGCATCAGCGATGGATTCGCCGGCGACGAAGCGACGGACCACTCGACGGCTTAAAGAATTGCGAACGACGAACCGATGGACTTTCGGACTTTGTGAAAGCGCTAGCAGAGTAGACCGGAGCATTAGGACGGCAAAAAGAATAAAGTCATCTCGCGGGGAATGCAATAAAAAGGCGCTAAGTCTGAAAACGCGCGGAGAGCGCTCACGCCGAAGATCCAACGCCAGACTATTCAGACAGAGATTCGAGAAATTTCTCAGCATCCATTGCGGCCATGCAGCCGGAGCCTGCAGCAGTGATGGCCTGGCGGTAGACGTGATCCTGCACATCTCCCGCGGCAAAGACTCCTTCGATATTCGTACGAGATCCATGATGAGTTTTCAGGTAGCCGTTCGGATCCATATCGAGCTGCCCGCGGAATATTTTTGTGTTGGGCTCGTGGCCAATGCCAATGAAAAGACCGTCAATCGGAAGCGTGGACGTTGTGTTGTCTTCAAGGTTGCGGAGCTTTACTGCTTCAACGTTTTGTTTTGCCGGATCGAGGATCTCTTCAATGGCGACAGGTGTAACGAATCGGATTTTGTCATTCGCGCGCGCGCGATCGAGCATGATTTTCGAAGCGCGAAAATCCCGGCGGCGGTGGAGAATGCTGACTTTCTTGGCAAAACGGGTCAGGAAATTGGCCTCTTCCATTGCCGTGTCTCCGCCTCCGACCACGGCAATTTCCTTACCTCGAAAAAAATAGCCGTCGCAAGTGGCGCAGGTCGAGACTCCGTGTCCTATGAGCTGGCGCTCCGCCTCGAGCCCCAGAAGACGGGCCGATGCGCCCGCAGCAACAATCAGTGTTTCGGCCTCAAACGTTTCTTTCGCAGCTTCGATTTTGAATGGTCTTTTCTTCAGATCAACGGACGTGACTGCACCCGCCCGAAATTCGGCTCCGAAATGCTGAGCCTGCTTACGCATTGCTTCTGTAAGTTCTGGACCGAGAATGCCATTCGGAAAGCCGGGAAAGTTTTCAACTAAGGTAGTGAGGGTAAGCTGGCCGCCAGGTTCGAACCCGTCAATGACAAGGGGTTTCAGATTCGCTCGCGCCGTGTAAATCGCGGCAGTGAGGCCGGCGCACCCGCTTCCGATGATAATTACCTTATGCACAGAACGCTCCTCGCGCATTGGATTCCGTGAAAGCCCGCCACGATTCAAAACGAAAGGAACGGCATTTTAGCACGGCACCTCAGAAATCGGGCGAGATCGCGGGATGACTCGGAAGGCGAAGGTGCGACAAAACGTCAGGCGTGGCGGCGACCGTTTGAGATTTTGTACTCCTCGACTTTGCGACTAAGAGTGTTGCGGTGAATTCCAAGAGTGCGCGCGGCGCGGCACTGATTGCCTTCGGACTGATCCATAGCGCGCTTGATGAAACGGCGTTCAAACTCGGCAAGAGCTTCCTCGAGCAGGATTCCGCGCTCCACCATCTGAGTGACAAGAGCTTCCAACTGATCTTTCACCATTCCGTCCTTGGGCATGTTGCGCTCTGCGTTCGCGCACTGGCGCGAAATGCTTAGTCGAGTTCGTGGCCGGTCAAGCGGTTGTAGGCTTCCCGATATTTTGCGCGCGTGGCGTTCACGACATCAACAGGCAGCGCAGGCGCGGGCGGCTGCTTGTTCCAGCCAATGCGTTCAAGATAGTCACGCACGTATTGCTTGTCGAAAGAGGGCTGCGTCTTGCCGGGCTCGTACGAATCGGCGGGCCAGAAGCGCGAAGAATCCGGCGTGAGAGCTTCGTCGATCCAGACAAGCTCTCCGTGGTCGAGGCCGAACTCAAGTTTGGTGTCGGCGATGATGATGCCGCGCTCGGCTGCGAATTCAGAAGCGCGGCGATAAACTTCGAGAGTGATGTCGCGGAGGCGCGCTGCCAATGGCTCGCCGATTTGAGCGGCGGCTTGTTCGAAAGAGATATTCTCGTCGTGACCGGTGGTGGCCTTCGTCGCGGGCGTGAAAATGGGTTCAGGCAACTTATCGGATTCGCGCAGACCTGCTGGGAGCGAAATGCCGCAAATTTTTCCTGTCGAGCGATAATCCTTCAAGCCGGAGCCGGATATGTAGCCGCGCGCGACGCATTCAATGGGAATGGGCTCGGTGCGGCGGACAATCATGGAGCGCCCGCGAAGATCATTTGCGTAGCGCGAGAGTTCGCCAGAAAAATCGGTGGCGCTGATGACGTGATGCGGCACAATTCCGGAAAGTTTTTCGAACCAAAAAAGAGAAAGTTGCGTCAGCACGCGGCCCTTATCCGGGATGGGCGTGGGAAGGATCACGTCGAAAGCGGACAGCCGGTCCGTGGCGACGATGAGCAGGCGTTCGCCGAGATCGTAAATGTCGCGAACTTTACCGCGGGCTATGAGTTTCAGCCCCGAAAAATCAGTTTGTGAGATTGCTGGATACATTCCGGGAGAGGCCAAGGTTTTTTTCCTATTCCAGAAAATGAGGAGATGATTCTAGCGCAGAGAAAACGGATGTCAACGGAGAAAAAATCCGGACTGAGGGAACTTTTCAGCGACAAAAAGTTCCAATTGACTCTTACGCAGCGGTGGACTTGGCACGCTCGGCGGCGGCTTCCTCCCAGCGAACGGAAACGAGTTTGGAGACGCCGGGCTCCTGCATCGTGACGCCGTAAAGCACGGAACCCATCTCCATCGTCTTGCGATTATGGGTGACGATGATGAATTGGGTGTGCGCGCCCATCTCGGTGAGCATGCGATTGAAGCGGCCGACGTTGGCTTCGTCGAGAGGCGCGTCCACTTCGTCGAGAATGCAGAAGGGACTGGGCTGGAAACGAAAGACGGCAATGAGCAACGCAAGTGCAGTCATGGCTTTCTCGCCGCCGGAAAGCAGCAGAATGTTTTGCAGGCGCTTGCCGGGAGGCTGCGCGGCGATGTCAATGCCGCAATCGCCGGAGCTGTCGGGTTCGGTGAGACGCATTTCGCCGGTGCCGCCACCGAAGAGAGCGCGAAAGGCTTCGGAGAAGTTGCGGTTGATGGCATTGAAAGCCTCTTCGAACTTTTGTCGCGAGACTGTATCGAGCTCGTTGATGGCCTGTTGGGTATTTTGAATGGATTCGACGAGGTCATCGCGCTCACGGGCCAGGAAAGCGTTGCGCTGATCGCATTCCTGGTATTCCTCGAGCGCCATCATGTTGACTGGGCCCAAGGATTCGAGACGTTCCTTCTTTTCAGCGTAAGCAGCTTCGGAAACGGCGAGTTCTTCGCCTGTGAGCAACTGCGCTTGCTGGGCGATGAGTTCTTCGGGCTGGGCATTGGCGTCGGCAATGCAAGTCTGGCGCAAATGCTCGCGATCGGAATCGTTGCGGGCCTTTTCGATTTCTCGCTGATTGCGATTGCTGCGCACCTGCTCGAAAGAGCCGCGTTTGGCGCGAAGCTGGCCATCAAGCGAGCCGGCGCGTTCGCGAAGCGAGTTCCATTGGGCGTCGAGAGCCGCATTGCGCTGCTCGAGTTGCTCTTTTTCGGCGCGGTGATGAGAGACCTGTTGGGCAAGCTGAAGATTGCCGGCCTCGTGCTCGGCAGCTTCGCGGAAAAGAGTGTCGCGTTGATTCGTAACGGCCGCGAATCGCTCGCGGGCCTGTGCGGTTTCTTCCGCGAGGCGAGACTCAAGAGTTTCAGCATTGGCGAGGCGCTCGGAAATGGCGGCGAATTCTTCGCGGCGCTGCGCGAGGTCGCCTTGTTGCGTTTGAAGCTGAGCGCGGAGAGAGGCAAGCCGTTCGGCAGCGGAGCAGGCTTGATCTTCTGCATCTGTTCGAGAGGCGAGAGCGTTCCGGCTAGTTTCATGGGCCTCGGCGGCCCGTGAGCGAGCCTGGCTGGCTTCGGCGGCGAGTCTTGCAACTTCCTCTGAAGTTTGACTGAGCTGGGATTGCGCGCGGCTGGCTTCTTCCTGGGCTTGCGCGAACTGATGAAAGGCCGCGACGCGGGACTTTTCTGATTCGACGAGCGCGGCGGTCAATTGCTGCAATTCGGATTCCGTGCGGCGCTGATTTTCCTCGAGCCGATGGAGCTCAGCTTGCGTGCCGGAGAAAACGTGCTCCAGGCGAGCGACTTCCGCTTCGTGCATGCGGAGTTCGCGTTTGAGAGCGAGCGGGCCAGCCTCGCCCTGACGGCCGCCCGTGACCATGCGGCCATGGAAACAGGTGCCGTCGAGCGTGACGAAATATTGCTCGGGATTCTCGCGCGCGAGCTTTTCGGCTTCGGCGGAAGTTTCGATGAGATAGGCGGATTGGAGTTTGGAGAGGAATTGTTTTGCGGCTGGGCCAAGCGGCTCTTTGAAATCCACGAGGTTATCGAGACGCGAGACGAGGCTCGGAGAAGAAATCGGCGCCGCATGCTTCGGTTCATACTTCAAATGGCGTAGAGAATCGACGAAAAACGTGGCGCGGCCGCCCATTTCTTCGCGAAGCAGAGTGATGCCGGCGCGCGCGTGATCGAAGGTTTCGACGACAATGTATTCGAGTTCATCGCGCAGGAACTGCTCGACTGCGCCTTCATATTGTTCTTCGACTTCGGCGTAATCGGCGAGGACACCGACGGCGCGGAAACCTCGGGATTCGCTACCGGCGCCGGCGCTCGCGGAGAAAAGTTTTTGGACGGCTTCGGCGGTGTAGGCGCGTTCATCGAGGATTTGCTCAAGCGAGCCTCGGCGGGCGCGGGCGGCGGCAAGTTCTTCGCGAGTCTTTTCGTGGCTGGCGGCGGCGTGCTGATGCGCAAGACGCAATTCGCCGAGCGAGTGCCGCGCCAGGCGGACTTGTTCAGCCAGATTGAGCGCAGCAGCTTCGGCCTGCTGGTGCTGAGCTTCCGCAGCACTGACCTGCGCGAGTTTTTCCTGGGAATCCTGTTCGAGCCGTACGCGGGCGGCTTCCCGCTGGGCGTGCTCGGCGGCAAAACGAGCCGCGAGATCCTCCGCTTGCAAGGATTCGACCTGCGCGCGAACGGAATCTTCTCCGCTGCGGGAGGCCGCATCGCGCAGGCTTGAGATGAGCTGCTCGAGCGAAGACTGCTCCTCGGCCGAGGATTCAAGCTGCGCGGCAAAATCCTGTAAGTGCGAATCGAGCCGCGCGGCTTCCTCGCGTAACTTCGAAGAACTCTCGCGATGCGCGGCAAGTCGGGATTCGGCGCTCGAAGCCTGTTGTTCGGCCTGCGCAATTTCGGCGGCGAGTTGAGAAACACGTGAAGCGATTTGCGCTTCCTGCTCGCGATTGAAAGCGATGCGATTCTCGGCGCGGTCGAGTTCAAGCGCCGATTGATTGAGCAGATTGTGAATCTGGCGCAATTCGGTTTCGAGTTCGTAATTCCGAACATCCAGCCGCTCCTGCTCGGCTTCGATTTCGCGAATGGCGGCGGACTCAGCGGATTCCGCGGCAACCAGTTCGGCGAGAGCGGATTCGAGGCGTTCGACTTCGATTTCGAGCTGGCGCGCTTTACTGGCAAGAACGGTGCGCATGAGGCCGCGCATTTCGTCGCGCAACTCGGCGTAGCGGCGGGCTTTGGAGGCCTGGCGCTTGAGCGAAGCGAGTTGCTTTTCGACTTCGACGAGAATGTCGTTGACGCGCGAGAGATTTACTTTCGCGGCTTCGAGCTTGGCTTCGGCGAGGCGGCGCTTGGTTTTGAAAACGGTGATGCCGGCGGCTTCTTCGATGAGAGCGCGGCGGTCCATGGGACGCGAATTGAGGATTTGGCCAATTCGTCCTTGTTCGATGATGGCATAGGAATCCGGGCCCAGGCCCATGCCCATGAAAAGTTCCTGAACATCACGAAGGCGGGCGACGCGGCCATTGATGAGATATTCGCTCTGTCCAGAGCGGTAAAGGCGGCGAGCGACGACGACTTCGCCGGGCTTGAGAACGATTGCGGGCTTTTCTGCGCCACGCTTTTTGAACGGCTTGCCGGATTTTTCGGAATTGAGATCCGCGGTTTCGACCGGAGCGCTGGTCTCTGCAGCGGAAGATTCGGCTTCAGGAACAATCGCGGGCGGCGCGGATTCGGCAGAAGCGGAAGTTGCTTCGGCGGGTTCACCGCCGAGCACTTTGGCGGCGGCTTCGGCAAGTTCGGGATCAACGAGAGTCAGGGTGACTTCGGATAGTCCCATGGGGGGGCGCTTAGCGGTCCCATTGAAAATGCAATCGGACATGCGTTCGGCGCGGAGCATTTTGTGGCTTTGCTCGCCGAGAACCCAGGAGATGGCATCAACTACGTTGGATTTGCCGCAGCCGTTGGGTCCGATGATGCAAGTGACGCCGCTGCCGCTGAAGACAATGTTGGTCTTTTCGCAGAACGACTTGAAACCGAAAAGTTCGACTTTGCGAAGTTTGAGCACGCTGCTCCTCGGGAAATTCGGCGCGCTGGGCGATGCGCGCGAGATTCAACTCAAATTTATAGCGTGGAGAGCAGAGTTTCGAGACAAAAGTGCGGCAGGTCGAGAACGGCCCAGCCGCCTGGCGCTTTGGAGAGGCGGTGATGGAAGGCAAGATAGCACGGGCCGCGAAAGCGTGTAAAGCACGAGAAAATGGGAATGTGCTCAGAATCAGCCGATGCGTTTTGAGCTGGCTATGCCCGCCACCGTTCACTTCAGATATTGTTCGTACCAGGCGATGATGCGATTGAGGCGATCGAGTTCGTGTTTTTCTTCATGGAAGCCGTGATTTTCGCGCGGGTACTCCACGAGCACGGCCTTGTCGCCGTAGAACTTTAGACCGCGATAGAGGCCGGTGCTTTCGCCAAGCGGATCAGTGGTGTCGTTGATGCCCTGCAAAATGAGAATGGGCGTGTGAGCGTGTTTGAGGTACAGGAAGGGCGAATGATTCAAGAAGCCCTCCGGATGGTCGTAGGGCAAGCCCCAGAACCATTTGTCGTAGGAGGGACCGCGTTCAGTATTGAATTCGGAGATGAGATCAACCATACCCGCGCCGGAGACGGCGCATTTGAAACGGTCCGTCTGTGTGATGGCCCATTCGGACATGTAACCGCCATAAGACCAGCCGCCGATGCCAAGCTTGTTCGGGTCGGCAATTCCTTGCCTGATGAGGTAATCCACCCCGGACATGACATCGCGAAAATCGGCGCCGCCCCAATCGGCGCGATTCATTTCTACGAATTTTTCGCCGTAGCCGGTTGAACCGCGAATGTTGAAGTAAGCGACAGCGAAACCGCGCGCGGCGAGAAGCTGGCCCCAAGTGTCAATCGAATCGGACCACGCGCCAGTCGGGCCGCCATGCACCATTATCACGGTGGGGACACGCGAATGGCCGTCGTAGTTGAGAGGCTTGAGAAGTTCGCCTTCGATGGGCAGACCGTCGAAACTTTTGTAATGAAAGAATTCAGGCTTGGCGAGGGTGACGGAATTCCAGCTCGAATTGAGATTGGTGACGCGCTCGGCAGACGAACCGGAAGTTGCCAGATAAATTTCGGGAGGTTCCGTGGCGGAGCCGCCGACAAAGGCGAGCGCGCCGGAACTGGAGATGGCATAGGAGCGAGGATTGGGAGTCGCACTTTTGAGCGCAGAGGCATGGCCGTTTGAATCGACCGAGTACAGCGTGCTCTTGAAGCCAGTCTCAGCGACAGCCATGACGCTGCCGTCCGAGCGCCATTCGACGCCGTTCGTCGCGCGATCGAGACTCGACGCGGTGAGATTGCGGCTGGGATCCGACGATCCGGACGACAAGGCAGTCGAGTGGATGTAGACGTCGTGCGGCTCAGGGCCGTCCACGCGCGCGCCGATGTAGGAGAATTCCTTACCATCGGGCGATACGCGGATTTCGCCGAACGGACCTTTGGGCGCGAGGAGCTCAGCCATCTGGCCACTGGAAAGATCCAGCGAAAAAATACGATTGGTGTCGTCATCGGATTCGGGATGATCTGTGGCGGAGACAATCAGACGGCTGCCGTCCGGTAGCCAGGCGAGTTCGCGAACTTCCCACTTTTCATCGGTAATGGGTCGCACTTTCTTAGCGTCCACATCGAGGAGCCACACACGGCTGTGTTTGTCGTCCTGATCGACGACTGTGGCGTCGTCTTTGTCTTTTTCCTTCTTTTGCTCGACTTCGGTAGGCTCATCCGACGCGAGGAACGCAATCCGCTTGCCATCTGGCGACCATTCGAATGAACCGATGCTACGTTTGCCGTGAGTGATGGCGTAGGCATCGCCACCGTTCGAGGGCGCAAGATAAATCTGGCGGTCACCATCGCGGTTAGAAAGAAATGCGAGGAATTTCCCGTCGGGCGACCAGCGCGGAGAATTTTCGGACTTTTCGGAGTAGGTGTACTGGCGCGCTTGCTTTGTGGAGACGTCGAGGAGCCAGATGTGCGATGGGTTTTCCGTTCCTTTTGGCGGCTCAACGACAGTGAAAGCCAGGCGAGAGTCATCGGGCGAGAAGCGCAAATCGGCAATGCGGCGAAGATTCAACGCCTGCTGCGGCGTGAGAATCTTCGCGGAAGAATCGGT
>DASUAV010000210.1:0-5452 GCA_035763605.1 Candidatus Acidiferrales bacterium
AGAGCCTCAGAAGGGTCCACACCGGCGGCGCGGCGTGATGGCAAATAGCTTGCCAGCAAAGCAATCGCCAGTAGCGCGGCGCTGACAGAGATGTACGTCAGGGGATCGAACGCGCTGACGCCATAGAGCAGCGACGAAATGAAACGCATCACTCCAAAAGCGGCGGCGAGCCCGAACGCGACACCGACGACCGCAAGCCACAATCCCTGCCGGACAAACATCAGCGTGAGCGTGTTTTGCTGCGCACCGAGCGCCATGCGAATGCCGATTTCGCGCGTGCGCTGCGAAACGGAATAGGCGATCACGCCATAGAGCCCAACCGTTCCAAGCAGCAGCGCCATCGCGCCCGCGATTCCCAACATGATGAGCGTGAAAGAAGTCCGCGCTATGGATTTGCCATAAAAATAATCAAGTGTGTGAATGTTCGAAAGCGGAATGTTGCGATCGACCGACCAGACCGCTTGCCGAATTTCATTCAGCAGCGCCTGCGAACCGGCGCGCGAGGTGCGAACCGTGAATGCTGGACTTCGTTCGACACGAACAGGAGCGGACTCGAACTTCGCGGCCATAATTGGGAAATACACGCTCGATGGCGCGTTCTCGGTCATTCCGTTGTAGTGAACGTTGCCGGCAACGCCGACGATTTGCGCCCAATCATCCACGGTGGAAACACGGATGCGCTTGCCGAGGGCATTCGCCGGCGTACCCCAGTATTCGCGCGCAAAATTCTCGCCAATAATGGCGACGGGGATTTTGTTGTAAATTTCCGACCAGGTGAACACGCGGCCGGCAATCATGGGAATGTGCAAAGTAGCGAAATACTCGGGCGAAACAGTGTTGAATTGGCGCAACTTGGGCTGAGCACTGATGTGATCCTGCGCAAGCAATGCATCCTGCCATTGCTGGCCGTCCATCGGAATGGCATTCGAGAATGCGACGTCGGAAACGCCGGGAAGAGCGGCGATTTTGTCGCGCATTTGCTGCTCGACTCGCGGAACCTGCTCGTCATTGGAAATTTCTGAGTGCGGAATCTCGATGCGAAATGTTTGGACGCCGGCCGCCGCAAATCCGGGATTGACGTGCATGAGCGTTCGAAAACTGCGGATCATCAGGCCGGAGCAAATTAGCAGGACCAAAGCCAGCGCTACCTGGAACGTGACCAGCGCATTGCGAGCGCGGTGACGTTCGCGGCTCTGGCTCAAGGTGCGGCCGCCTTCGCGCAGGCCGGTGCCGGCAGTTGCGCCTGCGTACTTGAGCACGGGAACAATCCCAAAAAGCAGACTGGTGAAAATCGCAACTGCCAGAGTGAAAAGCAAAACGCTCGCATCAACGCCGATGTCGCCGAGTCGCGGAAGCCCGGAAGGCGCAAGCTTCACGAGAAGGCGAATGGCGGCATAAGCGACTCCGAGGCCGAGAACGCTGCCGATGAAGCCAATCACAAGGCTTTCGAACAGCAGTTCTTTGGCGATCCGGCCGCGCGTGGCGCCAAGTGCGGTGCGAATTGCAAGTTCCTGCTGCCGTCCCTCGGTGCGAACGAGGAAAAGATTGGCCACATTGGCGCAGGCGATCAGTAGAACCATCCCGAGGCTGCCCATCAGAACCCAAAGAAGCGTTCCAATGTCGCCGACTACGTCGCGTTTAAGCGGGCGAAGATTCGGCGCAATGTGGGCCTGTTTGAAAATGTCGAGGCTAAAACCGGGTGGCGGAGAAAAAGAGCGCATGACGATGGGCAACATGCGCGCGACATCGGCGTCGGCTTTTTCGATGGTAACGCCGGGCCTGAGACGCGCGACCGCGCTGTAGCTGTACTGGCCAAGTGTGGTTTTGCTGCGATCGAATTGGTCAGGAGTAAGCAGAGCGGCGTCCGACTGGTCGAAAAATCGAAAATTCTGCGGCAGGACGCCGATGATTTGCCGCGGCTTGCCATCTACTGTGAGCGCGCGACCGAGGACAGTGCGGTTCCCGCCGAATTTGCGCTGCCAATAGCCATAGCTAAGAAGAACAGTTTGCGGCGCGCTGGGCAGATCATCGTCGGGATTGAAGAGCCGTCCGAATGCTGGTTTCACACCGAGAGCCGCCAGCGTGCCGTAGGTGACATCAAGCGCGGGAACCTGCTCCGGTTCGCCCGCGCCGGTGACTGTATCGGAATCGGTGTTGTAAAGGCCGAAATCCTGGAAGCTGCGGTTTTGCTCGCTGTAAATGAGGTAATCGGCGGGCGATAATTGTGCGTCCAGCAGACTTATACCGGGCGCGCTAAGCCACACTCCGACGAGTTCGTCGGGATGAGGATACGGCAGCGGCTTCAGCAACACGCCTTCCAGAACGCTGAACACCGCGACGTTCGCTCCCACGCCGGCGGCCAGCATCAGCAGCGTCAGAAAAGTGAATAGTGGCGCACGGCGCAATCGGCGAAGTACTTGTCTAAGTTGCGCGGTGAAAAATTCCGTCACAGGCTCACCTCGTCTCACGCGAAAGATCCGCTGCGAAGAGAATCACTCGGAAACGGCTCGGCTGACCACGTTAGATATTACGCAGAGGCGAAGCGAAAAGTTCAGTGGAACCCCGCCACAAGCGGCTGCTGCTTTGAATTTTGACGACTGCCGGGCTATGCTATCGTTGTAAACTAGCCGGATAGTGAGGATTCCCTCGCTCCAGCGATTGCGCCGCAGCAGAAGTGTGCGGCAGCGAATCGAGCGGGGGGAATCGCGCCAGAATTTCAGGGCCAGAATTTCAAGATGGAGAGCCAATGGGAGCGTATTTTTGCTGGATGATTGGCGGGCCGCAAGGAAGCGGCTTGAACGTGAGCGCGGAAATTTTCGCGAAAGCGCTGAGCCGCTCAGGCTATTACGTTTTCGGCCAGATCGAGTATCACTCGAACATCAAAGGCAAGCACAGCGCGTACAAGCTGCGAATTTCCGACGAGCCGGTGAGTTCGCACGTGGACGAGGTGCATCTGCTCTCGTCGCTTGACGAAGAAACGCTCATCGGCGATCTCTACCACGAATTTCCGGCGCATCGCGGTCACGTCCACGAAGTCGCCGCCGGCGGCGCAATTCTTTACGATGTGGAGCAGAAGCGCTTCGCGGAAACCATCACTGGCAAAGATATTTTTCTCTGGGAAATGCCCTACGCGGAATTGCTCGAACGCGCGCTCAGCGAAGCCGGCAAGCCGGGACAGGCGCGCGCGTATCGCATCATGACCAATACGCTGGCGCTCGGCGCTTCGACGGGTGCGGTGGGATTCGATTTCGAACCGGTGGCCGTCGCAATTCGCGACAGCTTCGGTGCAAAGGCCGGAAAAGTCGCGGACCTGAACGTGAACGCGGCGCGGTACGCATACGAATACGCGAAGGAGCGATTCGCACATCAACTGAAATTTTCTTTGCCGCAAGCGCCCGCGAAACGCGAGCAAATTTTAGTCAAAGGCACGCAAGCCGTTGGCATGGCAAAAATCAAAGCGGGATGCGGATTGCAAACGTACTATCCGATTTCACCGGCGACGGACGAGAGCGTCTATCTCGAGGGTTATCAGGGCGAGCAGAATCTCGTCGTGCTGCAAACTGAGGATGAAGTCTCCGCGATTGACGCCGCAGTCATGGGCGCGCATGGCGGCGTGCGCGCTTCGACTTCCACTTCCGGTCCGGGATTTTCGCTAATGCCGGAGGGATTGGGATTCGCCGCGATTACCGAAGCTCCCGGCCCGGTCGTGCTGCTCTATCAGCGCGGCGGACCTTCCACCGGATTGCCGACGCGGCAGGAGCAGGGCGATCTGCTCTTCGCGCTGCACGCGGGCCAGGGCGACATTCCGCGCATCGTGATGGCCCCCGGCGATATCGAGGAATGTTTTTACGACACGTTTGACGCGTTCAATTACGCCGACCGTTATCAACTTCCCGTGATTGTGCTCGTGGATAAACACATGGCCAGCTGTTACCAGACGCTCGCGCCGTTCAACACCGCGAATTTGAAAATCGATCGCGGGCTGGTGAAGCCTGCCAACACAAATGGAAACTACGAGCGCTACGCGTTCACGAAAGATGGCGTGAGTCCGCGAACCGTTCCCGGGCAGGAAGGCGGAATTTTCTGGTCAACGTCTGACGAGCACGATCCCCGCGGACACATCACCGAGGGCATCGGCAACCGGCTCGCGATGGTCGAAAAGCGCATGGGCAAGGTGAATTTGGCGGCGCGCGAAATTGCCGAGAGCAAGAAATTCAAATTCCACGGGCCGGCGGCGCCGCAGAAAATTCCCGTGCTGGCCGTTTGCTGGGGCTCGACGAAAGGCGCTGTCTATGACGCCCTGCATCACGCGGACGCGAGCCACAAAACATTCGCGATGCTGCAGATGCGCATGATGAAGCCGTTCCCCGTGGAAGCAGTGAAAAATATTTTGTCGCGCGCGGAACGCGTGGTCTGCTTCGACGGAAATTATTCGGGCCAGTTGGCGCAGGTGATTCGCGCCGAGACCGGCGTTTCTGTTCATCACAGCGTGGTGAAATATGACGGGCGTCCATTTTCAGAAGGCGAAATCATGGTGGCGCTCGAGGCAGCGCGTCCGGGCGCGCCGGAGCGGCTGGTGATTTCGCAGGGTCGCATCGTAGAGGAAGGCCAGGGCAACCGCGAATTTGACGAGATGATTCACTTGCGCGAGAGCCATCCAAAAATGCTCGCGCCGATGGTGCCGCTGCCGCCCGGATATAACAGATAGTGAAAAGAAGTGGTCAGTCAGTGGTCAGTGGTCAGTTGAGAACAAATCGAGGCCTAGGATGAGCACAACGATTGCAGAAGTGAAGACTTTTCAGCCCGGCGATTTCAAGTCGGACGTTCACAATGATTGGTGCCCGGGCTGCGGCGACTTTGGCGTGGTTTCGGCGATTCAGATGGCGCTCGCGAAATTGCACGTGCCGCCGCATCGCGTCGCGGTCATCAGCGGAATCGGCTGCGCCGGAAAAACGGCGCATTACATGCAGGCGTACTCGTTCCACACGCTGCACGGCCGCGTGATGCCTTCGGTGACCGCGATGAAACTTGCGAATCACGATTTGACGGTGATTGGCGTGGGCGGCGATGGCGACGCGTACGGAATCGGCGGCGGGCATTTTGTCGCCGGTGGGCGGCGCAATTTGAATATCACTTACGTGGTGATGAACAACGACGTCTACGCGCTCACGAAAGGCCAGGCTTCGCCCACGATTGCCAAAGGACAAAAAACCAAATCCATGTCGGAAGTTTCCATTATGGACGCCATCAATCCGATTTTGCTGGCGCTCGCGTGCGGATACACGTTTGTTGCGCGCGGCTATGCACTCGACACGAAATATCTTTCCGAAATTATCGCGCAAGCCATCGAGCATCGCGGCAGCGCGCTCGTGGACGTGCTGCAAACTTGTCCCACGTACAACGATCTGCACACGAAAGGTTTTTACGCTGGGCAAGTGGAAGGCCAGCCGCG
>DASUAV010000211.1:0-3846 GCA_035763605.1 Candidatus Acidiferrales bacterium
GCGGAATAGAGCTTCGCCCCCAGCGAATACTCCGCGTCGTAGGCATCATCATCCTGCTGCCGAATGCTGAGAACCGGCCCGATGATTACCGGAATACTGTCTTTCTTCAGCAGGTCCACCGTTTTCCACGCGTCCGCGGCACCGGCGAGAATCATGTGCACTTTCTGCGCCTCGGAGAATTCGATGGCATGACGAATATCTCGATCACTATTAGCAATAACCAGCAGCGGTTCCTGACCATCCACAACACGCGCGAGAGCGGCGAGCTTCAAATCCTGCGGAAAGTTCGTCGCGCCGCTCTGCATCGCTTGCCCGTAATGGCGCGCCTTGTCGAACAGATCCGAAAGCGCGTCCACGCGCTTCTGATACTGCTTCTTCGCTTCGTCGAACGGCAGGCGTCGAAAAGAAAACGTCTCCGGGTCGAACGAGCCAGCCGCAATCGTTGGCCAGGTTAGTTCCATCGCTGCGTCGCGCCGGATCACCATATCGTTGATGTTCCACCCGCCGAGATCCACGGCCGAAGCATTCCCTCCAATCACCGAGCCGCCGCCCCCGCCAAAGCCGCCGCCCAACGAACCAGGAACAGTAAGGGCTTCAGTTATGCCGTCAGCGCGCGTTACGTCCACATGCGCGCTATCCGCATTGAACGCCGTCGCCGCAGTCACGTCCGGATTGAACTCGCCAGTTTCAACCGTGTCCACGGTCGCTTTCACTGCTCCAACTTCTTCGAGCCCGATCTGTGTAACCGGGTCGAACATCCCGGGATAAACTTCCAGCCCTGTCGCGTCAATCACCTTCGCGTCCGAGGGAATCTGCACGTTTGCGCCGACCGCCGCAATTTTTCCGTCGCGAATAACAATCGTGCCGTTATCAATCGGCGCGCCCGCCAGCGTGAAAATCCTCGCGCCCTTGATGGCGTAAACGCCGGAATCCGGCGCGGACGCATTCTGCGCAACTGCAGGCAAAGCCAGCGCCAGCATCAGCACGCAAAACGCCATCAACAAGTTGCGTGCGAATGCTGCGCTGTGGTCATAGCGACGGTCAGGGGCGCTAATGGCTCGTGACCAAAAAAAGACTGTCATTCCGAGCGCCTGCCTTCGGCGCGAGGAATTTGCATTCGTCACGATTGAACTCCGGCGCGTCATATGAATTTTCATCGCGCACCCCCGGCAACCATTCCGGAGAACTCAGGAGCCGCTCCCGGCTTTTTGCTTTTCCTGGACTTCTCATGCGGCTTCTTCTTTTCCGGTTTCTTCGCTTCCTCTCCTGCTTTCACTGCCGGCTTGCCTTCGTTCTTCGCCTTTTCGAGGAGGTCCTGCTTTTCTTTTGCCAGCCCAGCGCGCCTCGCGATATCTTCCTCGCGATCGAAATAAGTCTTCCCGTCAATGATGGTTTTCTGCACGACCGCATAAACGCTCAGCGGATCGTGATTGTAAATCACCAAATCCGCGTCCTTGCCCTGCTCGATCGAGCCAACGCGATTATCAATTCCCAGCTGAATCGCCGGATTTAGCGTTACCAGCCGCAGCGCCTGATTTTCGTTTAGGTCGCCGTACTTCATGCTCTTTGCCGCTTCTTGATTCAAATGCCGCGCCTCGTCGGCGTCGTCCGAATTCACCGAAACAATCACGCCGCGATCCGTCATCAGCGCGGCGTTGTACGGAATCGCCTCATACGCCTCCATTTTGTACGCCCACCAATCGGAGAACGTCGAGCCGCCAACACCGTTCGCCACCATCTCATCCGCGACTTTGTAGCCTTCCAAAACGTGCTGGAACGTGCGCACCTTGAACCCAAATTCCCTGGCCACGCGCATCAGCATCAGAATTTCGTCCGAAACGTACGAGTGGCAGTGGATGTAGCGCTTGCCTTCGAGAACTTCGACCAGCGGCTCGAGTTGCACGTCGCGACGCGGCGGAATCAAATTCTGCTCGCCCGCCGCTTTTCGCCGATTGTAATCGGACCACGCCTGCTGATACGCCTTCGCGCGCGTGAACGCATCGCGAATCGTTTCTTCCACGCCCATGCGAGTCTCCGGATAGCGCGGAATCGGCCCGCCGAAGTTCGAGTGCTTTACGTTTTCGCCGAGCGCGAATTTGATTCCCGGAAGCGCGCCGGGGAACGGCAAATCATCCGGCGGCGCACCGTATTTCAGCTTAATCACAATCGTCTGCCCGCCAATCGGATTCGCGCTGCCGTGTAGCACGTTTCCGATCACCACTCCTCCCGCCAGCTCGCGGTAAATGTCCACGTCGTCCGGGTTCAGCACGTCTCGGATATTCGCCATGGAGGAAACCGAGAGGCTTCCCTCATTTACGTCGCCATCCACCGCGACGTGCGTGTGGCAATCAATAATTCCCGGCATCACGAACATCCCGCTCGCGTCAATCACCTTCGCATCAGCTGGCGCAGAAACATTCGTGCCCACGTCGGCGATTTTTCCATCGCGAATCAAAATCGAGCCGTGCTCGATACGCCCGTGCGTGATGGTAATAATCGTGGCGTTTTTTATGAGCGTGACGCCGGAATTTTCCTGCGAATTTTCCTGCGCGCGCGCCGCAAACGGAATCATCGCCAACGCAACCGTCAGCGCCACCGAAATCGCCAGCCCGCGAATCATTGTTAATTTCGCCGCTCTCATCGGCTCACCCCCTCATTCCCCGATTGCATCGGCGGATGATGCCCTCCTGCGGGCGGCCCCGGCGAAACCTCTTCGTGAATGCGATACCGGTGCCCGTCAACGAACACATCTTTGATTTTCGTCTTCTCGTTGAAAATGTCGCCGTCTGTCACCACCAGATTGCCGATTTTCCCCGGCGCAATCGAACCAAGCCTATCCGCCACGCCGAGCATCTTCGCCGGATTCACCGTCAGCGCTTTGAGCGCATCTTCCGGTGAAAGCCCCGCGTCAATCGCCTTCTTCACGTTCTTCAAAATTTCCTTTGGATCTTTGATTCCTCCGGAGTAAAACGCGAAGGTCACGCCCGCTTTCTCGAGCGCCGCGGGACTCGACGGCGCGCGATCCCACAAACGCAATTCGCGCAGCGTGATCTGCTCCTCGTCAGCGCCCTTTTGCATGTGTGGCCAGTTCACGTTGACGAACACCGGCATTTTGCTCGCCGCGATTTCGCTCGCCATCTCATAACCGTCCTGCGCGCCATACATGTCCGCGTGAATCTGCCACTCATTCGCCAGCCGAATCGCGCGATAAATTGCCAGCCGGTCATTCGCCGGCATGAGAATCGGCTCGTTCGACTTCAGAGCTTCGCCAAGCACCGCTTCCGTGCGGTCATAGGGCGGATGCTCCTGCCCTTCGCGATGCGCCGCGTAAGCCACTTCCGCATCCTGATACCATCGCGTGTCGCTGAACACCTGCCGCACGTACGCAATCGAGCCCATCAGCGAATTGGGAAAGCTCGCGAAACTCGGCTCCGTATCGAACGCGATTGGCAGCGCCGCCCGCGGCTTCACTACCATTTCTCCGGCGGGCTCATTCGCAAAATCAATCACTGAGCCTTGCCCCGGGAAAATTCCTTCTTCCGGCTGCACAAGTCCAGTAGTGAATCCCGCCTCGCGCCAACTGATGATGCGCGGATCAGCGAGATTTAATTCGTCAGCGGCGATAATCCACGGCGTGGTCAGCGGACGATCCTGCGGCCCCGTCGAAATTTTCGCTGGAACTGGCCCGCGAGGCCCTCCTCCGCGACGTCCGCCGGTCGGCGCGGCATTTTCCGCTTCGCCCAAGCCCGCCGTCGTGCCCGCGTCAATCAGGCCCGGATAAACCGTCAGCCCCGTGCCGTCAATCACCTCGGCTTCCGCGGGAATCTGCGCATCCGCGCCCACGGC
>DASUAV010000212.1:0-6421 GCA_035763605.1 Candidatus Acidiferrales bacterium
GCCGCGGAGGTCGCCAATCGCTACTTCAAGCCCTTCGGTCATTTCGGCTACACGCTAAGCGTGCTCGCGTGCCTCGCTCGTTTACGACGCCGCGCCTTTCCCATGCGCACCGATGGCCCAGCAGAATTCGACCGCCGTCCCTGCCTCTTCCTCGCGTTCAGCAACACAAAGTTCACCGGCGGCAACATGCTCATCGCACCCAACGCCGACGCGTTCGACGGCTTGATCGAATACGTTCGATGGGGTCCCATCGGACGCATCGGCCTGCTGCGCAATTTCCCAACACTTTTCGACGGAACGCATATTCACCACCCGATGGCCTCGCGCGCTGGCGTGCGCTCCGTAGAATTTTCGCTCGATGCCCCAGTGAACGTGACAATTGACGGCGAAAGCCTGCAACTCAAATGCGAGCAGCTCGACATTCTTCCCGGCGCGCTGGACGTAATCGTATGAGCAATGTTTATCGTAAAATGCGCTCGGTCGCGCTCTGGGCAGCGAGCGGCGCGCATTTTTTCGTCATTTGTCCGCTGCTGGTGGCGCTCGGCGCTGTGGTTGACCCGCGCAAAAACGATAAGCCACAGCGCATTTTTTTTCGCAATATTTTGCGCGTCGCTGGCGTGAAATTCGAAGTCAAACGCTCGCCGCGATTTGACCCGCAGCGCACCAGCCTCTTCGTCTGCAATCACGTCAATATCTTCGACCCATTCGTGATTTACTCCGCGATTCCCCAATTCGTGCGCGGCTTCGAGCTCGCGTCGCATTTCAAAATCCCCGCGTACGGCTGGATGATGGGCCGCTTCGGAAATGTTCCCGTGCCCGACGAAAACAATCGCTCACGCGCCGCCATGCAGGAAATGACGCGCAAAGCAGGCGAAGCATTCAAGTCCGGCGTCAGCCTCATCGCTTTTGCCGAAGGCTCGCGCACGCGTGACGGCCGCGTAGGGCCATTCCAGAAAGGAGTTTTTCGTCTGGCGATTCGTTTCGGAGTGCCCATTGTGCCAATGAGCATCGTCGGCTCGTATGAATTTTTTCGCACTGGGGATTGGATGTTGAATCCGGGAAGGATCACGGTCTATTTGCATGACACTATCGAAACTGTCGGGATGAAAAAAAATGATGCGGAAGAATTGAGCACTCGCGTTCACGCGATTGTCGCGGCCCCAATCGAGCAGCACATGGCTCAGTTAGCGGAAGGAAGCGCCAGCGCAGAAGGAACTGCAAAAAGTGAACCGGCGCGCTAAAACAATTCCCGATTCCCGGGAACCATCCGTCCAGCGCGAATTTCCTGCCAGGTGTAAACGATGCGATGAATCACGGTGAGCGTGGAAATCACTGCGATCACCCAGAGCGCCGGCGCCATTCTCCAAAACGCTCCGCCAATAATCAAGAGCACCAAACGCTCCGGACGTTCCATGAATCCTACTTTGCACTGCGGAATCAGCGACTCGGCGCGCGCGCGCGAATAGCTCACCATGAACGAGCTGGCCATTGCCAGAGCAGCCAGCCCCATGTAAAAAGGGCGTCCAATCAGCGTGTAATGCACCACGAGGCCCATGTACAGTCCTAAATCCGAGTAGCGATCGAGCGTGGAATCGAGAAACGCGCCGAACGCTGTTGTGCGTCCTGCTTTGCGCGCGACTTGCCCGTCAGCCATGTCCAGAAATCCCGCCAAGAACAAAACCGCCGCCGCGCTGCGAAACTCTCCGTATGCAAAAAGCACCGCGGCCCACACATTCACGACCATGCCGATTACCGTGAGCACGTTCGGCGTAATTCCCGTCGCTGCCAATGCCTTGACCACGCGCTCGAGCAGCCAGCCCGCGCCCGCGCCAATCACGTGCGTCACCGGATGCCAAATCGGTTTTTTGTTGTCGCTCATGGCGTAAATCATACGTCACAATTTCGGCCCCGCTCAAGCGGCAATCGCCGAAAATTGCAACGCGCGTAATTGCACCCGCGGCTTCTCTGCTGAATTGAAACGTAATCTCCCTTGTTTGCGTCTGTACGTGCAGTTGAAGGGCACTTCGCATTTCGTTCCACAAGTCTGCATAGGAGGCGCACATGGCGCGTGCAAATCGGCGCAGTTTGGTCTCGGGCCCGATCCTGAGCGCATTGCTTACTTTTTCGATTGTGGTTTTTGCCGCGCCCAACTGCTTCGCGCAAAGCACATACCAAAAGCCCTCGCCGGAAATTGTAAAGGTGCTGCTGGCGCCCGCGCCGCCGATGGCATTCGTCAATCCGCAGGGGAACGAAATGCTGTTCGCCGAGCCGGTGCGCTATCCGCCCATTTCCGAATTAGCGCGCCCAATGCTCCGCATTGCCGGCGTGCGCATTGATCCTGCGAATTTCGGGCAGCACGCGCCGCAGCGGCTCACGCATCTCGCGCTTGTGAGCATCGCCGACGGCAGTACCAAACAGATTTCTTTTGAGTATGGCGAGGGCTTCGGGCGGCCCGAATGGGCGCCGGACGGAAAACATTTTTTTCTGACGGTCACTGGAGACAAATCCGTTGAGCTTTGGCTGGGCGACGTGACTACCGGCACGATTCATCGTGTTCCCGGAATCTCGCTTAACACCACGCTGCTCTCCTCTTTCGGCCGTACTCAATCCCAGCCGTGCTCGTGGGCGCCCGGCAGTCGCGAACTCCTCTGCCGCACAGTTCCTGCAAATCCGGGTCAGCCGCCCGTCGAGGCGCGCATTCCTGACGGGCCGATTGTTCGCCAAAGTTTCGGCAAAGCCGCGCCCGCTCCCACGTTCGAAGACATGCTGACCAGCCCCTTCGACGAGCAGGAATTCGATTACTACGCGAAATCGCAGCTCGCATTTGTCAATGTCGCCACCGGCAAGTCAACGCCGATTGGCAAGCCGGCGATTTTCAACATGAATGATCTCTCGCCGAATGGCCGCTTGATTCTTGTCTCGGAAATTCATCATCCCTATTCTTACGTGCGGCCCTTCGAAGATTTCGCGCACACCGTTGAAGTCTGGGATCGTACAGGCCACGTCGCGTACAAACTCGCGGACATTCCGCTGCGGGAAACCATCCCGATCGGCGGTGTTGTAAGCGGGCCGCGCGATTATGAATGGGAACCAAGCGCCCCGGCCACGCTTGCATGGGTCGAAGCGCTCGATGGCGGCAATCCGCGCGCCAAGGCCGACTATCGCGACAAATTGATGCAGATTTCTGCGCCGTTCAGCGCGCAGCCGTCCGAGTTAACGCGCACCGAATTCCGCTTCGGGCGAATTTTCTGGGGCGAGCGCGGCGACCTGGCAATCGTCTCCGAAACTGACCGCGCCCAGGCCCGCACGCGCACCTGGTTCCTGAATCCGCAGGACGCTTCCACGAAACCGCGCCTCGCCTGGGACATGAATTCGCTCGAACGTTACAAAAATCCCGGCCTGCCTCTCGAGCGCACCCTTTCAAACGGTCACATTGCTGTCATCCAGAGCGGCGACAACATTTTTCTCGCTGGCCAGGGAGCTTCGCCAGAAGGCGACCGCCCGTTCCTCGATCGCTTGAACACGCAAACGTTGCAATCCGAGAGAGTCTTCCACTGCGACGACAAAAGCTACGAAGACGTTGTGGCGCTCGCTTCGCCGGACGGCTCGCAATTCATCACGCGCCGCGAAACGAGCACCGAGCCGCCAAATTATTTTCTGCACGCCGCCAATCAAAATCCTCCGCGCGCGCTTTCGCATTACGCCGATCCCAATCCGCAACTGCTCAAAATTCGCAAACAGCTCGTCACGTACAAACGCGCTGACGGCGTTCCGCTCTCCATGACCGTCTATCTGCCGCCCGATTACAAAGAGGGCCAGCGCTATCCCGCGGTCGTTTGGGCTTACCCTGTTGAATTCAGCGACCCTCGCGTAGCCGGCGAAGTGACCGGCTCGCCCAATCGCTTCACGGAATTCACCGGCCTCTCGCCGTTGTGGTTCTTGCTCGATGGCTACGTGGTCCTCGACGGAGCCACCATGCCCGTAGTCGGCCCGCCGCGAACCGCGAACGACACTTACGTCGAGCAAATCGTCGCGAGCGCCAAAGCCGCCATAGACAAAGCCGCGGACATGGGCATCGTTGATCCGAATCGCGTCGGCGTCGGCGGCCACAGTTACGGCGCGTTCATGACCGCCAATCTGCTCGCGCATTCGACGCTCTTCCGCGCGGGGGTCGCGCGCAGCGGCGCGTATAATCGCACGCTTACGCCGTTCGGATTCCAAAATGAAAGGCGCTCGTTCTGGCAGGCATCGCAAATTTACTTCAACATGTCGCCATTCATGTTCGCGAATCAGTTCCATGCGCCGATTCTGCTGATTCACGGCATGGCCGACAACAATTCCGGCACATTCCCGATTCAGTCACAACGTCTATTTATGGCGCTCAAAGGCAACGGCGCTTCCGTGCGCTACGTGCAATTGCCCGACGAGGCGCACGGCTACACGGCGCGCGAATCCATCGAAGACATGATTTGGGAGATGCTTCGTTGGTTTGACCTGTACGTTAAACCCACTTTACCGCCCGAGCAGCAAGCCGGAAAATAGCGGTGAGATATTTCACGAAACGATGAAACGCGCTTATCGTCGCGGTTGCAAGAGCGGCGAAAGCCGGCTGCTTTCGTCCGGTATTCGCGATTCCAGTCTCCAGCCGCAAGAGCCGCACTTAAACTCGTCTTGAGGCTGTGGCTTGCTGGCCGTGCCGCCGCACCGCGGGCATTTCATCGTGCACATACTCCACCTCGTGTCGCGCTTAGAATCGAATCTCGATGCCCAAGCACGCGACAATTCGTATCGATGCATTTTGAATTCCAAACAGGATTCCTGGCGCTAAATGTCCAAGTGTTGCGCTTGGACGGATTTACGCGAAGTGCGCCTCGATATGATGAAAAGACGCGTTGGAAATAACTACACGATAGTTCCGTTCCACTTGCATGGGAACTTGGCCAACTGATTTCAGCGGAGTTGTGGTACCCGGGGTGGGAGTCGAACCCACACGGCCTTGCGGCCCGGGGATTTTAAGTCCCCTGCGTATGCCATTCCGCCACCCGGGCAGAATTTCCTAACTGTAATTCACGGATAAAATTACCGCAAGGTTAGCGTTTCGGTGAGATCGCGCGAAAATCCCTTTTGGCTGAATCCGTCAGCGCGGCGAGTCGCCTGCTAAAGCGGGAGTCTCACTCGCATCAGCCGGTTTGCTTACGAAATACTTTTGCTGATAGAGGTCGTGATAAATCTTGCCGGCGACATCCGCGGCGTGCGGCCCGTTGACGATGTGCTGCAATCCGCGCAGCAAAACCACGAGCACGATTTTCGGATCCTGCTGCCCCGCATAGGATGCGTACCAGCCGAGCCTGCCGCCCTGCGTGGGATCATTGCACGTCCCCGTTTTGCCCAGCGATTGCTCGCCATCCGGATCGTTGCTCTGCCGCGCAGTTCCGTAAAGAACCGCCGCAAGCATTCCCTGACGCAGATCCGGCAGCAGCGGCGCGATCTCCAGAGTGCGGCGCACTCGCGGCTGGAAACTTTGCGTGGCATCGGCGCTCTGCGGATACTGCAAGTAGTACATCGTCCCGCCGTTCGCAATGGTGGCGACAATGGACGCGAGTTGCAGCGGCGTCATGCGAATGCCTTCGCCGAAGCTGCACATGCGCTGTACGCCGCCGAATTTCGGAGGCGCGGAAGGCAAAAGCCCGGGCTGCTCTTCATCAATGCCGTATCCGGCGCGTTCGCCGAGCCCGAAAATGTGGTCGTAATGCCAAACGGTATCGAATCCCATTTTCGCGCCGAGCTGCTGGAAAAATTCGTTGTTCGAGTGCGCCAGCGCTTCAGTCAAATCCATGTAGCGGCGGCGTCCAATTTGCAGCATCGAGTCGGGCGTGATGATGTGATTCTCGAGCGCTGCGACGGCGATGACCGGCTTCAGCGTCGAGCACGGTTCGAATCCCGCCGAGTACGCCAGCTTCTGATTGACTATGCTTAGAATTTTTCCATTTGAAGGATCCACGGCGACGACGGTGCCGTTCTGCTCGCCCAGCGCTTCGAGCGCCGCTTGGCGAACTATCGGGTCATCGAACTGTGTGTTGTCTCCCGCGGCAGGATTAGGAATATATGTCGAGAGCCAGGGATGGCGATACCGGCGATGAATCCGCACAGCCGCCGTTTTCATCGTTGCGTGGTGAACGGCGGTGTGATGCGCCAGTACGCGCCGACGCGAATACGTCTTGCCACCGGTGTGCGCGGACGCTAGCCACGGGAAAAGCGCCGCGATCGTCACGAGCACAACCAATTTTCCGAACATCTTAGAGAATGCCGTACAGCGCCTGGCCGGGTGGTTCGTCATCTAGGTCCCCTACTGCCTCTGGTCTCAGTTGTAAGTACAACCACCTAAGTTTAGGAAAGCGCGGACGTGGCCGCAACCTGAATT